>NZ_JBHLWV010000015.1:0-99336 GCF_042432625.1 Gordonia phosphorivorans | reverse complement strand
GGAAACGCCCGGCTCCATTCCGAACCCGGAAGCTAAGCCCACCAGCGCCGATGGTACTGCACCCTAATCAGTGTGGGAGAGTAGGACACCGCCGAACACAACTTGGAAAGCCCCCGAACCCTCGTGGTTCGGGGGCTTTTCGCATCTCTACCCGTTGATATTCGTCGAGATTCGTCGAACGCGGGTGGCTCAGTCGTGGAGGCGGCCCAGGAGGCGAAGGACCTTGAGAGCCATCTCCTTGTCGAGGGGCTCGTTACCGTTCCCGCACTTGGGCGACTGCACGCACGACGGGCAGCCGGCGCGGCAGGCGCAGGCCGCGACGGCGTCGGCGGTGGCGCCGATCCAGGCCGCGAAGGCCTCGAAGCCGCGTTCGGCGAAGCCGGCACCGCCGGGATAGCCGTCGTAGACGAACACCGTCGGCAGGCCGGTACCGGAATGGGCGTTGGTGGACAGGCCACCGATGTCCCAGCGGTCGCAGGTGGCCACCAGACCGAGCATGCCGATCGCGGCGTGCTCGGCGGCGTGCAGGGCGCCGGGGAACTTGTCCGGGGCGACGCCGGCCGCGATGAGCGTCTCCGGCTCCAGGGTGTACATCACCGCACGGGTGGGGAGCACCTCCTCGGGCATGTCCAACGGGACCGAGTCGAGGATCTCGCCGGAGAGCGCCTTGCGCAGGTAGCCGGTCACCTGGTCGGTGACCACCACCTCCACGAAGGCGACGGTGAGGGGACCGAAGTTCCGCGCGTCCAGGGTGCGGACGATCTCGATGTCGCTGGTCTCCCGGACCGACGTGGTCCAGTCCGGTTCCTCCGGGTGGGCCAGCGCGAGCGAGTCGTGCAGGTCCAACTCGTCCACCACGAAGCTCTCGCCCTGATGCAGGTACACCGCGCCCGGGTGCACGCTGCGTTTGGCGCGACCGGAGTCGACGGTGCCCAGCAGGCGGGCGGTGGTGGAGTCGACGATCAGCACTTGCCCGCCGGCGCCGCCGCGAATGTCGATCTCACCGTGCGGATCCAGCCCGGGCGCCGGATACCAGCCCGCCTTGCGGCGCCGGAGCAATCCGTCGGCCACCAACTCCTCCACCAGGTCGTGGGCGCCGAAGGCCGTCACGTCGCGCTCGGTGAGCGGAGCCTCGGTGGCCGCGCACAGCAGGTGCGGTCCCAGCACGTAGGGATTGTGCGGGTCGGTGACCGTGGCTTCCACCGAACGCTCCAGGAGTGCCTCCGGATGGTGCACGAGGTAGGTGTCGAGCGGATCGTCGCGCGCGATGAGGACGACGAGGGAACCCTCGCCGCGGCGTCCGGCACGACCGGCCTGCTGCCAGAAGGAGGCGACGGTGCCCGGGTACCCGGCCACGATCACCGCGTCCAGACCGCTGATGTCGACGCCCAACTCGAGGGCGTTCGTGGTGGCCACGCCGAGCAGTTCGCCGTCGGCCAGCGCGCGCTCGAGGCGGCGTCGATCGTCGGCGAGATAACCGGCACGATAGGCCGCCACCCGGTCGGCGAGCTCCGGCGCGGCTTCGGCCAGCAACTGCTGGGCCTTGCGCGCGGTCACCTCGGTGCCCCGTCGACTGCGGACGAAGCAGAGGGTGCGGGCCCCCTCGATGACGAAGTCGGCGAGGAGTCGGGCGGCCTCGGCGCCAGCGGGGCGCCGGACGGGGGCGTCGTGCTCCCCGCGGGTCTGCTCGAGGAAGCCCGGCTCCCACAGGGCGACGGTGCGTTCCCCGTGCGGCGAGGCGTCCTCAGTGACGGCGACGACGTCGTCGGCGATCAACCGGGACAAGGCCTGCGCCGGATTGGCGACGGTGGCGCTGGCGCCGATCACCACCGGGTCGGCACCGTACATGCGGGCCAGGCGCAGTGTGCGCTGCAGGACCAGCGCGGTGTGCGAGCCGAAGACGCCGCGGTAGTGGTGGCACTCGTCGACGACGATGTACGTCAGGCGAGCGAAGAACTGGCGCCACTTGGCGTGCGTCGAATTGATGCCCAGGTGCAGCATGTCCGGGTTGGTGAAGATCCACCGCGAATGCAGTCGTGCCCACTGCCGCAGTTCCTGCTCGGTGTCGCCGTCGTACATGCACGGCTGCAGGTGGGAGAACTCCGGCAGGCCGGCGACGAGCGAGGCCACCGACCGCAGCTGATCGGTGCCGAGGGCCTTGGTGGGCGACAGATACAGCGCGGTGGCGTTCGGGTCCTGGGCGAAGCGGGTGAGGATCGGGAGCTGATAGGCCAGGGACTTGCCCGACGCCGTGCCTGTGCAGATCGACACGTGGCGGCCCGCGACCGCGAGTTCGGCCGCCCGGACCTGGTGCGTCCACGGCCGGGCGATGCCGCGTTCGACGAAGGCCGACCGGACCGCGGGGTGGACCCACTCGGGCCACGGTGCGAACTCGGCTGTGCGGGTGGGGATCACGGCGAGGTGGGTGAGCGGGCTCTCGTCCGGCTCCGTCTCGCCGGCCAGGGTGCGGCCGAGCAGTTCGGTGCCGTAGGTGCTCCGCTCCATCACGCCTCTTCGCCCCCTTGTGACCGACCCTGCCATCTTAGGCAACGCCGGACGACGTGTGCGGCGACCGCGGTGCGGCCACGTAGACTCGGGGCGGTGAGCCAGATGTCGTTGTTCTCCGCGGAGACGGAGGATCCTGCCATTGACGACCTGGCGGGATTGCTTGCGGCACAAGGGCAGTCGCTGCATACGCCGGTCGGTGCCCGGATCTCGGTGGTGGTGCCCGACCTGTGGCGGGCGCAGGCCATCAGCGCCGACATCCAGGCGATCGGTTTCGAGGCGGAGGTCGCGCAGTCCGAGGACGGGCGTCCGCTCGCTCGAACGGAGGCCAACCCCCGATTCACGGCGCTGCACCGCCGGTGGACGAGCGGGGCGGTCAAGACGGTTCCCGAGGGCTGGACGCCGAGTCCGCGCGCACTGCGACTGTGGGTCCTGGCCGCCGGACGACCGGACGGCGCCCACTACGCGCTCGGGCTGGACGCGCATGCCCCGGACACCCACGCGGGGCTGGCCACCGCGCTCATGCGGATCGGCATCGCCCCCACCCTGGTCGGTACCAACGGGGCCCACCCCGCGTTGCGCATCACCGGCCGCAAGCGCCGCACTCGGCTGCTGGAGACGATCGGTGCGTCGCCGCCCGGGGCGGAGGCCGCGTCGGCTTGGCCGTCGCCGGCCTGAATCGCGTCGAGGTGGCCGACTCATGGCGCCCGGCGGGACGGTGTCGGTCGAGCCCGGGGTCGTTCGTTCCACCTAAAGAGAGCCGCGCAACAACCCCCGCCTCCTGAAGTGATGTGCAGAAGACCCTGTATATAAGGTACAACGGCAACCAGCAGCGAAACTCTTAACGAAGGGCACCTGTGGCCGCCACCGACACCGATTCCACCGCCGTGCGGCGACTCGTCATCGTCGAGTCCCCGACCAAGGCTCGCAAGATCGCGGGTTACCTCGGCGGCAACTACGTCGTGGAATCCTCGCGCGGGCACATCCGTGACCTGCCGCGCGGTGCCGCCGATGTGCCCGCCAAGTACAAGGGCCAGCCGTGGGCGCGCCTGGGCGTGAACGTCGACGAGGGCTTCGAGCCGCTGTACGTGGTCTCCGCAGATAAGAAGTCCACCGTCACCGAGCTCAAGGCGTTGCTGCGCGACGTCGACGAGCTCTACCTCGCGACGGACGGTGACCGCGAGGGTGAAGCCATCGCGTGGCACCTGCTGGAGACGCTCAAGCCCAAGGTGCCGGTCAAGCGGATGGTGTTCCACGAGATCACCGAGTCGGCGATCCGGGCGGCCGCGGAGAACCCGCGCGACCTGGACATCGATCTGGTCGACGCGCAGGAGACCCGCCGCATCCTCGACCGCCTCTACGGCTACGAGGTCTCGCCGGTGTTGTGGAAGAAGGTGATGCCGAAGCTGTCCGCGGGCCGCGTGCAGTCGGTGGCCACCCGCATCATCGTCGACCGGGAACGCGAGCGGATGGCCTTCGTCTCCGCCGAGTACTGGGACATCGCCGCCACCATGGATGCCGGCGCCGAGGCGTCGCCGCGGTCGTTCGGCTCCAAGCTGCTCTCGGTGAACGACGCCCGCGTGGCCACCGGCCGCGACTTCGGTCCGGACGGCCGCCTCCGCAAGGACGACGGCGTGGTGGTCCTGGACCAGGCGCGCGCCACGGCGTTGGCCGCAGGACTGCAGAACGCGCAGCTCACCGTCAGCTCGGTGGAGGAGAAGCCCTACACCCGTCGCCCGTACGCGCCGTTCATGACCTCCACTCTGCAGCAGGATGCCGGCCGCAAGCTGCGTTTCTCGTCGGACCGCACCATGCGCACCGCGCAGCGGCTGTACGAGAACGGCTACATCACCTACATGCGTACCGATTCGACCACGCTGAGCGAGTCGGCCATCAACGCCGCCCGCACCCAGGCGCGGGAGCTGTACGGCGCCGAGTACGTGAGCCCCTCGCCGCGCCAGTACAACCGCAAGGTGAAGAACGCGCAGGAGGCGCACGAGGCGATCCGTCCCGCCGGCGAGACCTTCCAGACGCCGGGGCAGCTGGCCTCGGCGCTCAACGCCGACGAGTTCCGCCTGTACGAGCTGATCTGGCAGCGCACCGTCGCCTCGCAGATGGCCGACGCCAAGGGCACCACCATGACCCTCCGGATCAGCGGCACCGCCGCCACCGGCGAGCGGGTGGTCTTCGCCTCGTCGGGCCGGACCATCACCTTCCCCGGCTTCCTGTCGGCGTACGTCGAGAGCGTCGAGGAGACCGCCGGCGACGCCAAGGCCGACGACGCCGAGAACCGGTTGCCGAACCTGCGCGAAGGCCAGCAGCTGACCGCCTCGGAGCTGAACCCGGACGGGCACGCCACCAACCCGCCGGCGCGCTACACCGAAGCCTCGCTGGTCAAGATGCTCGAAGAGCTCGGCATCGGCCGGCCGTCGACCTATGCGTCGATCATCGGCACCATTCAGGACCGCGGATACGTGCTGAAGAAGGGCAACGCCCTGGTGCCGTCGTGGATCGCGTTCGCGGTGATCGGGCTGCTGGAGGGCTACTTCAACAGCCTGGTGGACTACGACTTCACCGCGTCCCTGGAAGACGACCTGGACCAGATCGCCAGCGGCGACGCCGACCGCACCCGCTGGCTCAGTGAGTTCTACTTCGGCGACGACGGCCACCTCGACGACGACGCGGCCGCGCATGCGATCGCCCGGCACGGCGGCCTGAAGAAGCTGGTCGGCGTGAACCTGGAGGGCATCGACGCCCGCGAGGTGAACTCGATCCGTGTCCTCGACGACGCCGAGGGTCGCCCGGTGTTCGTCCGTGTCGGCCGCTACGGGCCGTACCTGGAACGCAACGTGGCCGCCCCCGACGCCGAACCGGACCTGCAGCGCGCGAACCTCCCGGCGGACATGACGCCGGACGAGCTGACGCTGGAGGTGGCCGAGAAGCTGTTCTCCACGCCGCAGGAGGGCCGCGTGCTGGGCGTGGACCCGGTGAGCGGCAACCAGATCGTCGCCAAGGAGGGCCGCTTCGGTCCCTATGTGACCGAAATCCTGCCGCCCGAGGACGACGAGGACGGCGACGCCGGTGCCGCGGTGACCATCGCGCCCGGACCCACGCCGCCCGGCGGCGGCGAGGCCGTGCCGAGCGGAGCGGGCGGATCGTCCGAGGAGGTCGTCGCGCTCGACGACGTCGCCGCCGGGTCCGTCGCGACCAAGGCGCCGGCCAAGAAGGCCGCTGCCAAGAAGACTGCCGCGAAGAAGACGGCCGCGAAGAAGGCCGGTCCCAAGCCGCGCACCGGTTCGCTGCTGCGCACCATGGACATCGCCACCGTCACGCTCGAGGATGCGCTCAAGCTGCTGTCGCTGCCGCGAGTGGTGGGTGCGGATCCGGAGAGCGGCGAGGAGATCACCGCGCAGAACGGCCGGTACGGCCCGTATCTGAAGAAGGGCACCGACTCGCGGTCGTTGGCCAACGAGGAACAGATGTTCACCGTCACCTTGGAGGAGGCGTTGAAGCTGTACGCCGAGCCCAAGCGGCGCGGTCGTGCGGCGGCGGCACCCCCGCTGCGGGAGCTGGGCGAGGACTCGGCCAGCGGTCAGCCGATGGTGATCAAGGACGGCCGCTTCGGCCCGTACGTGACCGACGGCGAGACCAACGCCAGCCTGCGCAAGGGCGATGAGGTGGCCACCATCACCCCCGACCGGGCGATGGAGTTGCTGGCCGAGCGTCGCGCCCGCGGACCGGCCAAGAAGGCCGCCAAGAAGACGACGAAGAAGGCCCCCGCGAAGAAGACTGCGGCGAAGAAGACTGCGGCGAAGAAGACTGCGGCCAAGAAGACTGCGGCCAAGAAGACTGCCGCCAAGACCACTGGCGCCAAGAAGACCGCGGCGAAGACCACTGCGGCCAAGACCACTGCCGTTAAGAAGACGACGGCGGACTGAGGATTGGTTGTCCCTACCTGGACGTATACGGTGCAGCCTCGAGCTAGAGGCGTTCCGCCGCGCTATACGTCACGGTAGGGACAATGCTGGGTTAGACCGCAGGTCTGCGTTCGGCAGCGCGGCCAGGTGTTCCCCGCGCCGGACGATGGCGAGGATCGCCTCCTCACTGATCGTCCATTCTTCGGGCACCGCCACCTGCCGATAGCCCAGACGCACCGGAAGGTAGCCGAGTCGGAAAGCAGCGAGGTCGCGGGCGCGGTCGGTGTAGAACTGCTCGGGGGTGTGGTGATACTCCTGGCCGTCGATCTCGATGATCAATCTCCGCCCCACCAGCAGATCGACGCGACCGACGTCGGGGATCTGCACCTGCGTCTGAATCGACAGGTGATGGCGGCGAAGTCGGAGCCGCGCCATCGTCTCGGTGCCGGCCTCGGAGCGGGCGCACTTGTCTAGGAGTGCCTGAGTCTTGCGCGGACTGCTCCGCAGGGCGACCTCGATCTCGTCGCGGGACATCAGACCGAGGTTCATCAGCGAGTCGCAGACCACCACGATCCCTTCGGCGTCGAGACATCGCACGGCGTGGGCGAAGGCAGTGGGCACGTCGTCGACCGCACCGTCCTCGCGGAGCGGGCGTCCGTGGCGGTGGCAGAGTCCGGGGAGTCGCTGGTTGTGGGCGGCCGATCGCGCCCGCATGTGGGCCATGCCGTATCCCTCGGGGATCCACACTCCATGGAGGCGCAGTGCGGAGACGCAGCTGCACACTCCTCCCGCTCGCACCGACGCGGCGACCGCGGGGTGGGCCCGATCTGACGCATACCATCCCCGCCGCAGTTTCGTGAGTGCGCCGGTGTGGAGCGCCTGGCGCAGATCGGTGCGCGACACGCCGGCCTTCTGCAGTGCGGCCCAACTCGCGACGCCGTGATTTCTTGTGAGCAGCGTGTTCGGATCCATGCCGTCACCCTGGGCGTGCGAGGGGACGCGCGCCGGGCGGAGCGGCAAGGTGTGGACAACCCTGACGGGGTCCACAGATCCCGGACTACGACGTGGGTGTCCGTACCTGGACGTATGTGATCGTGTATGCCGAATACAGCGAGGACGGTCGCTATACGTCCGGGTAGGGACGGGGTCAGTCCGGCAGCACGTCGGGGGCGATCTCGATGAGGTTTGGCCGGGCGAGCAGGGTTTCGATGCCGCGTCCGCGCAGCTCCACGCCCTCGCCGATCTGCCAGTGCCGGGCCTCGTCGTCGCTGGCCAGGAACACCGCGCGTGCCGAACCCAGCACCCGCGTCGGTTCGTCCTTGGCCAGTTCGGTGAGCCGGGCCGCCTCGTTCACTGGGTCGCCGATCACCGTGTACTCCAGGCGCTGCTCGGAGCCGATGTGGCCGGCGACGGCCTTGCCCGCGGACACCCCGATACCCATGTCGACGTCGCCGAGACGCCGCGAGAGCTCCACCCGCAGCTCTCGGCCTGCCGCCAACGCGGCACCGGCGAAGTCGGGCTGATCCAGGGGCGCACCGAAGATCGCGAGCGCGGCATCGCCCTGGAACTTGTTGACGAAGCCCCCGTGATGGCCCACCACCTCGACGACCACCTCGAAGAAGTCGTTGAGCAGCTTGACCACCTCGCGCGGCGGACGGTTCACCGCCAGGCGCGTGGAACCGACGATGTCGACGAACAGCACTCCGACGTAGCGTTCCTCGCCGCCGAGTTCGGTGCCGCTCTCGATGGCGCGGCGGGCGACGTCCTCGCCGACGTAGCGGCCGAACAGGTCCCGCAGCTCCTGGCGTTCGCGCAGGTCGTCGACCATCTCGTTGAAGCCGGCCTGCAGCAGGCCCAGGTCGTTGCCGTCGTAGATCTTCAGGGCGACGTTCAGATTGCCCGAGCGGATCTGGCTGAGCGCCAGACGCATCTGCTTGATCGGGTCGGTGATGGACCGGACCAATCGCAGAATCGCCAGGGCCCCGAACATCAGCGACGCGAGGGCCATCCACACGATCGGCCGCTGCAGTTCTTCGGCGCTGGCGTCGATCACCCCGTAGCGCTGCAGCAGGATCATCGCGATCATGACGAGCATGGGCAGGGCCACGGTGATGGCCCAGAACACGCCGATGCGCGTGTTGATGCCGGGGGCCTTGGCCGATTCGGGATCGTTGGCCATGGCGGCGATGGTGATCGGCCGCAGCACCTTTTCGGCCTGCATGAAACTGAGAACAGCGGTGACCAGCACACCCACCATGCTCGCCAGCGCCACCAGAATCGCGTCCTTGCCGGACTCGCGCAGGTTCAGCAGCGACAGCAGAATGCCGCCGACCAACCACAGGCCGATGTTCACGTAGGTGAGCAGCGTGGGCAGTTTCAGCGCGCGGCGGCGGGCGGCCTCGTCGTCGAGCCGGGAACGACGGCGGTGCCAGATCAGGACCGGCAGGGTGAGTCGGATCGAGGCCAGCCCCGCAGCGATGATGGCCACCACGAGGTAGACGACGAAGTAGAGCTGGTTCTGGGCGTCGATCTCGCTGAGGCTGACGGTGTCCGGGCCGGGCAGGCCGAAGCGCAGGAACGCGAAGGTGAACAGGGCGCCGATGAGGTTGGCGCGCAACATGTCCAGCGCCAGGATCGGCCACGGGGTGTGTGACAGCCAGCGCAGAGTGTGCACTGCCTTCGTCCACCGAGACCGATGCTTGACCACGGAACATACGCTACCGGGGTGCTTGCAATAGTTAAACAGATTCCCGAGGGCGGGCCCGTCCGAACTGGCACTTACTCTGGACGATGTGACCAATGTCTTTGACGGCTTGATCGGACAAGAGGAGTTGGCCGGCGCTTTGGTGGCGGCGGCGGAGTCGGCGCGATCGGTGGCGGCCGAGCTCGAGCACGCCGCCGCGGGCGCGGTCTCGATGTTCGGCGACCAGGTCGCCCCGGAGTCCGATGCCGCCATGACGCACGCCTGGCTGTTCACCGGTCCGCCCGGCAGCGGGCGGTCGGTGGCGGCCACCAGCTTCGCCGCGGCGCTGCAATGCCAGGACCCGGCGACGGTGGGCTGCGGCCAATGCCGCGCCTGCGTCACGGTGATGGCGGGAACGCACGGCGACGTGCGGCATATCGCGCCCGAGGGCTTGACCATCTCGGTGAAGCAGATCCGCGAGATCGTGCAGCTCGCGGCCCGGCGTCCGACCACCGGCCGTTGGCAGATCGTCGTCGTCGAGGACGCCGACCGGCTCACCGAGCAGGGCGCCAACGCGCTGCTGAAAGCGGTGGAAGAGCCGCCGGACCGCACCATCTTCCTGCTGTGCGCGCCGTCGGTGGCGCCGGAGGACATCGCGGTGACCCTGCGTTCGCGGTGTCGGCACGTGACGTTGATCGCGCCGCCGGTGGAGGCGATCGCCCAGGTGCTGATCGTCCGTGACGGGATCGACGCCGACCGGGCGCAGTGGGCGGCGAGCGTCGCCGGCGGCCACGTCGGCCGGGCCCGGCGCCTGGCCACGGACGAACACTCCCGTGCTCAGCGCGAGCAGGCGCTGTCGTTGGCCCGTGCTGCGGTCCGCGAGGGCGAGATGTATGCCGCGGGGGAGGCGCTGGTGAACTCGGCCAAGAAGGTGGCCGACGAGATCGCCGCCGAACTCAACGAACCGGAGCTGCAGGAGCTGATGACCGCGCTCGGTGCCGGCGGCACCGGGAAGGGCACCGCGCGTCCGCCGCGCGGCAGCGCCGGGGTGATCAAGGAACTGGAGCGGCGCCAGAAGGCGCGGCACACGCGGATCATGCGGGACACGCTCGACCGCGCGTTGGTGGACCTGGCCGCGCTGTTCCGCGACGCGCTGGCGATGTCGATGGGCGCCTCGGTGGCGATGATGCACCCGGACAAGACCGAGGCGCTCGCCGGCCCGATGGCCACCTATGCCGCGCCGGACCGACTCCTCGGCTGCATCGAGGCGGTTCTGGAATGCCGCGACGCCCTCGGCAAGAACGTCAAACCGCGCTTCGCGGTCGACGCACTGATGGTGCGCCTGAGCGAGCAGCTCGCCCGGCGCACCCGCACCGCCTGAGCGGGGACGCTCAGGCGTCCTGCTCTGCGTCTTCGTCGTCGTGGTCGGCCAGCGGATCGTCGCCGCCGGCGCCCTCCAGCACGGTGAGTTCGTTGTCGATCGCCGCGGAGATGGCCTCGGCCTTCTCCTTCAGCTTGTCGGTGAAGTCGGACATCGCCCCTCCTGGACGTCGACCGGCGTCGTCGCCGGTGGTTGCCTTCGACTATAGGGAGTCAGCGCAGGTGCGGCGCGATCGCGGCGGCGACCAGTTCCAGATGGTCCAGATCGGACAGATCCAGCACCTGCAGGTAGATCCGGCGGGCGCCGACGGCGCGGAAGGACTCGATCTTCGCGATCGCTTCCTCGACGGTGCCGGCGACGCCGTTCTCGCGCAGTTCAGCCGGTTCGCGGCCGATGGCGGCGGCCCGGCGCACGAACTCGTCCTCGGTGCGGCCCACGCACAGCACCAGGGCCGCGGAGTACACCACGTCGGTCCGGGCGCGGCCGGCCGCCTCGCAGGCGTCGCCGACGCGCTCGTACATCTGCGCGGCGGTGGCCTCGCTGACGAACGGCACGTTGAACTCGCTGGCGTAGGCGGCGGCCAGCGCGGGGGTGCGGGTGGGGCCGGTGCCGCCGACGATCAGCGGCGGCCGCGGTCGCTGGGTGGGCTTGGGCAGGGCGGGGGAGTTCTCGATGGTGAAGTGCTTGCCCGCGTAGTCGAAGGTCTCGCCCTCGGCGGTGTCCCACATCCCGGTGATGATGGCGAAGTTCTCTTCGAGCTTGTCGAAGCGCTCGCCGAGGCTGGGGAACGGGATGCCGTAGGCGGCGTGTTCCTCGGCGAACCAACCGGCGCCGAGGCCCAGTTCCACGCGGCCGCGGCTCATCTGGTCCACCTGCGCCACCTGGATGGCGAGCTGACCCGGATGGCGGAACGTGGCGGAGGTGACCAGGGTGCCGAGACGGATCCGATCGGTCTGCACGGCGAGCGCGGCCAGCGTCAGCCAGGCGTCGGTCGGGCCCGGCAGGCCCGCGGAGTTCATCGCGACGTAGTGGTCGGAGCGGAAGAAGGCGTCGAAGCCGAGATCCTCGGTGGCACGGGCGACGGCGAGCAGGTCGTCGTAGGTGGCGCCCTGCTGGGGTTCGGTGAAGATGCGCAGATCCATGACCTCCATGATGCCCGATCTCCGCGTGCTCAGAAGAGGGTGAGCGCCGGTTCCGGACGGGCTGGGACGGAGATCACCGCGGGGGTCGGTGCGACGGGTGCCGGTTCGGTGCGGCCCAGCCCGTGACGGGCCACGAGCGGGGCCATCTTCTCGCGGAGCCGGGCGGAGTATTCGGGCCGGACGTAGCCGCCTCGGCTGTACAGCGCGCGGTAGCGGCGCACCAGTGCCGGGTGCTGTTCGCCGAGCCATTCCATGAAGATTCCGGCGGTGGCGCCGCGCAGGTGCAACGGGAACGCGGTGATCCGGTCGGCGCCGGCGTCGGCCAACGCGCCCAGCAGCGCGTCGAGGGCGCCGGTGTCATCGGTCAGGTACGGGATCACCGGCGCGACCATCACGTGCGGGCGGAAACCCGCCTCGGCGAGGGCGGCGATCAGGTCCAGGCGGGCCCGCGGGGACGGGGCGCCGGGGTCGAGTTGTTTGCGCAGGTCGTCGTCGAGCATGGCCAACGAGACGCCGACGTCGATGTCCACCGCGCCGCGGGCGGTGCGCAACAGTGGGATGTCGCGGCGCAGCAGGGTGCCCTTGGTGAGGATCGACAGCGGTGTGCCGGATTCGGCGAGGGCGGTGATCACACCGGGCATCAGGCGGTAGCGACCCTCGGCCCGCTGGTACGGATCGGTGTTGGTGCCGAGGGCGACCGTCTCCCGCTGCCAGGACCGCCGGCGCAATTCCTTGCGCAGCACGGCGGCGACGTTGAGCTTGACCACCAGCTGCGAATCGAAGTCCAGGCCCGCGTTGAGGTCGAGGTATTCGTGGGTGGGGCGGGCGAAGCAGTAGCGGCAGGCGTGGCTGCACCCGCGCATCGTGTTGACCGTATAGCGGAACGGCATGGGGCCGCCCTCGGGCAGCTTGTTCAACGCGGTGCGTGCGAGGACCTCGTGGAAGGTGATGCCCGCGAAGTCGGGCGTCTCGACGGTGCGGACCAGGCCGGCGCGCTCGAGGCCGGGCAGCCCGCCGTCGTCGGTGTTCGCGCTCTGCACGGACCATCGCATGTCTCAATGCGAACACATGTTCGGATAGCGCGTCAAGGGGGTGGGGTCAGGCGACGACGATCCCCAGGTGGGCGGCGAAGTGGTCGGCGAACAGCACCACCTGTTCGGCGGTGAACGCGGCGCCGCGCAGGCCGTCGAGGTGGCGCAGGTTGTCGATGTGGGCCGCGCGCAGGTCGACGTCGGTGAGGGTGGCGTTCTGCAGTTGCAGGGTGCCGATGCGGCAGTTGTCGAACGACGCGCGGGTGAGCTTCGCCTCGGTGAGGTCGAGTTCGTCGATCTGGCAGTCGCGGAAGCGCACGTCGCGCACGTCGCTGCCGCGGAAGTTCACCAGGCTGAGCTTGCAGTCGGTCATCGCCACCGAGCGGATCGTGGCCTCGAACAGGTCCAGCGCGCCGATGCGGCTGCCGCTGATGTGCACGTTGCGCAGCGATCCGCGCGCCATGGACCAGCGCGGCGCCAGCAGGTTGGCGATGGCGGTGTCGAAGATCTTGCCGCCGCCCAGTTCCACGTCGTCGACGGTGACCGTGGTCAGCTCGCAGTCGGCCAGCGTGATGCCGGACAGGTCGACGTCGGCCAGCTCGACGTCGGCGAAGCGGCAGTGCTCGACGTGCGCGAAAGCCTGCAGGTCGGCGGGGTCGCCGTCGTCGAGTCCGCCGAGGGTGAGCCTTTCGATCCGCGGCTTCTTGGGTGCGGTCGGCTGGGCCGGCATCGATGAATTCCTCACGTCGGCGGGATGGTGGCAGGCGCCCCGATTGTATCGGTGCCCGCATCCGGCGGCGCATGTCGCGACTCGTGCCTTACGTCGCCCGCGCTGCAGCAAGGCGGCACGAAGGACGGGTCGCGACACGCGGATTCGGGTGCGGGGGCGGTGCGGGGGAGGGGTGCCGGGGAGGCGCGCGCCACGCGGATGCGGGTGGCGCGATGGACGTACTGGAGCCGCCTAGGAGAATTGAACTCCTGACCTATTCATTACGAGTGAATCGCTCTACCGACTGAGCTAAGGCGGCGTGCGCCCGACGGGTCGGGTGCGGGATCGATGGTACCGAGTCGTGGGCCCGGTGAGCAAAACGGGGGCTCCTGATCTACAGTACATCTTGTGTCTAAGACGTATTCAGCAGCGGATCGGGTGTACGACGAGGTCAAGGAACTCATCCTGAGCTGCGAACTTCCCGGTGGAGAGCTGATCAGCGAGGGGGAGATCGCCGAGCGATGCGAGGTCAGTCGCACGCCGGTACGCGAGGCCTTTCTGCGGCTGTCGGCCGAGGGCTGGATGCGGCTGTACCCCAAGCGCGGGGCGCTGATCGTGCCCGTGGGCGAGCGCGAATCGCGCGAGGTGCTGGAGGCGCGGCTGCTGGTGGAATGCCATGCGGTGCGCCGCATCGTCGAGCGCCCCGAATCCGTCGCTGCGCTGGTGGAGCAGCTGCAGGCCAACCTCGACGCCCACCGCGCCGCGGCCGGTGACGAGTTCACCCGACTGGACAACGACTTCCACCAGCTGATCGTCGACGCCGGGCGCAACAGTCTGCTCGAAGACTTCTACACCTCGCTCGGCGAGCGCCGCCGCCGCATGACGGCGGCCAGCGTGCACCGCGACCCGGCGGTGTCCGCGCGGATCCGCGACGACCACGCCGCACTCGCCGAGGCCATCGCCGACGGCGACGCCGACCGCTTCGACGCACTGCTGCAGGCCCACCTGTCCGGCGTGCACGACGTCCGGGACGTGACCCGATGACCACGACCGCCCGTACGCGCATCGGCTGGGGCGCGGTGGCCCTGGCGGTCTTCGCCGCGGCGTGGGGTGGCAACCAGTTCACGCCGCTGCTGGTGATGTACCGCGCCGACGCCCACATGTCGGAGGTGGTGGTCGACGTCCTGCTGTTCACCTACGTGCTGGGGATCGTGCCGGCCCTGCTCATCGGCGGGCCGCTCTCGGACCGCTTCGGTCGTCGCCCGCTCATGCTGCCGTCGCCGCTCATCGCGGCGCTCGGCTCGGGGCTGCTCGCGCTGGGCGCGCAGTCGGCGCCCCTGCTGGCGCTGGGTCGAGTGTGCAGCGGGGTCGCACTCGGCCTGGCCATGGCGGTCGGCGGCAGTTGGATCAAGGAACTGTCCGACCGCGACGGCGCGAGCGTCACCGCCGGGGCCCGCCGCGCCGCGCTCAGCCTCACCGCGGGCTTCGGCCTCGGCGCCGGGGTGGCGGCGGTGCTGGCCCAGTGGGCGCCGTGGCCCAACCAGCTGGCCTACCTGGTGAACATCGGCCTCGCCGCGGTCGCCTTCGTCCTGCTGCTGGCCGTCCCGGAGACGCGCATCGGCTCCCGGGACGGTTCGCTCCTGCGCGACCTCACGATCCCGTCGGCGCGGCGCCGCGAGTTCTGGCTGCAGGTGGCGCCCACGGCGCCGTGGGTGTTCGGCGCCTGCGCCGTCGCCTACGCGGTGCTGCCCGCGCTGCTCGCCCCGCTGACCAGCGGCTGGGCGATCGTCTTCGCGGGCGTCTGCTGCCTGGTGGGCCTCACCGCGGGCTTCTTCGTGCAGACCCTGGGTCGCAAGATCGATCGGCCCGGCTCCCCGCGCGCCCTAGTGGTGGCGATGGTGGCGACCTCCGTCGGCATGCTGCTGGCCGCGGTCGCCGCCGACGCCCTCACCATCGGGCTCGCCCTGCTCGCGGCGGCGGTGCTCGGCGCCGGCTACGGCATGTCGCTCATCGCCGGCCTGCTGCAGGTGCAGCGCATCGCCGGGCCCGACGACCTGGCCGGCCTCACCGCCCTGTACTACGGCCTCACCTACCTGGGCTTCGCCAGCCCGGCGATCATGGCCGCCGTCGCCGAACGCTACGACGTGGGTTACCCCGCGATGCTGATCTTCGGCGCGGTGATGGCGCTGGTGTCATTGGCGGTGATGCTGGCCGGCGCACGGCGCGGTCCCGCGGCCGCCGCGACCCGCCGCCATCGCGAAGAGGACGTGCTGCTGGATCAGTCCGGGTAGCCCTGCGGGTTGGCCGACTGCCAGCGCCACGAGTCGGCGCACATGTCGTCGAGGGTCTTGGTGGTGCGCCAGTTCAGCTCGGCGTTGGCCTTGCGCGGATCGGCCCAGTAGGCGGGCGCATCGCCGGGGCGCCGCGGCGCGACCTCGTAGGGGATCTCCCGGCCGCTGGCGCGCGCGAACGCGTCCACCAGCTCCAGCACCGAAACCCCTTGTCCGGAACCGAGATTCCAGGCCGACCATCCGTCGTCGATCTGCGCGAGCCGGTCCAGGGCCGCGACGTGCCCGGCGGCCAGGTCCTCGACGTGGATGTAGTCGCGGACGCCGGTGCCGTCCGGGGTGTCGTAGTCGTCGCCGAAGACCGACAACCGCTCCCGGCGGCCGACTGCCACCTGCGCGACGAACGGCATCAGGTTGTTGGGGAAGCCGCTGGGGTCCTCGCCGATCCGGCCGCTGGGGTGGGCACCCACCGGATTGAAGTAGCGCAGCACCGCGATCCGCCAGCTCGGGTCCGACGCCGCCAGATCGCGCAGGGTCTGCTCGATCATCACCTTGGTCCAGCCGTACGGGTTGGTGGCGGTGGTCGGCATGTCCTCGGTGCGTTCGCGGATCGGATTGTCGCCGTAGACGGTGGCCGACGATGAGAACACGAACCGGTGCACGCCGTGGCTGCCCATCGCCCGCAGTACCGAGTAGGTGCTGTCCAGGTTGTTCTCGTAGTAGCTCAGCGGCTGCGCCACCGACTCGCCGACCGCCTTGAACCCGGCGAAGTGGATCACCGAGTCGACCGGCTCGGCGTCGAACAGCGCGGCCGTGGCCGCCCGGTCGGTCAGATCCACCCGGTGCGTCGGAATCGCTTGTCCGGCAAGCTCTTCCAATCGGCCGACGACCGACGGCTTGGCGTTGCTGAAGTCGTCGGCGATCACCGCCTCGTGTCCGGCGGCCAGTAGTTGCAGCACGGTGTGCGAGCCGATGTAGCCAGCACCGCCGGTGACCAGAACGCGCATGACGTCTCCCCTCAGAGTGTCCGCTGGGTGGCGGCGTAGGTGGCTTCCACGCCGGCCTTGGCCGGCTCCCACCAGGCGCGGTGGGCGGTGTACCAGTCGATGGTGTCAGCCAGGCCGGACCGGAAGTCGGTGAACCGCGGCGTCCAGCCCAGCTCGGTGCGCAAGCGGGTGGCGTCGATGGCGTACCGCCGGTCGTGCCCGGGGCGGTCGGTGACGAAGTCGAAGGCGTCGGCGGGTCGGCCCATCAACTCCAGGATCGACTCGACGACGGTGCGGTTGTCCACCTCGCCGTCGGCGCCGATCAGGTAGGTCTCACCGAGCTCACCGCGCTCGATGACGGTCCACACCGCGTCGTTGTGATCGTCGACGTGAATCCAGTCGCGCACATTGGCGCCGTCGCCGTACACCTTGGGTCGGATCCCGCTGAGCACGTTGGTGATCTGTCGCGGGATCAGCTTCTCCACGTGCTGGTACGGGCCGTAATTGTTGGAGCAGTTCGACAGGGTCGCGGCCACCCCGAACGACCGCACCCAGGCGCGTACCAGCAGGTCGCTGCCGGCCTTGGTGGAGCTGTACGGACTCGACGGGTTGTAGGCGGTGCTCTCGGTGAAGCGCGCCGGGTCGTCCAGATCCAGGTCGCCGTACACCTCGTCGGTGCTGACGTGGTGCAGCCGCACCCCGTGCCTGCGCACCGACTCCAGCAGCGTGAAGGTGCCGACCAGATTGGTCTGCACGAACGACGACGGGTCGGCCAGCGACCGGTCGTTGTGCGATTCGGCGGCGAAGTTCACCACCAGGTCGGCGTCGGCCACCAGCGGATCGACCACGGTCGCGTCGGCGATGTCGCCGCGCACCACGGTGATCGCCTCGGCCACCGACGCCAGCGTGGCGGGGTTGGCGGCGTAGGTGAACTTGTCGAGCACGGTGATCTCGACGTCGGGCCGCTCGGCCAGGGTCCGGAGGACGAAGTTGGCTCCGATGAAGCCGGCCCCGCCGGTCACCAGTACTCGCATCGACGCTCCTCCCTGACAGTGGCGTTCGGCTCACGACTCTACCGATAGGGTTGTCCCATGCGCGGAATCATCCTGGCGGGCGGCGCGGGCACCCGGCTGCATCCGATCACCCAGGGGGTGAGCAAGCAGTTGGTTCCGGTCTACGACAAGCCGATGATCTACTACCCGCTCTCCACCCTGATGCTCGCCGGGATCCGCGACATCCTGGTGATCGCCACACCGCACGACCGGCCCGCCTTCGAGCACCTCCTCGGCGACGGTTCGCGGTTCGGGATCCGGCTCTCGTACGCCACCCAGCCCGAGCCGAACGGCCTGGCGCAGGCCTTCGTCATCGGCGCCGAGCACATCGGCGACGAATCGGTGGCGCTGGTGCTGGGCGACAACATCTTTTACGGCCCGGGCCTGGGCAGCCAGCTGCAGGGCTTCGAGAACGTCGACGGCGGCGCGATCTTCGCCTACCGGGTGGCCGATCCGTCGGCCTACGGCGTGGTGGAGTTCGACGACGCGGGTCGCGTGCTGTCCCTGGTGGAGAAGCCGGAGCGGCCCAAGTCGAACTATTCGGTGCCCGGTCTGTACTTCTACTCCAACGACGTGGTGGAGATCGCGCGGAACCTGCGGCCGTCGGAGCGCGGGGAGTATGAGATCACCGACGTCAACGCCGAGTATCTGCGCGCCGGACGACTGCACGTGACGGTGCTGCCGCGCGGGACGGCCTGGCTCGACACCGGCACCTTCGATTCGCTGCTGGACGCGGGCAACTTCGTCCGCACCGTGGAACAGCGGCAGGGCCTCAAGATCGGTGTGCCCGAGGAGATCGGCTGGCGGCTGGGCTATCTGTCCGACGACGACCTGGCCGCCCGCGCGGCCGAACTGACCAAGTCCGGCTACGGCACCTACCTGCTGGACATGCTGGCGCGCGGTCGCGACCCGCACAACGCCTGACGGCGACGACGGAAGAGATCTGGGTAGACATGCGAGTACGTGAACTGTCCATCGCCGGTGCGTGGGAATTCACCCCGGTCCAGCACGCGGACGACCGGGGCCTGTTCCTGGAGTCGTTCACCGCGCCGCAGGTGGCCGAGGCGATCGGCGGGGAGTTCACGCTCGCGCAGGTCAACACGTCGGTCTCGGCGGCGGGGGTGATCCGCGGGGTGCACTTCGCCGATGTGCCGCCCGGTCAGGCCAAGTACGTGACCTGCGTCTACGGTGCGGTGCTCGACGTGGTCGTGGACCTGCGGGTGGGCTCGCCCACCTTCGGCGGCTACGACGCGGTGCTGCTCGACGACAGCGACCGCAGGGCGGTCTACCTGGCCGAAGGGCTGGGGCACGCCTTCTGCTCCCTGCAGGACGGCTCGACGGTCACCTACCTGTGCTCCACCGGCTACAACCCGGGCGCCGAGCACGGCATCGATCCGCTCGACGACGAGGTGGGCATCCGCTGGCCGTCGGTGGGCCGGGACGGCGCCCCGCTGGAGTTCCGGCTCTCGGAGAAGGACCGGCAGGCGCCGTCGTTGCGCGCGGCCGTCGACGCCGGGCTGCTGCCGGCGTTCGGTACCGAGAGCTGATCGGCCGGGCTCAGCGCTGCCCGGGGAAGGGCGGCAGTTCCGGCAGGAACAGCCAGTCCCGCCAGAAGTCGTGCAGCGATTCGTCGGTGTAGGTCCCGGCCAGTGCGATGAAATCCTCGGTGGTGACACACCGATAGCGGTACTTGTCGGTCCAGCGTTGCAGCAGGGCGAAGAACGCGCCGTCGCCCAGCCGCAGGCGCAGCGCGTGCAGGGTCACGGCGCCGCGTTTGTACACCCAGTCGTCGAACATGTCCTTGGGGCCGGGATCGGCCAGCGGCACCTTCACCGGGTTCGCTTCGAGCTTGGCGTAGTAGTGCCGGGCCCACTCGCCGGCCGACCGGCCGCCGCTGCGCTGGCTCCACAGCCACTCCGAATAGCAGGCGAAACCCTCGTTGAGCCAGATGTCGCGCCAGCGCGCCACCGTCACCGAGTTGCCGAACCACTGGTGTGCCAACTCGTGGGCGATCAGGCGCTCGCTGGTCAGGGTGCCGTCGCAGTGGTTGGCGCCGAAGGTAGAGAAGCCCTGCGCTTCCAGCGGAATCTCCAGGTCGTCGTCGACCACCACCGCGGTGTAATGCGCGAACGGGTAGGGCCCGTACAGCTCGGTGAACACGTCCATCATCGCGACCTGGTGGCGGAAGCTCTCGTCGAAGTCAAGGGACAGACGACGCGGGGCCAGCGCGTAGATCGGGACCGGCGAGGTGGCCAGGGAGCGGTGCTCGTACTGGCCGATCTGAATGGACGCCAGGTAGGTGGCCATCGGCTCCACCTGCTCGTACACCCAGGTGGTGGTGCCTGCCCCGCGCTTCTTCTCGATCAGGGTGCCGTTGGCCAGGGCGTAGTACGGGCTGTCGGTGGTGATGCTGATCTGGAACGGCGCCTTGGCCTCGGGATGGTCGTCGCACGGGAACCACGACGGCGCGCCGTTGGGCTGGCTGGCGCACAGCGACCCGTTGTCCAGCTCGTCCCAGCCCACCTCGCCCCACAGGCCGCGAATCGGCTTGGGCGTACCGCCGTAGGCGATGACGACGGTCATCGCGCCGCCCGGCAGGATCGGGGTGGCCGGCACGATCGACAGCTTGCCCGAGCGGTGCGAGTAGCGCGCGGCCTTGTTGTTCACCGACACGCGCTGCACCGACAAGTGACCGGCCAGGTCCAGGGTGAACCGTTGCAACTGCTGGTACGACGTCGCGGTGATGGTGGCCGTCCCGCGCAGCCGGTTCGGCGCGACCCGGTAGTGCAGACGCAGGTCGTACCGGGAGATCCGGTAGCCCAGGTTGCCGTGGTCGGGCATGTACGGGTCGAGCTCGTGCGAGGTGCCGCTGAGGGTGGGGCTGTGCGTCGCACTTCTGTCGGCCTTGTTGGGCACGCAGTCCTCCGTCTGTTCGCTCGCGAAACCTCACCCTACCGGTGCGGCCGCGCTTTCCGTTGGGGTCGGCGGGGAACCGATCAGCGCGGCCACGGCGCGATCGGATTGCCCTGCCAGCGGGAGTAATCGGGCACGTGATCGCCGCGCATCACCAGCGATCCCGGGCCCACGGTGGCCGCGTCGCCGAGCTGCGCGGCCGGCAGTGCGACGCAGTGCGGACCGAGGGTGGCGCCGGGCGCCAGGCGCACCGTGTCGATGGCCATGACGCGGTCGTGGAACAGGTGCGTCTGCACCACGCAGCCGCGCTGCACGTTGGCGCCGTCGCCCAGCTCCACCAGGTCGGCCTCGGGCAGCCAGTACGACTCGCACCAGACGCCGCGACCGATCGTGGCGCCCATCGCCCGCAGCCACCAGTTCAGCACCGGGGTGCCGGTGGCCGCGTTGGCGAACCAGGGGGCCGCGACGGTCTCGACAAAGGCATCGGAGAGTTCGTTGCGCCAGATGAACGAACTCCACAGCGGGTGCTCGCCCGCGCGGACCCGACCGATCACCAGCCATTTCGCGGCGGCGGCGATCACTCCGGCCACCACGCCCGCGGCCAGCAGCATCAGGCCGCTCACCGCGGTGGCGACGGCGGCGTCGGTGGTGGTGGCCACCGCCTGCAGGCTCAGCAGCAGGCCGGCGCCGATGACGAAGCTGACCCACACCGCTCCCAGCCGCAGGGTTTCGACCACCGAGCGGGCCACCCGCAGTTTGGCCGACGGGGCGAAGGTGCGCGAGGCGTCGGCCTCGCCTGCGGTACGACGCAGCCGCTGCGGCGGACTGCCCAGCCAACTGGAGCCGGACTTGGCCTTCTCCGGGGCGGCCGAGAGCACCGCGACCAGGCCGCCCTTGGGGACCTTGCGGGCCGGGGCCACCATGCCGGAGTTGCCGAGGAAGGCGCGTTTGCCCACGCGGGCCTGGCCGATCCGCATCCAGCCGCCGCCCAACTCGTAGGAGGCGACCATGGTGTCGTCGGCCAGGAACGAGTCGTCGCCGACCACGGTGAACTTGGGTACCACCAGCGCGGTGGAGATCTCGGTGCCCTTGCCGATCCGCGCACCCAGCACCCGGAACCACCACGGTGTCAGCAGGCTGGCGTACAGCGGAAACAGGTAGGTGCGGGCCGAGTCCATCACGCGTTCGGTGAGCCACATCTGCCATCCGACGCGGCTGCGCACCGCGTACCAGCCGGGTTTGAGCCCGATCGACGCCGCGCGCACCACCACCAGGGTGGCCGCGGCGAACGCGGCCAGCGCGGCGAGCGTGCCCGCCGGGCTCAACGCCAGCGCCCGCAGCGCGACCGAGCTCAGGTCGTCCGCCGACAGCGCCCACGAGAACGTCACCACCAGACCGACGGCGAGAGCGAACAGCGGAATCCCGGCGATCAGCAGCGCGCTCAGCGCATAGATCGGCACCCAGTACCGGCGCGGCGCGGGCGGCGCGGCCGGCCAGTTCGACTTGGCCTTGCCGATCTTGGTGGCCGGCGATCCGGCCCAGCGCTGTCGTGCCTTTACCTTGTGCAGGACCGTCGAACCGGGCTCGACGATGGCCTCGCGACCCACCACGGCCCCGGGCAGCAGCGTGGACCGCGCCCCGATGGTGGCGCCGTCGCGGATCTCGACGGCGCCGATGTGCAGGACGTCGCCGTCGAGCCACCACCCGGCCAGATCCACCTCGGGTTCGATCGCGGCCCCGTCGCCGACGGTCAGCAGACCGGTCACCGGCGGGAGAGTGTGCAGGTCCACGCCCTTGCCGAGCGTCGCGCCGAGCGCGCGCGCCAGCGTCGGCATCCACGGCGCGCCGGCCATGTTGTGCGCGCCGCTGGCCACCATGAGCCGTTCGGCGATCCACAGCCGCACATGCGCCGAGCCGCCGCGCGGATAGTCGCCGGGCCCGACGCCGCGCAGCAACAGGCGCGCGCCCGCCGCGGCGATCAGCACCCGGCCCATCGGGGTGACGAAGATGAGGAAGGCCACCAGCAGCACCCACCAGTCGACCTGCACCAGCCACGGCGCGCGGTAGCCGAGCGCATCGGCGACGGCCCGGCCGGCGTTGTTGGCCACGCCCAGCCAGGTCATCCACGCGAAACCGGTCAGCGTGGCCAGGGGGACGGCCGCCAGCAGCTGGATCAGGCCGGTGCGCGCCGGGATCGGCGCCACCGCGCGCGCGGGCGCGGAGTCGACGGGGGCGAGCGAGTCGAGCAGTTCGGCCAGCGAACCCAGACGCGGGTAGTCGTACAGGGCGGCGACGGTGATCTCCGGGTACCGCGATCGCAGCGCGCTGACCAGCTGGGCCGCCGACAGCGAACCGCCGCCCTCAGCGAAGAAGTCGGCGTCGGCGTGCTGCACCGGCATGCCCAGCACCGCGGTCCACTGCTCGGCCAGCCACGCCTGGGTGGGCGTCAGGTCCTCGGCCGGGCGATCGGAGGCGGCATCCCCGGCGCCGGCCACCGGCCACGGCAGTTTGTCGCGGTCCACCTTCCCGGAGGTGCGGGTGGGCAGTTCGTCGAGCAGCACCAGGCGCGGCACCATCGCGGCGGGCAGTTCCGCCCGCAGCCGGGCGCTAGCGGCGGTCAGATCGAACGCCGAGTCGGTGGAGGCCAGGTAGCCCACCAGCAGGCTGTGCCCGGCCGGGTTCTTGCGGACCGCGCAGGCGCCGCCGCTCACGCCGGGCAGATTCTGCAGCGCGTTGTCGATCTCGCCCAACTCGATGCGCCGCCCGCCGATCTTGACCTGGTCGTCGGCACGGCCGACGAACAGCAGCCCGTCCAGGTCCAGGCGCACCAGATCGCCGCTGCGGTAGGCACGTTCCCAGCCGAGCGTCTCCATCGGCGCGTACTTCTCGGCGTCCTTGGCCGGATCGAGGTAGCGGGCCAGGCCGACGCCGCCGATCACCAGCTCGCCCACCTCGCCCACCTCGACCGGCCGGCCGGCGGCGTCGACGACGGCCAGATCCCAGCCGATCAGCGGAAGCCCGATGCGCACCGGTTCATTGCGATGCATTTGGGCGGCCGAGGCCACCACCGTGGCCTCGGTGGGGCCGTAGGTGTTCCACACTTCGCGGTCGCCGGTGGCGAGCCGGTCGGCCAGCTCGGGCGGGCAGGCTTCGCCGCCGAAGATCAGCAGGCGGACCGCCTCGAGGGCCTCGGCCGGCCACAGCGCGGCCAACGTCGGGACGGTGGACACCACGTTCACGTCGCGCATCACCAGCCACGGACCCAGATCCATGCCGCTGCGGACCAGCGCGCGCGGGGCCGGCACCAGGCAGGCGCCGTGCCGCCAGGCCAGCCACATCTCCTCGCACGAGGCGTCGAAGGCCACCGAGAGCCCGGCCAGCACCCGGTCGCCCGGGCCCAGCGGGTCGTCCTGCAGGAACAGGGCGGCCTCGGCGTCGACGAACGCGGCGGCGTTGCGGTGGGTCACCGCGACGCCCTTCGGGGTGCCGGTGGAGCCGGAGGTGAAGATGATCCAGGCGTCGTCGCCGCAGTCGGCGGGGGAGTGTTCGAGGGCCTCGCCGGTGCTCGGGGCGCGGTGCCGGCCGCCCTGCGGGTGGATGCCGTCGGCGTCGATGAGGGCGTCGATCTCGGCCTCGCCGAAGACCAGGTCGGCGCGCTCGTCCGGGTCGTCGGCGTCGACCGGCACGTAGGCGGCGCCGGCGTACAGGGTTGCCAGGATCGCGATGTACAGGTCCCGGTGCCCGGACGGCATCCGAATGCCGATCCGGTCGCCGCGGCCCACACCCATGCCGCCGAGGCGTCCGGCAACCCGCCGGGTCACGGCGACCAGTTCCGAATAGGTCAGTGCTTGATCGCCGTCGTCGATGGCCGGAGCGTCGGGATGGGCGGCCGCGCTGGCGAGCAGAATGTCGATCAGGGTGCGCGGCGATGTCGCTTGGTCGGCACGCAAATACTCCACAGGAATCGGCACGCGTTGATTGTGCCCCAGAACGGGAGCGCGAGCGCGGCGAAAGTACCGCCTCCGTAAGGTGGGTCACAAGGGGTCAATCGCTCGGATGACACCCGCAAGTGGACATGGCGCACACGTCTCGCGTCGAGGTCGTCGGAAGGGAATTTGATGGCAGCGGAACTCAAGCTCGGACTCAAGGCGTCGGCCGAACAATTCGGACCGCGGGAACTGGTGGAGATCGCCGTGGCGGCCGAGGAGTTCGGCCTGGACTCGGTGACGGTCAGCGACCATTTCCAGCCGTGGCGGCACAACGGGGGCCACGCCCCCTTCTCCCTGGCCTGGCTGGCCGCCGTGGGCGAGCGCACCGAGCGTCTGCAGATGGGCACCTCGGTGCTGACGCCGACGTTCCGCTACAACCCGGCGGTGATCGCGCAGGCCTTCGCGACCTTCGGCTGCCTCTACCCGGGGCGCGTGATGCTCGGCGTGGGCACCGGTGAGGCGCTCAACGAATACGCCACCGGGTTCACCGGCGACTGGCCGGAGTTCAAGGAGCGCTTCGCGCGGCTGCGCGAGGCCGTGCGCCTGATGCGGGAACTGTGGACCGGCGACGAGGTGAACTTCGAGGGCGACTACTACTCCACGCAGGGCGCCTACATGTACGACGTGCCCGCCGAGCCGATCCCGGTGTACATCGCCGCGGGCGGACCGGTGGTGGCGCGCTACGCAGGCCGGGCCGGCGACGGTTTCATCTGCACTTCCGGCAAGGGCATGGACCTGTACACCGAGAAGCTGATCCCGGCGGTCCGCGAGGGAGCGGCCAAGGCCGACCGCGAGTTCGCCGCGATCGACCGGATGATCGAGATCAAGATCTCCTACGACCCCGATCCCGCGGTGGCGCTGGAGAACACCCGCTTCTGGGCGCCGCTGTCGTTGACGCCGGAGCAGAAGCACTCGGTGAACTCGTCCGTGGAGATGGAACGTCTCGCCGACGAGCTGCCCATCGAGCAGGTGGCCAAGCGTTGGATCGTGGCCTCCACGCCCGAGCAGGCGATCGCGCAGATCAAGCCGTACCTGGACGCCGGCCTCAACCACCTGGTGTTCCACAACCCGGGCGCCGATCAGCGTCGCTTCCTGGAGGCGTTCACCGCCGAGGTGGTGCCGGAGCTGCGGGCCCTGGACGTCGTGACCGCGTAGCGGTCGGCCGGGGTCATTCGGCGGGCGGCACGCCACTGGGGTAGATCGTGGCCGTCGACACCTCGGTCTTGGTCACGGTGCGGGTCTCGGTGCGCACCTGAGTCTCCCGCTCGGTCTCGGTCCGCGTCGCGGTCTGCGCGTCGCCGGTGACGGTGGCGGTCTTGGTGGTGGTCTTGGTGGAGGTGACCTCGGGTCCGGAGGTCTCCGAGGTCTCAGTGACGGTGCTGGTGACCGCGGCGGTCTCGCCGCCGCGGTTCTGTCCGAGGAGGAAGAAGCCGATGATCGCCACCGCGGCCGCGGCCAGCGCGAGGGCGGCGATGGCCTGCCAGCGTCGAGCGGCCGTGGCCGAGGCCGCCACCAGGGCGGTGGTGGCCGCGTCCGTGGCGGGCGCGGCGGTCGGACCGTAGTTCACCGTGGGCTCGCCGTACTGCGGGTACGGCGCCTGCCGGCCGCCCGTGCTGTGCGGGTCGCTCGGCTGCTCGGGTGGCGGGGGCGTGGTCACGGCGAGGCTCCTGACGGTCCGACGGCGCGTCGGATCGGTTCGTGGTCGATTCGGTTCACGGTACAACGTGCACACACCGCCGGGGCGCCGACCAACGAGCGAATTGTGCCGCGACAACGGTCGATCAGCGCCAGAAACGGACCGAACGGGTCCGAGTCGACCGGGCGCGATCGCCGGGACTGATTAGGTGCGGGCATGACAATCACCGCCCCCCGGCGTCGCCGGATGCTCGCGCTGGCCTCGGCGCTGGCCATCGCGCTGCCGACCGCTGCAGTCGCCGCTCCGGCGCACGCCGACGACGTGGTCTCTATCGGCATCCCCGACTGGTCCGGACTGGACGTCACCGACTACGCTGGCCCGATCCCGGCCAAGGCGGGCACGCTGATGGCTCAGGTGCCGCTGTCGTCGTCGTTGACGCTGCCCGCGGCCGGCAGCGCCTACCGCGTGCAGTTCTCCAGCGAGAATCAGCACGGGAAGATGGCCACCAGCACCGGCGCGGTGTTCCTGCCCAAGGGCAAGGCGCCCGCCGGCGGCTGGCCGGTGATCTCGTGGGCGCACGGCACGGTCGGCATGGCCGACGAGTGCACGCCGTCGGCGCACCCGCGGTCCGATCGCGACGTGACCTACCTCGGGCATTGGCTCGACCAGGGCTACGCGGTGGTGGCGGCCGACTACGTGGGTCTGGGCACCCCCGGGGTGATGGCCTACCTCAACGGCAAGACCGCGGCGCATTCGATCGTCGACATCACCGTCGCCGCCCGTCAGCTGCAGTTGCCCGCCGAGGCCGAGCTCTCCAAGCGCTGGGCCATCATCGGTCAGTCGCAGGGGGCCGCGGCCGCGCTCAACGGCGCCCGCTACGCCACCGAATTCAGCCGGGGTCGCGGCCTGGACTATCGCGGTGTGGTGGCCACCGGTATCCCAGCGAATCTGGAGAACCTCTACCAGCTGATGGGACCGGCCATGCCGCCGGTGGCGCTGCCGGGCAGCCTCAACGCCTACACCGCCTACATCCTGGCCGGACTGAACAACACCCGGCCGGATCTGCGGTTGGAGCGGGTGATGACTCCGCTCGGCAAGAAGCGGATGAGCCAGGGGCTAGCGACGTGCTACCCGGTGCTCAAGCAGCAGTTGGCCGGTGACGACGTCAAGACGTGGTTCACCGCGCCCCTGCTGTCGATCCCCGGACTGTCCGAGGCGATGCGGCAGTACATGCTGACCCCCTACCGCGGGTACGACCGGCCGATCTTCCTCGGTCAGGGGCTGCGCGACGTGGACGTGCCTGCCCCGTCGGCACTGTCGCTGTACGCGCAGATGAAGGCCAACAACCAGCCGGTCACCCTGCACGTCTACCCGGAGGACGATCATTCCAGCGCCGTCCTGGCCTCCATGCCGGACTCCACGCCCTGGCTGGCTCGGATCCTGCGCTGACCGAGGGACCCTCTGGCGCGACAGATCGTGCCGGTTTTGGGTTATTCTGAGTCATCGGAGCCGGTCGACGGCTGATTCCGGCCGGTTCAGTTCCCTCCAACGGTTAAGTTCGCCTCGGAGTGCGGTCTGCTGTTCGGTAGTCCGCCACTGTGTACGCAAGGAGTAAGGCAACTGATGTCGACCGACCCTGACTGGGCCCCGGACACCACCCCTTTGACTCGGTCAGACGACGATCTGCTCCTGCAGGCCGACGGGATCGGCGTGAAAGCCTCGTGGGGACACATCTACGGTCCGGTGGACCTGCGGATCCGGCGGGGCGGCGTGACCGTGCTCGTCGGCTCCGGTGGCCGCGGTCGTACGGCCCTGCTGCTGACGCTGGCCGGCCGGATGAAGCCGAGCAGCGGATCGCTGACGGCCTTCGGCGCCACCGACAAGGCGCAGAACCTGTTCAGCAACGCCGCCCTCGGTTTCATCGAGGAGGTCGACGGCATCGGCCAGACGATCCGGGTCCGCGACGTGCTCACCGAGCAGCTGCGCTGGCAGGCGCCCTGGTACAAGTTCGTCGGCGTCGGCACCGAAGACGACCTCGAGCGCATGTGCCGCCCGGTCTTCGGCCCGCTGACCCTGCCGTCTCTCGACGCCTTCGTCGAGGAGCTTCCGGAGCTGACCGCGGCACTGCTGCGAGTGGCCATGGCCAACCTCCGCACCCCGCCGCTGCTGGTGGTCGGCGGCATCGACAACATGACGCGGCATCGCAGTACCGAACAGTTCCTGGATCGCCTCATCGATCTGGGCCGGACGCAGACCGTGATCACCGCCGACGTGAACGGGGTGGTGCCGCGCGCAGGCATCACCGATGTGATCGAGGTGCCCAATCTGACGGACAACGAGTTCGTCTGGCTCGAACGCGAGGATGAGAACCAGTGAAGATGCTTGCGGCGTTCTCCCCGGGCAGCGACTTCAAGCGGTACTACCGCGGTCGCATGCCGCGCCTGGCGCTCATCGTCATCATCTTGATGCCGCTGATGTACGGCGCGCTCTACCTGTGGGCGTTCTGGAATCCGTTCAACGAGGTCAACAAGTTGCCGGTGGCGTTGGTCAACGCCGACCGCGGGGCCACCGTGGAGGGCACCAAGCTCGAGGCCGGTCAACAGGTCACCGAAGGGCTGATCGCGTCCAAGGAATTGGACCTGCACGTGCTGTCGCCGGAGGAGGCGGCCGCCGGCGTGGCCAGCGGCAAGTACTACTTCTCGATCACCCTGCCCGAGGACTTCAGCGAGAGCCTGGCCTCCCCGATGAGCGGGAACGCCAAGTCCGCGGACCTGATCTTCACCTACAACGACGCCAACAACTACCTGGCGACGATCATCGGTCAGGACGCGGCCGGTGAGGTGGTCAACATGGTCGGCGCCCAGGTGGGCGCGCAGACCTTCGACGTGGTCTTCTCCACCGTCGACCCGATGCTGGGTCAGATCACCGAGGCCGCCGACGGCGCCGAGGAGCTCGCCGCCGGCCTGGTCACCGCCAAGAGCGGCGCCGACCAGCTCAACAGCGGTGTGCAGGAGCTCGCCGGCGGCGTCATGTCCGCCACCGATCCCCTCCTGGCCGCCGCGCAGCAGCACGATCAGGGCGGCCCGAGCGCGGCCGAGGTCAACGCGACCGCGGACCGGTTGGGCAAGAACATCGGCGGCCTCAGCGATCGCCTCGGCGCGGCCGCAAGCACGCAGTCGCAGGCCTACCGGGCGGTCACCTCGCTCCGCTCGCAGCTGCGGGCACACCCCGATCCGGCGGTCCGGGCCCTGGCTCCGGCCCTGGATCCGGTGCAGAACATGCTGAGCACCCAGGGTCTGGGCCCCAACGCCCAGGGCGACCTGGCCGCGATCGAGAACGACTCGGCGCTGCTCGCGGCGCAGCTAAACAATCCCGGCAGCCCGCTGCGGACGCTGCTGACCCTGTTCGAGTCCGGCGGCCTGGTCAACGACATTCAGACCATCCGCGGCGCGGTCACCGAACTCAGTGACGGTACCGCCGAACTGGCCAGCGGTCTCGGGGAGCTCAGTTCGGGCGCCAACGAGCTGGCGGCCGGTCTGGAGAAGGGCGCGCAGGCGCTGCCGAGCTGGAGCAAGCAGCAGCAGGAACAGCTGGCCAAGGTGCTCGGCCAGCCGGTGCAGCTGCAGGAACGCTACGAGAATCGCGCCGACACCTTCGGCACCGGTTTCGCGCCGTTCTTCTTCGGTCTGGCGCTGTTCGTCGGCAGCATCATCGCCTGGATGCTGTTCACCCCGCTGCAGGCACGGCCGATCGCGCAGGGGCTGAACTCCTTCCGCGTGGTCCTGGCCTCCTTCGCACCGACGCTCGCCGTCGGTGCCCTGCAGGCTGCGATCCTGTACCTGGTCACCACCTTCGGGGTGGGCCTCAAGGCGGTGCATCCGTGGGCCACCTACGGCTTCATGGTCCTGATGGTCGCGATGTTCCTGTCGATGATCCAGATGTTCAACGCCGTGCTCGGGGCGGCGGTCGGCCGTGTCACCACGCTCGCCTTCCTGATGATCATGCTGACCTCGGCCGGCGGCATCTATCCGGTGCAGACCACGGCGACGCCGTTCCAGTGGATGCACTGGGTCGATCCGATGACCTACACGGTCAACGGCCTGCGTCAGCTCACCGTCGGCGGCATCGATTCCCGCCTCTGGATCGCCATCGCGGTCCTCAGCGGTCTGACCGCGGTCTTCCTCGCGATCTCCACGTGGGCGGCCCATCGAAACCGTCAATACAACATGGACCGTCTCTACCCGCCGGTCGAGGTGTGACACCCCCGTCCGACAGCAGTACCTTCCGCAAGCCCCGCTGCAATTGAAGAACGGAGTGACAATGACTGCCACCGATCGCATCGAACTTCCGGTGTTCGCTCAGGACGGCGAGGCCACCAGCCTTCCCGGCAACGAGTTCCCCGAGGGCATGCTCTCGCCGTCGACGGCCTACCAGGTCGTCCACGACGAGGCGATGCTCGACGGCAACTCGCGCCTGAACCTGGCCACCTTCGTGACCACGTACATGGACAAGGAGGCCAAGCTCCTCTACGCCCAGACCGTCGACAAGAACATGATCGACAAGGACGAGTACCCGGCCACCGCCGCCATCGAGGAGCGCTGCTGGCGGATGCTCGGCGACCTCTGGAACCTGCCGGATCCGGCCGACACCATCGGCACCTCGACGATCGGCTCGTCGGAGGCCTGCATGCTGGGCGGTCTCGCGCTCAAGCGGCACTGGCAGACCTCGCGCAAGGCGGCGGGCAAGTCCGTCGAGAAGCCGAACATCGTCCTCTCCACCGGCGTGCAGGTCTGCTGGGAGAAGTTCTGCAACTACTTCGAGGTGGAGCCGCGATGGGTGCCGATGACCGAGGAACACCTGTACCTCGACGGTCACGACCTGGAGAAGTACGTCGACGAGAACACCATCGGCGTGGTGGCCATCATGGGCCAGACCTACACCGGCGCTTACGAGCCGGTCAAGGAGATCGCGGCCAAGCTCGACGAGATCCAGGCCGCGAGCGGTTTCGACGTGAAGATCCACGTCGACGGCGCTTCGGGCGCGATGATCGCGCCGTTCTGCCAGCCCGATCTCGAGTGGGACTTCCGCGTGGAGCGGGTCGCCTCCATCAGCACCTCGGGCCACAAGTTCGGTCTCGTGTACCCCGGCGTCGGCTGGATCGTGTGGCGCAACCAGGAACGACTGCCCGAGAGCATGATCTTCCATTGCGCCTACCTGGGCGGCGACATGCCGACCCTGGCGCTGAACTTCTCGCGTCCGGGCGCCCAGGTGCTGCTGCAGTACTACCAGTTCCTGCGACTGGGTCGCGAAGGCTACCGCGCCATTCAGCAGAACTCGCTGGACGTGGCGCAGTACCTGTCCGCCGCGATCGCCGAGATGGGGCCGTTCGAACTGGTCAGCAAGGGTGACACCATCCCGGTGTTCGCGTGGCGCCGCAAGCGCGACGCCAACCCCAACTGGACCCTGTACGACCTCGAGGACCGGCTGCGGATGAAGGGCTGGCAGGTGCCCGCGTACCCGCTGGCCGACAACCTCGCCGACGTCACCGTGCAGCGCATCGTGGTTCGCAACGGCCTGAGCCGGGATCTGGCCACCAAGCTGCTCGCGGACATGAAGAGCGAGGTCGACTTCCTCGAATCGCTCGACGGCCCGATGCCGCACAAGAAGCGTTCGGCGGCATTCCACCACTAGTTTTCCCGATCACTGTGGACCGGTGAGGACGGCGCCCCGACCGGCGCCGTCCTCACCGCTGTCGAAGGAGTATGTCAACGATGGTGGATACAGCCGAGACAAGGCTCTCCGTGACGGCTCGATTCCTGACCCCGACCCTGGCCAAACAGTGTTGGGGTTTCATCATCGGCTCAACGCTGTTCGCCTTGGGTTCGGCGCCGGGGTTCGCCAGTGCCGCCGGCGCCGCCGCATCGAACGCCTCCTACTTCGTGGGGGCGTGGTTCTTCACCGCGGCCGCGTTGGTGCAGCTGGTGCGCAGCGGTTCGATGATGACGCCGGTCTCGTATGCGCCGGGGCAGATGTTCCGGGCCGAATGGCTGGCGGCGTCCACCCAGTTCTTCGGCACTTTGCTGTTCAATGTCAGCACCACGTCGGCGCTGATGACGCACACTGTCAAGGGTGAGCAGCACCTGGTCTGGAACCCGGACGCCGGCGGATCGGTGGCGTTCCTCCTCAGTGGAGGTTTCGTGATCTTGGCCTTCGTGCGCGCCGGAAACGCCCTGTGGTCGCCGGGCAAGGTGGACTTCTGGGCGGGACAGATCAACCTGCTGGGCTGTATCGCATTCGGTGTCGCCGCGGTGGGTTCGTTCGTCTACGGCAGCGGCTCGGCGGTCGACGCGAACCTGGCGAACTGGGGGACCTTCGTGGGTGCGATCTGCTTCTTCCTGGCCTCGGCGATCGCGCTGCCGAACCTGCGCTGGAATCGATCGGACAATGACCCGGCACCTGCCGCCTGAGCCGACGAGTGGACCGCTCGCCGCGAGCGAGGTCGACGCATGGAAGGCGCGGCTGAGCAGTGTCGCCGGCGTCGACGTTCCGCCCCCGCCCATCCATCGGGTGGGCGCCGAGGCCGTCGACTTCTACGGGGTGGAGCCGTCCGAGCTGATCGACCCGCGCGAATTCGAAGTGCTGATGTATCGGGTGCCGCTGACCCTGATGGAATCGTCGGTGGCGGTGCTGCGCAGCCCGGTGCGACTGGAGTTCACCGAGGACGACAAGCGGCTTCGGCTGGGCGACAACCTGATGGTGGGAAGCTGTCTGGATCATGCCGCCACCTACGTCGAGCCGGGGGCGCGTGATCACCTCTATCGTCCCGGCGAGTTGATCCTCACCGGAAACAGCCCCGCCCACCTGCTGATGTCCGACGGTCCGGTGGACTCGGTCGGCGTGGTGATCCCGCGCGAGCTGCTGGGCCGCAACAGTCGGGCGATCGAGCGGAGCTGGCAGCCGTTCGTCTCCGGCAGCGTGCTGGCGCGGGCCACCGCGGCCTTCATCACCAGCTTTGCGGTCCCGACGGCCATCGGCGTGGAGCCGAACCCGAGCGCGGAGACCGAGGAGGCGGTGGTGGAGGTGATCGTGTCCGCGCTGGGCGAGCTCACCGGCACCAGTTCGTCCCTCACCGACAACCCGCTGCTGGTGCGGGAGGCGGTGCTCGACGTGATCGAGCGCCGCTATTCCGACGTCGAGTTCGGCGTGGACATGATCGCCGCCGACCTGCACCTGTCGCGCCGGCAGATCTACCGGTACTTCGAGGCGTCCGGCCAGTCGTTGGCCGCGCGGATCGCCGAACGCCGCATCGAGGCCGCCATCGACCTGCTGAATTCGCAGCCGCAGACACCGATCGGCGCGGTGGCCCGGCGCACCGGGTTCGCGTCGGTGGCCACCTTCCGGAACCGGTTCCGCACGCGCGTCGGGATCGGCCCCACCGAGTATCGGGCGGCGCTTCTCAGCGGTCTTCCGGTGCCGACAGACGCCATAACGGACTGACCGGGCCGTGCCCGGCGCCGAGCGGATAGGCGGCGGTCAACGAGCGGGTGACCCACTCCTTGGCGAAGCCCACCGCCTCGGGCACCGACCGCCCGTGCGCGAGGGCCGCGGTGGTGGCGGCCGCCAGCGTGTCGCCTGCGCCGTGATCGTGCGGGGTGTCCACGCGGACGGCATCGTAGCGGCGGAAGTCGGTGCCGTCGAACAGCAGGTCGGGGCTGTGCTGGTGGCCGCGCAGGTGACCGCCCTTGACCAGCACGCAGGCCGGTCCGAGACGATGCAGTGCCCGGGCCGCCCGCTCCTGGGTGGCCGCGTCGACCACGTCGATGCCGGTGAGGAGCCGGACCTCGTCCAGGTTCGGGGTCACCAGGGTGGCGCGCGGGAACATCCGCCCGGCCAGGGCCTCCAGCGCCGACTCCACCAGGAGCGCGTCGCCGTGCATCGACGCGGCCACCGGATCGACCACCAGCGGGATACCCGCCCGGCCGATGCCGGCGGCGGCGAAGGCATCGTCGATGGCCTCGATGATGGCCGCGGAGGCCAGCATGCCGGTCTTGACGGCCTCGACGCCGATGTCGGAGGTGACCGCGGAGATCTGCGCGGCGACCACCTCCGGGGCGATCTCGGCGAAACCGGTCACCCCCAGCGAGTTCTGCACCGTCACCGCGGTGACGGCGACGCAGCCGTGCACCCCGGTGAGGGCGAAGGTGCGCAGGTCGGCCTGGATGCCGGCGCCGCCGCCGGAGTCCGAGCCCGCGACGGTCATCACCCGGTGCGGGGTCTGGGCGGGTGGCGCCAGGGGCAGGGGTGCGGTCACGGCGCGCCCAGCGTCAGGTCTACGGTGGCCGCCTTCCGCACGTCCGCGGAGATGCGCATCGAGCAGAACTTGGGCCCGCACATGGAGCAGAAGTGTGCGGTCTTGGCTGGTTCGGCGGGCAGGGTCTCGTCGTGGAACTCGCGCGCGGTGTCCGGATCCAGGGACAGGTTGAACTGGTCGGTCCACCGGAACTCGAACCGGGCCCGGGACAGGGCGTCGTCCCGCTGCTGCGCGCGGGGATGCCCCTTGGCCAGGTCGGCGGCGTGGGCGGCGATCTTGTAGGCGATCACGCCGGTCTTGACGTCGTCCCGGTTCGGCAGCCCCAGGTGTTCCTTCGGGGTGACGTAGCAGAGCATGGCGGTCCCGGCCTGCGCGATCATCGCCGCGCCGATGGCCGAGGTGATGTGGTCGTAGGCGGGCGCGATGTCGGTGGCCAGCGGCCCGAGCGTGTAGAACGGGGCCTCCTCGCACAGCTCTTCCTCGAGGCGCACGTTCTCGGTGATCTTGTGCATCGGGACGTGGCCGGGGCCCTCGATCATCACCTGCACGCCGTGGCTCTTGGCGATCGCGGTGAGTTCGCCGAGGGTGCGCAGCTCGGCGAACTGCGCGGCGTCGTTGGCGTCGGCGATGGAGCCGGGGCGCAGGCCGTCGCCGAGGGAGAACGTGATGTCGTACCGGGCGAAGATCTCGCACAGCTCGGCGAAGTGGGTGTACAGGAACGACTCGGTGCGGTGCTCCATGCACCAGGCCGCCATGATGGCGCCGCCGCGGGAGACGATGCCGGTGACGCGCTGGGCGGTCAGCGGGATGTGTGCGCGCAGGACGCCGGCGTGCACGGTCATGTAGTCCACGCCCTGCTCGGCCTGCTCGATCACGGTGTCCCGGTAGAGCTCCCAGGTCAGGGCCGTGGGGTCGCCGCCCACCTTCTCCAAGGCCTGGTAGATCGGGACCGTACCCACCGGCACCGGCGAGTTGCGCACGATCCATTCGCGGGTCAGGTGGATGTCCTTGCCGGTGGACAGATCCATGATGGTGTCGGCGCCCCAGCGGGTGGCCCACACCATCTTCTCCACCTCCTCGGCGATCGACGAGGTGACCGCGGAGTTGCCGATGTTGGCGTTGATCTTCACGGCGAAGGCCTTGCCGATGATCATCGGCTCGGATTCGGGGTGGCAGCGGTTGGCCGGGATCACCGCGCGGCCGGCCGCCACCTCGCTGCGCACCAGCTCCGCGTCGTAGCCTTCGCGGGCGGCGACGAAGCGCATCTCATCGGTGATCACACCCGCCCGGGCCCACGCCAGCTGGGTGGCGGCGCCGTCGACGGGTTCGGGGCGCCGCCAGTTCGCGCGGGTCGGCGGCAGTCCGCGTTCCAGGTCGAGGTCGGCGTCGGCGTCGGTGTACGGGCCGGACGTGTCGTACAGGTCCAGGTGTTCGCCGTTGGTCAGGTGGACCCGACGCTGCGGGATGCGCAGGCCGTCGCGGTCGAGGTAGCGCTTGGTGCTGCCCTCGATGGGGCCGTGGGTGACGCCGAGGTCGCCCGATTCCGGGCAGGCGGAAACAGCGGAATTGACAGATGTGCTCATGGAGAGACTCCCTACGCCGGCATTATCCGGACAGGTTCGTACGGTCGGCGACCGCCTGTCGCCCTCTCAGCCCTCGGTATCGCAAGAGCCCCCGTGTGTGCAGTTGTGTGCCAGAGCCTACGCGTACGGCGCGGCGAGATGCCACACCGGCCCGAGCCACCGAGTCAGGCGTAGGGTTTGCCCACCTTCCAGTAGGCCATCGACTTGACGTTCTTGCGGCCCAGCCCGAAGTCGGTGCGGAGGATCCCGGTCACCGCGCGGGTGCTCTTGCTGTCCAGGGCCACCCAGCCGTGCTGTCCGGACGCATCGAAGCGGTCCGCGCGCACCGCGTCGACCAGGGCGGCGCCGTCGTTCGCGCGGGCGATCCACGCGATGGTGTCCTGCGGTCGCAGGTGCACCGGCAGGGTGCGATCGCTCTCGTGCTGGTACTCGAACCAGATGCGCGCGGGGGCCGGGTCGTCGGCGGCGGCCAGGGCGTCGAGCAGCGAGTTCACCGCCGGAAGCGAGGCGGTGTCGGCGGCGATCAGCCATCCCGCCGGTGTCGGTTCGGGGATCTGGAAGTCGCTGCCGATGACGGTCACCGAGAGGGTGTCGCCGGGCCGGGCGGCGCGGGCCCAGTTCGCGGCCGTGCCGTCGTGCAGGGCGAACTCGATGTCGAAGGTGTCGGCGGCCGGATCGGGGTCGATCAGCGTGTAGCCGCGCTGGTGCAGCGAGCCGTCGGCGGAGAACCAGCCGCGCACCCACATGGTCGGGTGCACGTCGATACGGGCCAGGAGCCCACCTCCGGTGAAACTGAGGCGTAGATAGTGGTCGGTGATGGTGCGGGTGCCGGTCACGGTGATCTCGAAATCGTCGGCGCCCATCAGCTTCATCACGGCACCCTGCCAGCCGCGGCCCTTGGTCTCGGTGGACATGCTCATCTCCCTCGTCGCATTAACGAGGTAAGCCTAAGCTAATTAGTTGATTCAGGCGACCGCCGCGGCGCCGGGGTGGGTGTGCAGGTAGTGGCGGGTGAAGCTGCATACCGGCCGCACGCGCAGCCCGTTGGTGCGCATGAAGGCCAGTGCGCCGTCGGTGAGTCGGGTAGCCAAGCCGTGTCCGCTGTATTCGTCGTAGAGAACGGTGTGCAGGATCGTCGCGGTGGGCGGCTGGGCTTCGGTGTCGACCGCGTAGCTCAGGACGCCGACCAGGTCGCCGGCCACCCATAGTTCGAAGCGGTCGCGGATCGGATTGTGGACCACCTCGGAGATCTGCTGCAAGATGGCGCGCGCCGATTGGGGCGGTCTGATGCGCCGGTGTTTCCTGTGCATGTCGTCCTCCTGTGAGATGTCTCACACCAGGTGTAGCCCGACTCTGCAGACATCTCAAGTAACTCCTGTCACAACTGAGTCACGAGTTCGATTTCGTGAGGTTAGACTCACCTAACTTCACCCGAGTGGGTGTCGGGGAGCAGTCGAGATTTCGGGAGAAGGCGGCGTGGAGAGCGCGAACGAGGACATCCAGTACGGGGTCGACGAGTACGGGGTCGATGGGGACGGGGCCGATGGGGACGGGGCTGGCGGGACCGAGTCGGCCGGCTCGGAGGTCGAGGCCGGTGCCGCCCGATCGCGGCGCGGCCGCGGCGTGGATTGGCCGACCGTCCTGGCTGCGGGTGGCGTCTCGGCCATTGTTTCGGCGATCGTGCTGGCCATCGGGCTGGTCGGGCTGCTGCTCACCGATGTCGGACAGCGCAGCGAGGTGGCCGCGACGACCCCGACCGTGGTGAACCTGGGCGCCGCCACGGCTCCCGTGGCGGCGCCCCAGGTCGCCGCCCCGACCGTCCTCGAATCGTCGACCGCTGCAGCGCCGGACACGGCGGCTGCGGGGGAGGGGCCGGCGGGCGCGGGGCCGACGGCCAGCGATGCCGGGACTCCTGCGGCCTCTGCTCCCGCGGCCGCGGGCGGTCCCACCGCGCCCACTCTGGGCGGATTCCAGTCGGACATGGCGGTGCTGGGCGGCGGCGCCTCCACGGCCGAGAAGGCCAAGCTCCTGGAGGGCGGCACCGCGGCCGTCACGCCGGTGAACAACCAGTTCCGGCTGGCCGAGCAGTTCCGCGGCGTCGGTGTCGGCTATTCGTTGGTCGGGCCGGTCACGCAGAACGCCAACACGGCCACGGCGCGGTTCAAGCTGACCGCGCCGGGATACGCGCCGACCTACTCCACGCTGCGCTGGGTGTGGGCCGACGGTCGGTGGAAGCTGAGCAACAAGTCGGTGTGCGAATTGGCGGCCTACTCGCAGACGCCCTGCAACCTGCGCTGAAGCCAGCGGAGGCGGTGCGGGTGCGGGTGCGTCGGGACCCGGACGCGGCGCCGACGGACGCCGGGGTCGACGGACGCCGGAGTGCAACGACGGCACTGTGGCGCTCCACGACGTCTATATGACGTCGTAGGTCGCTGAGGTGCCGTCGTCGAACCGGCGAGGCGGCGAACAAACTCGGCTAGCACTATTGTTCTCAATAGATGTGAGGCGTATCATAGACGTAGGGGGAGGGGCTAGGAGCCCCGACCTCGCGGAACATAACTCTCGGAGCTTGAGTGGCCGGGTGACCGATCGTCGCCAGCTCGACCGGTTCCACCGCTATTGGCTTCTCGCAACCTGAGGAGTGGGCGTCATGGACGCAGTAACTCTCACCGCCTTCGCCGATCTGCTGAGCGATGAACTCACTATCCCCGTCGGTGCCGACATCGATACGCCGGCGAATCTCGGACAGTTCCTGGCCCGCGCGCGGGCGGTGGACGATGACCGCGAGTTGCTGGCGGTGACCGCGGCGTTTCTGCGGTTGCGCAATGTGGTCGACCATTCCGTTGTGGCGGCGTGCGCCGCGGTTGAACGCGTCGGACTACCTGCCCGGAAGCATGTGCGGTCCGCCGCGGCGATCCTCGCCGAACTCGGTGCGGCGCCGGCTGTGGCTTACCGCGCCGCGCGGCTCGGGCAGGCGATCGCCGACGAGCACCTTGTGCCGGTGATCCGCGGATTGCGCGATGGGGCGGTGTCGGCGGAACACGGTGATGCCGTGGCGAGCGGACTCGGGCACGTGGCGGATCGGGTGGAGCTGTCCGACGACGATCGTCGGAAGATCGTGCATTCGTTGATGGTGCAGACCTCGCCGGCGCGGGTGAGGGAGAAGGCTCGGGCGTGGGCGATCAAGTTGGCACCGGAGGTTCCGGCGGACGGGGAGGTTCCGGTCGCTGAGCGTGACGACCTGAATGAGATGACCCTCAACCGCACGGACGACGGCCGCGTGGCGGTGACGATCGACTTCGACATCGTGGCGGCCGAGGAACTGAGTGCGGCGTTGGATCCGTTGACGCGGCCGGTGCCCGAACCGGACGGTTCTGCGGATCGGCGGTCTGCCAAGCGGCGGCGCGCCGACGCGATGGCTCAGGTGATTCGCACGTATCTGTCTCATTCCGAACGACCCGAATCCGGCGGAGTGCTGCCGCACGTGACGTTGTCGGTGCCAGCGGCGGTCGTGATCAACGGGCAAGTACTGGATTCCGTTGCGGGACAGGCAATCTCAATCCCGATGTCCGAGGACCGCGCCGCCGTACCGTGGCTCGGTTTCGGCGGACCGATCTCGGCACGCACGGCGGAGCTGATCATGTGCGAGGCGTCGGTGGCGTTGGCGCTGCTCGACGACAACGGTGTGCCGCTGAATGTCGGCCGGGAGAAGCGACTGTTCACCCCGGGAATCCGTAAAGCCCTGGTGCTGCGCGACCGTGGTTGCGCCTTCCCCGGTTGCGGGGTGCCTCCGTCCTGGTGCGACGGACACCACGTCGAGCATTGGGAGCATGGCGGGGTGACGAGTTTGGACAACGGTGTCCTGCTCTGCCGCCGGCACCACACGGTGATTCATCACGGTGGGTGGGAAGTCTTCATCGGCCGTGATCGGCAGCCGTGGTTCACCCCGCCCGCCGATCCCGACCATCCGAAGCGTCGTCGTGAACCTGTTCGGTCGAATGCGCGACGGACCTTGACCTTGTCGGCCAGCGCCGCGTGAGGCGCGTGAAACCAGTGCCGGGAGCGGTTCCCGACGCGATGTGTTATTTGAAAATTTCATAGTGTGCCTGCCTCGCGGGGCGGGCCCGGGTGGTCACGGGGACCACCCAGGCCGCCCCCAGGGCGCGAGAGCTCGGTGACCGCGGTGGGCGGTGCCGGGTCAGGCGGCGACGCGGTTGAGCTGCGGACGGATCTGTTCCAGCAGGTAGGGGATGGACAGCGGCGTGGGCTGGTTGAGGCCGCCGATCTCGGTCACGGTGAGATCGCTGACGCTGCCGTCGCGCACCGCGGTGAGCGACGAGTAGCCGGGCAGCTTGCGCAGCTGCTCAGCCATCGCCTCGTTGCCGGTGGTCACTACCAGGTAGTCGGCCTCGAGCAGGGGAACGTTCTCGGTGGAGATCGGAAAGCGCGGCTGCCCGTTCTTGGCGAACTGGGCGGCGAGGGCGGGGGCCACCTTCATGCCGAGCTGCCCGAACAGTGCGCCCGCGCCGTCGGACGGATCGGCCATCACCTGAATCTGGTCGCTGGAATACATGTACGCCAGCGAGTAGGTCTTGCCCGCCAGGCCGGGGAGGTCGGTCTTCACCTGATCGATCGCACCGTTGACCCGATCGATGATCGCGGTGGCCTCGTCCGTCTTGCCGGTGATGGTGCCGAACAGGGTGACCAGGTCGGACCACGGGTCCACCTGCTTGCCGGTGACGCCGGGGATGGTCGGAGCCAGCTCGCGAATCTTGGCGAAGGTCTCCGGCTGCGAGGTGGCCATGAAACCCTCGGCGAGGATCACGTCGGGTCGGGCCTTGGCGATCTCGGCGACCAGGTTCTCGGTGCCCAGCGCGGTGGATCCGGCCAGCTTGTCGCCCACCCAGGGGGAGGCCTTCTTCGTCAGGATCTCGTTCTGGTCCAGGTACGCCACCGGCGTCACGCCGAAGGCCAGTGCCGTGTCGATCCACTGGCCGCCGAGGGTGACGATGCGCGTGGGCGTGCCGTTGATGGTCACCGGACCCTGCGGCGTGTTCACCTGCACGACGCCACCGGCCGAGGACTCCTCCGCGGGGGCGCTGCACCCGGAGAGCGCGAGGATTGCGGCAAGGGCGAGGGCTGCTGCGGCGGCGACGCCGAGGCGACGGCGTGTTCTCACTATCATTGCGTTAGGGTAGCCGACCCTAACTCACAGGGAAATGCCTCAGCCGCCGAATCCTGTGGAGACGTCGAGCACAAGCGGTGCGTGGTCGCTGGCGCCGGCGGCGGCGCGCGCGTCGCGGTCGATGAACGCGTCGAAGACCCGATCGTCCAGCGCCGGCGAGCACAGCGCGTAGTCGATGCGCATGCCCTCGTTCCGTGCGAACCGGCCGGCCGTGTAATCCCAGAAGGTGTAGGTGTCCTCGGCGGGGGTGAATCCGGCCGCGCTGTCGAGGTACCCGGCCCGTAGGAACTCCCGGAAACACTCGCGCTCCGGCTCGGTCACATGGGTGCGACCCTCGAAGTACTCGCGATCCCACACGTCGCGGTCGGTGGGGGCCACATTCCAGTCGCCGGCCAACGCGATCTGGGCGGCCGGATCGTGGCCCAGCTCCAGCCGGGTCACGCCCGCCAGTGCGGTCAGCCAGTCCAGCTTGTAGCGGTAGTGCGGATCGTCGACGGCCCGGCCGTTGGGCACGTACAGGCTCCACACCCGCACGCCGCCGCACATCGCGGAGATCGCACGTGCCTCCGGGGCCTCGCCCGGGGCGCGGGCGGGCTGGCCGTCGAAGCCCCGGTGCACGTCGTCGAGGCCGATGCGGGACGCGATCGCCACGCCGTTGTAGCCGCCGTCACCGTGCATGGCCACGTCGTAGCCCTCGGCGAGGAAGCTCATCACCGGGAACTGGTCGTCCCGGCACTTTGTCTCCTGCATCGCCAGCACGTCGATCGCATGCCGGGTCATCCACGACACCACCTGCTCGGAGCGGGCCCGGATGGAGTTGACGTTCCAGGTGGCCAGGCGCACGGTCAGCATCCCGTCCGATTGCGCACGACGACCGGCGGCACCCCGGCCGCGGCCCACCGGGCGCAGGTGTCGTCGACGGCGGCGGCGTCGCAGCGCAGCACCACGGCGAAGCCGCGCGCCGGGTCGGCGTCGTCGCGATAGTGATCCCGGTAGAACACCAGCGACGTGGCCAGCCAGGCGAGGTCGTCGTCGGTGGCGTGCAACAGGAGTTCGGGGGCGTGCTCGATCACCGTGACGTAGCCGCGGGCCGGTGCGCCCGTGGCGGTGCGCAGCCGCGGCGGCAGGTCGCGCATGCAGTCGTCGAAGGCATCCTTGTTGGCCCCGAAGTACTCCGGGAAGTCCCAGGCCGCGGCGAACGCCTGAAACAGGCCGTCGAGCGTCACCGCATCGGCGGCGTCGATGCGGCGCACCGCCACGTCGGCCGGGTACATCGACAGCGGGTCGGCCGCGACACCGACGGGTGCGCCGGCGCGGGCGGAATGCCGCAGGAACGCGGCGGTGGTCATGGTGATCATCGTGCGGGCCCCCGAATCAGAACGAAGGTGCGGTAGTGGTCCAAGGTGTACCAGGCCGAACCGTCATCGGCGGTGATGATGCGCTCCGCATCGCGGCCGCGGCCGGGCTGCTTCGGATTCACATCCCATTCCTGGAAGGCGAGTCGGCGGCCGTCCGCACCGGTGGTGGGTAGGCGGCGCTCGTTGTTGCGGAAGGTCTGACCGCCCTTGGTGCCCGGAGCGGCGGCCGCCTCCGGCCAGTCGCCCGCATCGATCAGTGCGAGGGTCCGCAGGACGCGCGCCGGGGCCTGCGCGGCCGTGGACTTACTGGTGGACTTACTCGCGGACTTGCTGGCGGATTTGCTGGTGGGAGCCGGGCTGCGCTGCGGCGGGCCCGGCACCGGTGCTGCCGTGTAGTCGCCGACGGTGGCCGACCAGGTGGGCGCCGCGGCCGGGGCGGGCTCGTCGGCCGGCGGCTCGGCGACGAGCCACCAGACCAGCGCCAGGACGAGCACGAGGACGGCGCTAGCCGCCGAGAGGAGGGTGCGGCGCCGGGACGATTCGGGAGAGTGGGACATGGGTGGTCGGCTCACAGTTCGATCAGCGTGACGGTGTGGTGCAGCCAGTGCTGCGCGGCGCGCAGGCGTCGGCGTTCGGCCAGGTCGGTCCCGAGCACCTGGACCGGCGCGCCGGTCGGGCCGATCAGGACCTCGAAGTCGGTGCCGCCGTCGGCGCCGAGATCGGCGATCCGAAACAGGCGCTCGGGGGCGAGGATCCGGGTCGGGCGGCCGCGCGCGGCGTACCACTCGCGCACCTGCGGCAGGGTCGCGGCGTTCGCGCCGAAGCCCAGCGGGATCGCCGCGTCGGCCCGCGGGTCGGTCGCCGACGGATCCGCCGACAGCACCCAGCCGTCCACTTCGATGCGTTCGGCGGCCGGGGCCGCCTCGGTCAGCGTGCGCTCCACCTCTCGGATGGCCGAGTTACGGACGGTCCGGGTGGACAGCTGCTTGAGCGAGACGATCGCCGCCACTGGCACGGTCTCGGTCGCCCCGTCGCGCTCGAGGACCAGCCGCTCGGCGGAGGCCTCGACCAGGATCCCGGTCAGGTCGGACAGGGTGGGCGTGTGGCTGAGCGCGGGATTGGGCGTGGCGCGCCAATCGGCCGGCCCGCCCGCGCCCAAGCGGTAGCGGACCACCACGCGGTCACCGCTGAGTGGCTGCACCCTCGTCTCCGGCGGCCGGGGCTAGTCGTCGTGCCCGAAGGGGTCGACGTCCGAGCCGGGCAGCCAGGTGAGGCCGGGCACGCCCCAGCCGTTGCGCTTGACGGCCTTCTTGGCGGCGCGCGCGTTGCGGCCGATCAGCACGTCCACGTATAGGAAACCGTCGAGGTGCCCGGTCTCGTGCTGCAGCATGCGGGCGAAGAAACCGTGGCCCTCGATCTCGACGGGCTTGCCGTCGCGGTCGGTGCCGGTCACCTTGGCCCACTCGGCGCGGCCGGTGGGGAAGCCCTCACCGGGCACCGACAGGCAGCCTTCGTCGTTGTCGTCCGGGTCCGGCATGGTCTCGGGGAGCTCGGAGGTCTCCAGGACCGGGTTGATCACCTCGCCGCGGCGCCGTTCGGCACCGTCCGGGCAGTCGTAGACGAACATTCGCAGCCCGCGGCCGACCTGATTCGCGGCCAGGCCGACGCCGTTGGCGGCGTCCATGGTCTCGTACATATCGTCGAGCAGTTGGACGAGTTCGGGCGCGGGGCGGCCGGTGTCGTCGAGCTCGACCGGGGTCGTCGGCTGGTGCAGCACGGGCTCACCGATGATGCAGATGGGGAGAATCGCCATGAAAAGGACTGTACTGGCCGCCCCGTCGGTGAGTCATCGCGCCGGGTGAGGCCGACTCGTGATTAGATACTGAGCGAAAGAACATCGCTGTCATTCGACAGTCTGACTGCGTGCACGAAGAAGGGGAACTCACCGGTGTCGAATGGCGCAGCCGCTGAGCAGGAGTCGGGCCGACCCGACCCGCATGAGGTCGGCGCGGACGGCCTCACTCGTCGCGAACACGACATCCTCGGCTTCGAGCGGCAGTGGTGGAAGTACTCCGGCTCCAAGGAAGACGCGATCAAGGAGCTCTTCGGACTCTCCTCGACGCGGTACTACCAGATCCTCAATGCTCTCGTGGACCGACCGGAGGCCCTCGCCGCCGATCCCATGCTGGTCAAGCGGCTGCGCCGACTGCGTGCCTCGCGGCAGAAGGCACGTGCCGCCCGGCGCCTCGGTTTCGAGATCACGTGATGTCTCGCGCGGCCACGCCGGTCGCGTGAGTTAGAGTTGCCGTGATGAATGCTGACCGCGAACCCAATCGTCTCCCGCTGCGCGCGGGGGCCATGCTGCTGCTCGCCGTCGCCGTGGTCTTCATCGGCCTCGGGTGGAGTTCGGCAGCCAAGAGCGGCGACGAGTCGCCCCAGGAGAAGCTCGCCAAGAGCGGTAGCCAGAGCACCGCTTCCTCGGTGGTCTCGTCGGAGGGCAAGTCTTCGTCGGCCGCCACGTCCGAGGCTCCCAAGTCGACGACCGCCGGTGCCGCCGACGTTCCCGCGCTGTGCGTCCTCAACGCCGGTTCCACCAAGGGCTGGGCCAAGGACGTGTCCGACCAGCTGAAGTCGGCAGGCTTCACGATCGGCTCCGAGCCGGGCAATCTGAGCACCAGCAGCGTCACCGAGAACACCATCTTCTATGGTGAGGGACAAGAAGACGCCGCGCAGAAGGTGGCCGACGCCGTCCCCGGCGGCGCCTCGCTGAGCGTGCGGCCGCCCGCATTCACCCGCTGCGAAGGCGAACTCGCCGTCGTGGTGGTCAACCCGTAAATCCGTCCGACCGCAGTCACCTGCGCGTCCAGCCCCAGTAAGAACCCGCCGAAGGAGCCGACATGACCGCCAGCCTCACCACCGGTGCCAAGATCACGCGTGGAGTCCTCACGCTCGCTGCTGCCGGTCTGGCCGGCGCGGCGCTGACTGCCTGCACCCCGAACGAGCAGCCGACCAGCGCTCCGGGCACGACGCCCCCGGTGGTCACCGGCAACCAGGTGATCCCCGGCGATCTGGTCAACGCCGACGACGTGCCGGCCGAGCCGGGTTCGGCGATCGGCACCGTCACCCTGCTCAGCTCCGAGGGCGACAGCGTGGGAGCGGCGAGCTTCGTGGCGCTGGGTTCGAGCACCAAGGTGAACCTGCGCGTCACCACCCTGGAAAAGGGCCAGTACAAGGTCGAGGTGCGCACCGGCACCAACTGCGACACCATGGGCGAGAAGTTCACCGGCACCGGCAACGCCATCGCCGGCGGCTCGCTGCCCGGCATCTCGGTCAACGACAAGGGTGCGGGCTCGGCCAACCAGACCGTGAACGTGAACATCGGTGAGCTCGACGGCAAGGCAATGGTGCTGCTCGACGGCACCGCCACCGAGCCGGTCGCCTGCGGCGTCATCACCGCCAACTAGTCGACGCTTCGTCGACGCCGAACGCAGGTCGCATGGCTCCGGCGGCGCGCACCACACCCATCGAGTTCCGCGCGTCGGCTGCTCCGACGCTCGGGGTCGAATGGGAGTTGGCGCTCGTCGATCGGCACACCCGGGACCTGGTCAACGCCGCCGACCCTCTCTTCGAGCTCATCGAGGGGCGCGGGCTGAGTCGGCGCACGCACATCCATAAGGAACTGCTGCGCAACACCGTCGAGCTGGTGACCGGCATCTGCCGGACCACCGCCGAGGCGATGGACGATCTCGGGGCGACGCTGGCGCAGGTGCGCGAGCTCACCGACGAGCTGGGCATCGACCTGTACGGCGCGGGCACGCATCCGTTCGCCGAATGGTCGGGGCAGCAGCTCACCGAGGGTAGCCGGTACGCCGAGCTGATCGAACGCACCCAGTGGTGGGGCCGCCAGATGCTGATCTGGGGCGTGCACGTGCACGTGGGCATAGACCACCGCGACAAGGTGCTGCCGATCCTGTCCAGCCTGCTCACCTACTATCCGCACCTGCTCGCCTTGTCGGCGTCGTCGCCGATGTGGGCGGGCCAGGAGACCGGCTACGCCAGTAACCGATCGATGATGTTCCAGCAGCTGCCCACCGCGGGGCTGCCCTTCCAATTCCAGCAGTGGTCGGAGTTCGAGGCCTTCGTGGGCGACCAGCGCACCACCGGCATCATCGACAACCTCACCGAGATCCGCTGGGACATCCGGCCGTCGCCGCATCTGGGCACCATCGAGGTGCGGGTGTGCGACGGCGTCTCCAACCGCCGGGAACTGGCCGCGCTGGTGGCGCTGACACACTGCCTGGTGGTGGACCTGGATCAGCGGCTCACTGCGGGCGAGGAACTGCCGCAGATGGCCCCGTGGCTGGTGCAGGAGAACAAGTGGCGAGCCGCGCGTTACGGGCTCGACGCCATCGTGATCCTGGACTCGGACTGCCACGAACGGCTGGTGACCGACGACCTCGCCGACCTGCTGGTGCGGCTGGAACCGGTCGCGGCACGACTGGGCTGCACCGAGGAGTTGGCGTCGGTGGCCGAGATCATCGCTGGGGGCGCCAGCTACCAGCGGCAGCACCTGGTCCACCGCAGCGCCGGGAATCTGCGTTCGGTGGTCGACGCGGTGGTCGGCGAACTCGACTGACCGCGGCCGCGGTTCGGGAGCCGGTCAGTCCTCCGGGGTGTCGCGCCTCTGTACGCGCAGTTGCGACTCGTCCATGAGACGCCCGCCGCTGCCGGGCGATTCCCGGTACACCAGGCGGCCGACGCGCTGGGCGATCACCGGCGCGGTGATCAGCATGAACAGCGCGGTCAGCACCAGCATGCCGCCGTCGGGGTGGCCGGCGATCTGGATGAGAGTGCCGATCAGCACCAGCGTCATGCCGAAGGTCTGCGGTTTGGTGGCCGCGTGCATGCGCGAGAGCGTGTCTGGGAAGCGGACGATGCCGATGGCGGCGGTCAGCGCCAGCAGGCTGCCGCTGAGCACGAAGGCAGCAGAGAAGATGTCCCGGATCATTGGTCGTCCCTCACGCGGAAGCGGGCCACCGACACGGTGCCGATGAAGCTCACCAGGGACAGCACCACGATGCCGGGCACGATGGTGGTGTTGTAGGTGGCGGCCACCCACACGGCGAGCGAGGAGATGATCATCGCGACGAGCGTGTCGATGCCGACCAGTCGGTCGAGGGTGGTGGGGCCGCGCAGCGACCGGTACAGGGTGAGAACGATGGCGGTCATCAGCATGGCCCCGCTGATCGCCCAGACGATGCTCATGGCGGCTACCGCTCCTTTCGGCGACGACGCGACGGCGGCGTCGCGTCGGCCACCCGCTGGCGTTCGGTGAACGGGACGTGGTGGAAGTCGTCGTCGATCCCGTGGAAGGGGCTCGGCTGCCACTCGCTGTCGCGCTCGAAGGTCTTGATGAACTGACGCTCCACGTACGCCATCTGCTGGTGGAAGGAGTCGACCTGCTTCTGGGTGCGCACATCGAAGACGTGTACGTACAGGATGCGGCGCAGGTGATCGACCTCCACCACCATGGTGCCGGGCACCAGGTTGATGTAGTCGATGGCCAGGGTGAGCACCATGTCGGACTTGATGGCCAAGTGGACGCGGACCACGCAGCCCAGCGGAGGGGCACCGGGGCGCACCGCCGCCCACGCCACCTGGGCCGACGAGACCAGGAAGTTCCACAGCAGGTTGGCCAGCAGATTGACCGCGGCGATCGGGTGGACGCGACCCTCCACCGGCACCCGCGGCAGCGGCAGCAACAGCATCACGGCGACGCCCACCACCATGCCGACGACGATATTGCCCCAGGTGACGTCGCCCCACAGCAGCACCCACACGAAGGTCAGCCAGGACAGACCCCACAGGCGGACACCGAACTCGCGCAGGTCCCCGCCCATCCATTTGGGCATGTGCAGGCGGTTGTGCAGCCAGACGATGAACGTGGTCAACGGCCAGGCGAAGCCGACGACCGCGTTGCGCCAGAGGGAGCCGAAGAACGCCGGGACGCGGCGTTTACCCACCGGGCGCGGGCTGGGCCGGTCCGGGTACGGGGTGTTGCTCATCGGTCACCTCCCAGCACGGCGGTCAGATAGGGTCGACGGTCGTTCAGGTCGTGCGCGGCGTCGCCGGTGAAACCGAAGATCGGTCCCGCCCACACGGTCAACGCGATCCCGGCGGCGAGCATGGCCGCGGTCGGCAGCACCATGGCGGCGGGCATGCGGCCCACATCCTCCCGCTCCTCGAGTAGCACGTCCTCGCCCTCCTCGATGAGCGCGGAGGCGGTGCTGTTGGTGAGCCCGCCCTCGGGGGCGTCGGCGCGCGGCCGCCAGAAGGCCTTGGTCCAAACGCGAGCCACCACGTACAGGGTGAGCAGGCTGGTGATCACCGAGCCGGCCACCAGCAGCCAAGCCAGCACCGAGCCGTCCTTGACGCCGCCTTCGAGCAGTGCGACCTTGCCGATGAAGCCGGAGAACGGCGGGATGCCGCCGAGGTTCAGGGCCGGGATCAGGAAGAGCGCGGCCAACACCGGGCTGGCGAACAGCCCGCCCAGGCGACGCAGCGACGCGCTGCCGGCCTGGCGTTCGATCAGGCCGACGACCAGGAACAGGGTGGTCTGCACCAGAATGTGGTGCGCCACGTAGTAGATCGCCGCCGACAGCGAGATCTCCGAGCCCACCGCGATACCGAAGATCATGTAGCCGATGTGGCTCACCAGCGTGAACGACAGCAGACGTTTGATGTCCGACTGGGCGATGGCGCCCAGGATGCCCACCAGCATGGTCGCCAGTCCGGCCACCATGAGCAGGTTGTCCATGGAGCCGCCGGGGAACAGCAGAGTGTTGGCGCGGATGATCGCGTACACGCCCACCTTGGTCAGCAGGCCCGCGAACACGGCGGTGACCGGCGCCGGCGCCGTCGGATAGGAGTCGGGCAGCCAGGTGGAGAGCGGGAAGACCGCCGCCTTGATCCCGAAGGCCACCAGCAGCACCGCGAACAGGGCGTTGCGGGTGCCCGAGGACACGTCGTCGAGCCGGACCGCCATCTCCGCGAGATTCAGAGTGCCGGTGGTGGCGTAGGCGAAGGCGATACCGGCCAGGAAGATCAGCGACGACACCATCGAGACCATCACGTACGACGCGCCGGCACGGACACGGTCGGCGCTGGCCCCGAGGGTCAGCAGCACGAAGCTGGCCGCGAGCAGCACCTCGAACGAGACGTACAGGTTGAACAGGTCGCCGGCGAGGAAGGCGTTGCACACGCCCGCGGTCAGAATCAGGTACGACGGCAGGAAGATGGACACCGGCTGGTCGGTGGTGCCGTCGCGGATACCCTGCCCGATGGCGTACACCACCACCAGCAGCAGCACGATGGTCGAGACCACCAGCATCAGGGACGCCAGCCGGTCCACCACCAGGGTGATGCCGAGCGGACCGTTGGGGTATCCCTCGTCGCCCCAGCCGCCGATCTTGACCGCGTACGGGCCGTTGACGCTGGTCAGGTACAGCATCATCGCCGAGGCGATGAGGGCGACGCTGATCGCGCCGACGGTCACCGCGCGCTGGAACCGCGGGTTGCGGCCCTGCAGCAGGCACAGGGCGGCGCCGAGGAACGGCACCAGGGTGGGCAGTGCGATCAGCACGGTGATCCACGACGACTGCGGGATCAGGGCGTCCAGGCTCATCGCCGCTCCTCCCCGTCGCGCGCGGTGTCGTCCTCGGTCTCGTCGTCGGTGTCCTCGCCGGGCATCTCGTCCGGGCTGAACTCGGGGAGCCGGTCGATGATCGACGCCTCGTCGGGCATCAGGTCGGGTTCGATCACGGTGCGGTGCAGGGCGGCGAACTCCTCCGGGGTCAGGGGGTTGCCGCGCGCGTCGAAGAGGTCGCCGATCACGGTGAACTGGCCGGTCTCCGGGTCGTCGCTGCGGTCGCGGTCGGGGCGTTCGCTCAGCGACCCCTGGATCACCTTGAGGTCCTCGGAGTCGTCCTCGAGGTCGTCGTCCACGTCGCGGTTGATCACGAACAGGCGATAGGTGAGGGCCAGGACGAACGCGGCGATGCCCATGGTGATGACGATGGCGGTGAGCACCATCGCCTGGGCCAGCGGGTCCGCGTCGGCGGTGGCGCCGATGGACTCGGCGCCCTTGATCGGCGGGCTGCCCGCGGGACCGGCGACGGTCACGATCAGGATGTTGAGACCGTTGCCCACCAGCAGCAGACCCAGCAGCATGCGGATCAGGCTGCGCTCCATGATCAGGTAGGTGCCGGCCGCCGCCAGGATGCCGGCGACGATCAGCAGCCCGAGGTTCACGCTCATCGACTCACCTGCCGGGGCGGGGCGATGGGGGAGAGCCCGATGGTGCTGTCGGAGTGCTCCGGCGCATCCAGGCGCGCACCGAGGCTGCGCAGGACGTCCAGGACCAGGCCGACGACGATCAGGTAGATGCCGGCGTCGAAGAACATCGCGGTCACCAGCGTCACCTCGCCGAAGACCGGCAGGTACATCTCGATGACCGCCGAGGACAGGGCGGGCGCACCCAGGACGAGGGAGGTGGCGGCGGTCGCCGCCGAGACCAGCAGGCCGGCCCCCAGGATGTTGCCCGGCTCCACCGGCAGCGCCTCCCCGAGTTCGTAGCGGCCACCGGCCAGATAGCGCAGCACCAGGGCCAGACCCATCACCAGGCCGCCGGCGAAACCGCCGCCCGGGGCGTTGTGCCCGGCGAAGAAGAAGTACACCGACAGCACCATCAGGGTGGGGAAGACCAGGCGGGTGGTGGCTTCGAGCACCATCGACCGGTGCTGCGGGTTGCCCAGTTCGCTGCCGCGCAGCCAGGTGGTGCGGTCGGTGGAGGCGTCGTCGTCGAGCCCGGCCTCGCTGCGGACCAGCGCGGTGACCCGGGGCGCGCCGCCGGTGCGGCGGCTGCGGAAGACCATGGACGCCACACCGGTGGCGGCGACGATCAGGACCGAGACCTCGCCGAGGGTGTCCCAGGCGCGGATGTCCACCAGCAGCACGTTGACGGTGTTGCCGCCGTGCCCGATCTTGTAGGCGGCCTCGGCCAGGTCGTCGGCCAGCGGACGCGCCGACCGCGCGGCGGCGGCGAAGAGCCCGATCAGGATCATGGTGACGCCGAAGGCGACCGCGATGAGGGCGCGTAGCGGGCGGAAGCCGGTCTTGTGCCGGGGCTGCGGTTCGGCGGCCAGCTTGCGGAGCACCAGGACGAAGATGACCAGCGTGAGACTCTCCACCAGAAACTGGGTGAGGGCCAGGTCGGGTGCGCCGTAGATCGCGAACAGGGCGCCGCAGCCGTAGCCGGTGATGCCGACGGTCAGGGCGCCGGCCAGACGGTTGCGGAGGAACACCGCTACCAGTGCGGAGGCGGCCACCACGAGGCCGATCACGGCCTGTTCGACGTTGTCGAAGCCGCGCAGCTCCAGCCGGTCGCGGGCGCCGAGGAAGAGTGCGGCCACCGGCACGATCACCGCGGTGGAGATGATCACGCCCTGGGTGATGGGCAGCGAACCGCGCTGGGTGTTCCGGGTGACCCACAGCGACAGCGTGTCGGCGCCGCGGATGACGCGGTCGTACACGCGGTCGGCGTTCAGGCGCGGCGGATGATCGAACAGCTGGTCGCGAATGCGGCGCAGGATCAGGAACAGCGCGGGACCGGCCAGATACACCACGATGGTCAGGACCACCGGCAGCCCGAATCCGTGCCACAGGGCCAGGTGCTCGATCTTGTGGCCGTAGGCGGGCAGCGTCTCGGCGTAGGGCTCCAGGCGGTCGGTGAGCCAGGAGCCGGAGAATCCCGCCACCACGCCGAACGCCGCGAGCAGCGCCGGGGGCAGCAGGAACATGGCGCTCGGCGGGTGCAGCTGCGCGACGGCGCGGGTGGGCAGGGACCGGACCTTGCGGCCGAACGCGCCCCACAGGAAACGGGCCGTGTAGGCGAAGGTGATGATCGCGCCCAACACCACCACCAGGTCGATGGCGTGCGCGAGCCAGGGGGTGTAGGCGCCGGTGGACCACAGTGCACCGAAGGCCGATTCCTTGCCGACGAAGCCCAGGGTGAACGGCAGCCCGGCCATGCTGGCGCCGGCCACCGCGGCGGTGGCGGCCAGGAACGGCAGCCGGTGGCCCAGGCGGGCCAGCAGTCGGATGTCGCGGGTGCCGGTGGAGTGGTCGATGATGCCGACCACCATGAACAGGCTGGCCTTGAACAGGGCGTGCGCGATGACCATCGCGAGGCCGGCCATGGCGACGTTCGCGTCGCCCACGCCCACCAGCACCACCATCAGGCCGAGCTGGGAGACGGTGCCGAAGGCCAGGACCAGCTTGAGGTCCAGCTCGCGCAGGGAGCGCCAGCCGCCGAGCAGCATGGTGCCCAGGCCCAGGGTCACGATGATGACCTGCCAGCTGATCTGGGTGTGGAAGGCCGGGGCCAGGCGCGCCACCAGGTAGATACCGGCCTTGACCATGGCGGCCGCGTGCAGGTAGGCGCTCACCGGGGTGGGGGCGGCCATGGCGCCGGGCAGCCAGAAATGGAAGGGGACGATGGCCGACTTGCTGAGCGCGCCGACCAGCAGCAGCGCCACGGCGATCGCGGCGTACACGCCGTCGGGCGGGTTCTCGATCAGGTCCGAGAGCAGGTAGCTGCCGGTGCGCTGGCCCAGCATGATGATGCCCACGAGCATGGCCAGGCCGCCGAATGTGGTGACCAGCAGGGCCTGGGTGGCTGCGCGCCGGGAGGTGGCGCGGACCGCGTTGAAGCCGACCAGCATGAACGACAGCACGGTGGTGGCTTCCCAGAAGAAGTACAGCACCAGCATGTTGTCGCTCAGGACCAGGCCGAGCATGGCCCCGGCGAAGGCGACGATCTCGCCGCCGAACACCTCGACGCGTTTGCGCATCTCGTCGAAGTAGTTGGCGCAGTACACCAGGACCAGGGAGCCGACCCCCAGGATCAGTACGCCGAGCACCGCGGACAGGGTGTCCAGCCGCAGCACGATGTCCATCTGCAGGTCGGGCACCCACGTGAAGGTCTGGGTCTTCGGTTCCTGCCCGGCCGTCGGCCAGTTCAGCGCCAGCCAGACCAGGGCGCCGGCCGGCATCAACGCCAGCACATAGAAACCTCGTGCACCCAGGCTTCGCATGATGGGGGGCGCGGCGAGCGCACCGATCCCCAGCGCGATCAGAACCCCGAGCAAGGGGTCCTCCGAACCTGAGTCAAAAGAGGCACTCCGTCGTCTGTCGTATGGGCGGGCGGGGTGTCGGTGAGCGATTACTGCTGGCTTACTTTACCGTTCAGGCATGCGGCCCTTACAACGAGTCCTTGTCGCGATCGTCACGGCGGTGCTCACCCTGCTGGCGGTGACCGGCTGCGGTGGCGACGATGCCCCGTCCACCGAGGGGGCGGCGCTGCCGAAGGACTTCCCCACCGCGCAGGTGCCGCTGGTCGACGGCACGGTGCTGACCGCCGACGGGGAGACCTCCGAATGGCAGGTCACCGTGCAGGTGCGCGCGGATGCGGGCGACCCCTTCACGACGGCGGTCGACGAGCTGGTGGAGGCCGGATACGCCGAATCCTCGCGCACCGAGACCGACCGGGAGAAGTCGGTGCTGCTGTCCAAGGAGGTCGACGGGAAGACCTACTGGGTCACCGTCGGATTGTCGGCGGCCTCCTCCACGGCGGCCAGCACGGTGATGTACTCGGTCACCCTGACCTGACTCGCAGGAGGTCGGTACCGGCCTCACAGGGAGTTGGCAGGAAGCGGCGGCAGGCTGGTCCTCAAGTGCCTGAGAGTCACTCGGCACATGAGGAAAAGGGGACCGATTCATGACCACTCCAGGCAACCAGCCGCACGACCCGCAGAACGCACAGGACCCGCAGGACCCGCAGGCCGAGCAGCCGACGCAGGCGCTGCCGGAGGCCCCCACCGCGCCGATCGCGCCGGTCGCCGGCGCTCAGCAGGCACCGCCGACGGCGCCGGCCGCGGCACCGAACAAGCGCAAGTGGGTGATCGGCGGCGCCGTCGCCGCGGCGGTGGCCTTCCTGCTCATCGGTTTCGGCCTGGGCTACATCACCGGCGACCTGACCGGCGACGATCACGACGGCCGCGGCGGGCACGCCCGTTCCGGGCAGGACTTCGGCTCGCGCGGCGGCGGCCCCGGCGGTGACATGCGGATGGACATGCAGCGCGGCGGCCAGGGCACGACCGGCGATCAGCGCGGGCAGCGCCCGGGCCGCTCGACGGACGAGACCACCCCGAGCACGACGCAGCAGTCCACCACCGAGCAGGCGCCTGCGGCGAGCTGATCAGCGGCGCCGGTCGTCCTTGGGCGGTCCGGCGGGCACGCGCAGGCCGAGCCGCGCCGAGGGGCGACGCACCGGAATCACCCGCCGACGGGTGCCGGCGGCCACCTCGGCGCGACGCTCGTCGCGCCGTTGCAGGCGGCGGTCGCGCGGCGCACTGTCCCAGTGTTCGGGTCGGCTGCTCACCCAGCGCTGCATCCGCCACGCGAACGGGATGTGCAGCAGGTACGCGGCCACCATCACCAGCATCAGCACGTAGGGGAAGGTGAACAGCAGGGCGGCGGCACCGGCCACCACGATCAGCCCGGGGGCCAGCAGCCGCGCCCGCGGTTTCGCGGACTTGAGGCTCAGGGTGGGCACGCGGCTCACCGCGAGCAGGCCGATGAACACCAGCCAGCAGCCGACGAACACGGTGCTCGTCCACCAGCCCTCGCCGAACTGTTCCAGCAGCCCGACGGGCAGCAAGACCATGACGGCGGCCGCCGGAGCGGGCACGCCGACGAAGAAGTCCCGGGTGTAGGCGGGCGCCGAGTCGTCGTCGAGCAGGGTGTTGAAACGCGCCAGCCGCAACACGATCGCCGAGCAGTAGACCAGGACCAGCGCCCATCCGATGCCGGAGGCGGCGTCGGAGTGGTCGCGCAGCAGGATCGTGTAAACCATCACCGCGGGCACCACGCCGAAGTTGATGGCGTCGGCCAGCGAATCCAGTTCCGCGCCGATGGCGCTGGAGGCGTCCATCATGCGCGCCACCCGGCCGTCGAGACCGTCCAGCACCGCCGCGGTGACCAGCAGGAGCAGCGCGAGATCGGCGCTGCCGCCGTCCGCGGTGCGCATAGCGGTGAGCCCGGCGCAGATCGCCAGCACGGTCAGCGCCGACGGGATGAACAGTCGGCCGGAGCGGGCGGTGCGTTCGGTGCGGCGGGCCCGTGCCGGGCGGAGGCGTCCGGCGACCCGTCGACGGCCGGACCGTCGGCGCGGGGTCATCTCGGCAGCTCGGCCAGGACGGTTTCGGCGCCGATCGTCTGCTGGCCGACGGCGACCTTCGGTGCGGTGCCCGCCGGCAGGTACACGTCGACCCGCGAACCGAACCGGATCAGACCGTAGGTGTCGCCCAGCGTCACCGTGTCCCCGGCGGACGGCTCGCAGACGATGCGGCGGGCGATGAGCCCGGCGATCTGCACCACGCCGACGGCCTCGCCGGCCTCGGTGCGCAGGCGCAGGCAGGTGCGCTCGTTGCGCTCGCTCGCGGCGGGCAGGTCGGCGGAGAGGAACTCGCCCGGGGTGTGCGTGACCGCTTCGACGGTGCCGGAGATCGGAATGCGCTGCACGTGCACGTCGAAGACCGACAGGAACGTGCTCACACGGGGCAGCGGCGCGCTGCCCAGACCCAGTTCGGCGGGTGGGACGGCGGTGTCGACCAGTGCGACGGTGCCGTCGGCCGGTGCCACCACCGCGCCGGGTGTGGTCGGCGGCACCCGCGACGGATGCCGGAAGAAGAAGGCGCTCGCCCCGGCCAGGGCCGCAGCCGGGCGGGCCAGCCACGGACGTCGCCGCGCCACTATGGCGACGGCGGCGGGACCGAGAACGAAGGGCAGGCCCTTGGGGTGCACCGGCGGCACGGTCTCGGCGATGAGATCGAGCAGGTGCGCCGGCCCGGTGCGGTCACCGGGCTGAGCGGGTCGTCGTGCCATGTCTGATCAGTTCTCGACGGCGCGCTTGACCTTGCCCAAGGTCTCGCGCATACCGGCGGCCAGCTCGGCCTCGAAGCCGTCGTTGCCGCCGAAGACTTTGTCCACCAGGAACGACGACACCTTGCTGGTCTCGCCGCCCGGCACCGTGCGCCGCTGAGTAACGCGGGCCCCGTCGGAGGTCTCCTGGATCTCGAAGCCCCACACCGAGTTGTTCTCGGCCACGCGCCAGGCGATCTCGCGGCTCGGCTCGAAGGCCACCACCTTCGACGAGGTGGGCCACACCAGCGGGCCGCGGCGGTTGACGTTGAGGGTGCGGGTGCCGAGCTTCACCGGGCCGCCGAAGATCACCATCTTCTTGCACTGGGGGCTCCACTCGCCCATCCGGGCGAGGTCGGAGACCACCGTCCAGACCTGCGCGGGGGTACCGGCGATCTCGATGGATTCTTCGATGAGGGGTGCAGCCATGATCCAACTCCTCTGGTTCTCGGTTGCCCGAACGACTCTGTTCCCGAAACTATAGGTGCCGCTCGGTCACAGGGAGAGGGCGGCGCTGACGAACAGGCCGATCGCCACGAAGATCACCGCGTTCAGCCACACCGCCGGATGGTGGCGCCCGGTGCTCTCGGCGACGTCGTCCCCGTCGTCCTCGGGTCGTGCGTCGTCGTGATCGAGCAGCACCGCGCCGAGGCGGCCCGGGGTCAGCAGATCGATGAGGACGAACGAGAACATCATCAGCGCGATGGTGACCACGCCGTAGACGGCAGTGTTGACGATGCCGCGCCACAGCGGCAGGCCGGGATCGGCGGCGATGCCGCCGGCGAGGGCGAAGATCAGGCCGAGGGACTGGGCCACGGCCAGGATGACGGCGCTGCGGTTGCCTTCGCGCCAGATCTTGTTCCGCAGGTTCCCCGGGGTCACCAGCTCCAGGCCGAGGAAGCCGAGGAGCAGCAGCCCGACGGCGAGCAGGCTGTACGAAGTGAGGTCGGCCAGGTTCTCGCGCAGGAGAGTCAGCGAATCCATGCGTTCACCCTACTGTGCGAGAACCGGCCGCCCGGGTCACTCGGCGTCAACTCAACCGACGGTCAGCATGTCCCAGTCGCGCAGGCGCGCCCCGAGCTGTGCCACGTGCGCATCCGCGTCGCCCAGGGTGTGGGTGATGGCGGTCAGGCGGCTCACGTAATGCCCGATCGGGTACTCGGCGGTCATGCCGATGCCGCCGTGCATCTGAATGGCCTCCTGGCCGATCAGGCGGCTCGAACGGCAGATCTGCAGCTTGCCGCGCGAGGCCGTGATGGCGTCGGCGCTGCCCTCGGCAAGGGCGGCGGTCAGGTACGTGCTCATGCTGGCGGCCAGCTCGAGGGCCACGTACATGTCGGCGGCGCGGTGGGTGAGCGCCTGGAAGGCGGCCAGCGGCACCCCGAACTGCTTGCGCGTCTTGAGGTAGTCGACGGTCATGTCCAGCGACTTGGTCATCGCACCGACGGACTCGGCGCACAGGGCGCTCTGCTCGATGACGGCCACGGCCTCGATCACGGCGGAGGCGTCGGACTGGGTCAGGCGGGTGCCGACGGCGTCGGTGAACACCACCTGCGCGCCGCGCCGGTTGTCGTGCGTGCGGTACGGCACGCGTGCGACGCCGTCCTGGTCGGCGTCGACCAGGTACAGGCTCACGGTGCCGTCGGCCTCGCGGGCCGAGACCACGAAGACGTCGGCGCAGTCGCCGCGCGAGACCAGCGACTTGGTGCCGCTGACGGCGGTCCCGGTGGCGGTGGTGCCGATCGCGTACGACGGCCAGCGGTCGCCCTGCTCGTGGTGGGCGAAGGCGGCCAGGCGCTCGCCGCCGGCGAGGGCGGTCAGCACCTCTTCCTTGACGGCGTCGTCGGCGTCGGACCGCTCGATCAGCAGGCCGGGCACCACGACGGAGTCCAGCAGCGGCTCGGGGGCCAGCGAACCGCCGAACTCACCCATCACCACCGACAGTTCCTCCGGTCCGGCGCCCATGCCGCCGAACCGTTCGTCGAAGGTGAGCCCGAGGATGCCGATCTCGGCGAGCGAGGACCACACCTCACGGCTCCAGCCCAGCGGGGTGTCGGTGACCGCGCGCAGCGTCTCGATGTCGTACTTGCGGGTCAGCACTTCGCGCACGGTGTCGCGGAGCATGCCCTGTTCGTCGGAGAGCTCGAAATCCATGGTGTCTTCTTCCTTGACGTCTTCTCGCTCGGCCTACAGCCCGAGCACAGCCTTGTCGATGATCTGGCGCTGCACTTCCGAGGAGCCGCCGTAGATCGTGACCTTGCGGTAGTTGAGGTACTCGGGCACCGTGTGCGCGGCCCAGTCCGGGCTGAGCAGACCGGCCAGTTCGGCTTCCGGGTCGTCGGCCGGTGCGACGGGCAGCGAGTCGGCGCCGGCCAGATCGGCCAGCAACTCCAGTGCCTCCTGCTGCAGCTGGGAGCCGCGCAGCTTCAGCACCGACGACGCCGGGTTCGGCTTGCCGTCGGAGGAGGCGGCCACCACGCGCAGCTGGACCATCTCCAGGGCCAGCAGTTCGTTCTCCAGACCGGCCAGGCGGGCGGCGAACAGCGGGTCGTCGAGCATCACGCCGCCACCGGGTGCGCGGACCTGCGCGGCCAGCTTCTTGGCGCGGGCCAGCTTGGTCTTGGTCCAGCCGACGCGGGCGATGCCCGAGCGCTCGTTGCCGAGCAGGAACTTGGCGATGGTCCAGCCGTCGTTCTCCTCGCCGACCAGGCTGGTGACCGGGATACGGACGTCGTTGAAGAAGACCTCGTTGACCTCGTAGCTGCCGTCGATCAGCTTGATCGGCCGCAGCTCCACACCCGGGGTGTCCATCGGGAACAGCACGAAGCTGATGCCGGCCTGCTTCTTGGCGTCCGGATCGGTGCGCACCAGGCAGAAGATCCAATCGGCGAACTGGCCCAGCGTGGTCCAGGTCTTCTGGCCGTTGATCACGTACTCGTCGCCGTCGCGGACCGCGCGGGTCTTGAGCGAGGCCAGGTCGGAGCCGGCCTCCGGCTCGGAGAAGCCCTGGCACCACCAGATGTCCAGGTCGGCGGTCTTGGGCAGGAACGTGTCCTTCTGCTCCTGGGTGCCGAAGTGCGCGATCACCGGGCCCACCATGCCGGCGTTGAACGGCAGCAGATCGGGCACGAAGTTCAGTGCCATTTCCTCGCGCCAGATGTGGTGCTGCACCGGCGTCCAGTCCTGACCGCCGTCGGCCACCGGCCAGTGCGGCACGGCATAGCCGGCCTTGTTCAGAAGCTTGGTGGTGGTCACCACGTCGTCGGGGTAGATGGTTTCGCCGGCTTCGTTGCGTCGGCGGATGTCTTCGGGGATGACGGTGGTGAAGTATTCCCGCAGTTCGGTGCGGAACGCTTCCTCTTCCGGTGTAAATCGCAGCTGCATGCCTTATTTTTACCTGATCGAGCGCTTACCTGGTGCGGCAAGTACCTTCGAGAGGCATGAAACACGTTCACGCCTTCGGCGACGATGTTCTGGCCGAGCACGACGCCGTGGGGGTGGCCCGGGCCATCGCTGCCGGGGAGTTCCCGGCCGCCGAGGCCGCCGAGGCCGCCCTGACGCGGATCGATGCGGTGAACCCGGTGTTGGCCGCCATCGCCTACGACGATCGTGAGCGGGCGCGGGCGCGGGCCGGCGCGAACGGTTTCTCCGGGATCTTCGCCGGGGTGCCGTCGCTGATCAAGAACAACACCGACTTCGCGGGCCTGCCGACGGGGCAGGGTTCGGCGGCGGTGGCCCAGCGGCCCGCCGCCAAACACGAGCCGTTCACCGAGGAGTTCCTCGGCACCGGCGTCAATGTGCTCGGGGCGTCGACCCTGCCGCCCTTCGGGCTGACCGCCACCACCGAGTTCGTCGATCGTGAGCCCACGCGTAATCCGTGGAACACCGACTTCAGCTGCGGGGCCTCCTCCGGCGGCTCGGCGGCCCTGGTGGCGGCCGGTGCGGTACCCCTCGCGCACGCCAACGACGGCGGCGGTTCCATCCGTATCCCGGCCGCGGCCTGCGGCCTGGTGGGGCTCAAGCCGACGCGCGGTCGTACGGCGCCGGTACCGGCTTCGGCGAAATCACCGATCGACCTGGTGTGCAACGGCGTGGTGTCGCGGTCGGTCCGCGATACCGCCTACTTCCTGGCCGATCTGGAGCGGCAACGCCCGGTGAAGGGGCTGGAACCGGTGGGCCTGGTGGAGGGCGCGGGTGCGCGCCGCCTGCGGGTGGCGCTGATCGTCGATCCGATCACCGGCCAGCCGTTGGATACCGATACCGCGCGGGCGCTGACCGACATGGCCGAGCTGCTGAGTGAGCTCGGCCATCGCGTGGAGCAGGTGCCGCTGCCGGTGGACCAGGCCTACATCCGACAGTTCGTCGACTACTGGGCGCTGCTGGCGTTCTCCTTCGAGTACACCGGCCGGGCGCTGATCGGCCCGGGATTCGACCGTGCCCGGCTCGACCCGTTCACCCGGGGCCTGTCCCGTCGCTTCCTGCGGGGCTTCTACCGGTTGCCGTCGTCGATCATCGGGCTCAAGCGGGCCACCGCCCGGCTGCGGCGGTCCTTCGCCGATTTCGATGTGATCATGTCGCCGACGCTGGCGCACACCACGCCGGAGATCGGCTACTTGGATCCGGCGGGCGACTTCGACGAGATCTTCGACCGGCTGGTCCGGTACGTGTCCTTCACCCCGGCGAACAACTCGTCGGGAACCCCGGCGCTCTCGCTGCCCCTGGCCGGGTCGGCGGACGGGTTGCCGATCGGCATCCACTTCACCGCCGACCTGGGCGAGGAGCGCACGTTACTGGAACTGGCCTACGAGCTGGAGGCCGCTCGTCCGTTCGCCCGGATCCAGGACCTGTAGCGGTCGGACGTCCGCCGCGGTCAGGCCTCGTTGACGGTGATCTGCACGCCGTCGAGCATGGCCTGCGAGTCCTCCTGGTAGGTGGGGTCGTCCGGGTCGGTGGTCTGCACGGTCAGCACCACGGTGTTCGAGCCGCCGCCCTCCTTCGGGACCACGATCATCCGCGAGGTGATCGGGTGGACCGGCAGGCCCTCCATTCCGGAGGCGTCGTAGGTCACGGTGTACGACTCGAAGCCGCAGACCGTGCCGAGCTCGCCCTCGGGGACGTCGGTCTTCATCATCTTCTGCAGCGTGGAGATCTCGTTGTCGATGATCTGGTCGAAGGTGCCCGACGAGGGCACCACGGTGACCACGATGTTCGGCGCGAAACCGTTCTTGACCAGCGAGGTGTTGATCAGGACCAGGCGCACGAGTTCGCTGTCCTGCATGGTGTTGCGCTCCCAGCCCGCGGGCTGCGGGAGCTGGATCTCCGGCTGACCGGCGGCCGTGATGAGCGGGCCCTCGGTGGCGGCGCACGACCCGACGGCCGCGTTGTCGCCGATGCTGACGGGGGCGGTCGAGTCCGAGTCGGACGAGCAGCCGGCCAGCAGCGCGAGGGTACCTGCGGCGGCGACCGCGGTCAGGGTGCGGGCGACGCCGCGCGAGGTGAGGTTCATGGGTGGGGAGAATACCGGTGCACGCGGTGCGGGGCGCGTCGGATGTCTCCGGCGCGCCCCGCACAGCGGTACCAGCTGGTCGGCTGGTTCTGGGTCAGTGCGAGCTGGCCTGCTCGGCGCCGACGCCGGTGAGCGAGCGGACCTCCATCTCGGCGCGACGGGCCACGTCGGGCTTCTCCCGCGAGCTCAGCGTGCCGATGATGCCCAGCAGGAACGCGGCCGGGATGGACACGATGCCGGGGTTGGCCAGCGGGAACCAGGCGAAGTCCGAGTCGGGCAGCATGGAGTTGGCCTTGCCCGAGACGGCCGGGGAGAAGATGATCAGCACCAGGGTGATCACCAGGCCGCCGTACATGCTGAACAGGGCGCCGCGGGTGTTGAAGCGCTTCCAGAACAGCGAGTACAGGATGGTCGGCAGGTTGGCCGACGCGGCGACCGCGAACGCCAGGGCCACCAGGAATGCGATGTTCTGGTCCTTGGCCAGAATGCCCAGCACGATGCCGATGATGCCCAGCACGATGACCGTGTAGCGGGACACGCGCACCTGCTCCTCTTCGGAGGCGCCGTTCTTCTTGATGACGCTGGCGTAGATGTCGTGAGCGAACGACGCCGAGGCGGTGATCGCCAGGCCCGCGACCACCGCGAGGATGGTGGCGAAGGCGACGCCGGCGATCAGACCGAGCAGGACCTCACCGCCCAGGTGCAGGGCCAGCAGCGGTGCGGCGGCGTTCTGCTTGCCGGGGGCGGCCATGATGGTCTCCGGGCCGACGAGGGCGGCCGCGCCGTAGCCGAGGATCAGGGTGAAGATGTAGAAGCCGCCGATCAGGCTGATGGCCCACACCACGGACTTGCGGGCCTCCTTGGCGGTGGGCACGGTGTAGAAGCGCATGAGCACGTGCGGCAGGCCGGCGGTGCCGAGCACCAGGGCCAGACCCAGCGAGATCAGGTTGAACTTGGACGTGAAGTCGATGCCGTACTGGGCGCCGGGCGCCAGGATGTCGACGTCGGTGCGGGCCTGCGCCTCGCCGAGCAGCTTGGAGATGTTGAAGTTGATGCCGTTGGACAGCAGCACCCACACGGTCATCACGGCGGTGCCGGTGATCAGCAGCACGGCCTTGATGATCTGCACCCAGGTGGTACCCTTCATGCCGCCGATGAGCACGTACACGATCATCAGCAGGCCGACGATGGTGATCACGGTGGCCTGACCGGCGTCGCTCTCGATGTTCAGCAGCAGCGCGACCAGCGCACCGGCGCCGGCCATCTGGGCCAGCAGGTAGAAGATCGACACGGTCAGGGTGCTGATCGACGCGGCGAGCCGGACCGGACGCTGCTTGAGGCGGAAGCTCAGGACGTCGGCCATGGTGAATTTGCCGGTGTTGCGCAGCAGTTCGGCCACCAGCAGCAGGGCGACGAGCCAGGCGACGAGGAACCCGATGGAGTAGAGGAAGCCGTCGTAGCCGTAGATGGCGATGGCCCCGGCGATGCCGAGGAAGCTGGCGGCGGACAGATAGTCGCCGGCGATGGCGATGCCGTTCTGGGTGCCGCTGAAACCGCGGCTGCCGGTGAAGAACTCCGAGGCGCTGCTGGTGCCGGCGGAGCTGACCTTGATCACGACGAGGAGGGTGACGATCACGAAGCCGACGAAGATCAGGATGTTCAGCGTCGCGTTGCCGGTGTCGACTTCCTGTTCGGCGAGGAGGAGTGAGTTCACGACTGAGCTCCTTCGGTGGCCGCGGTCGGGGCGGTGTCGTAGTCACCGTCGGCGAAGCCCTGGCGGACGACCTCGGCCTGCGGGTCGAGGCGGTGGTTGGCGAAGTAGATGTACGCGGCGGTGATCGCGAAGGTGGTGACGAACTGCAGCAGACCCAGGATCAGGCCGACGTTGATGTTCCCCCACACCTTGGTGGCCATGAAGTCCGTGGCGAACACGCCGAGGCACAGGTAGACGGCGTACCAGGTGAGGAAGAAGGCCGTCATCGGGAAGACGAAGGTCCGCAGGGTGCGCCGCAGTCGCTGAAACTCCGGGCTCTGCTGCGCGACGATGAACTCGTCGGCGGTGTGTGCGACCCGCTCTGGGGGTTGCTCTGGGGCGATGGACACGGGACCTCCTCGATGCGATGCCGCGGGTCGCGGCCTTGCAAGAAGGTTCGAGGAGATCTGCCTCACAAACAATCGGAATTGTGACCGCAGCGACGAGGCCCGCCTGTGGTGCGGTGAGCGGTTGCCGCGCGCCGGTGAACGGCACCGGACTCGGTGTCGGATGCGCCGGTTATGTCAGGGTGCGGCCGTCGGCGTCAGTCGCCGGTGGGAGTGCGTTCGAGCACCATGCCGAAGCGTTCGGGCACGTGCATGCGGGCGAACACGGTGGCCACGTCCGAGCGCACCGATCGGCGGGTGGCCAGCGAGACCGCGATCATGGTGGCGAAGCTGAGCGGAACGGTGACGGTGGCCGGGAACGACAGGACCGACGCCGCCCAACTGTCGCTGGAAGCCATGACGGTGCCCGCCACCACCGCGGCGCCGGAGGTGATCGAGCCGACGACGAGGCCGGCGACGGCCCCGGCGGCGGTGAGGCCGCGCCACCAGATGCCCAGGACCAGCAGCGGACACAGGGTGGCGGCCGAGACGGCGAACACCAGACCCACCGAGCGCGACAGTTCGAGAGTGCCGGCCACCAGGGCCAGGCCGATGGGCACCAGGCCGCCGATCAGCGCGCACACGCGGAAGGTCCGCACGCCTGGACGCAGCAGGTCGGTGGACACCACGCCGGCGATGCTGATCAGCAGGCCCGACGCGGTGGCCAGGAAGGCGGCGATCGCCCCCGCGGCCACCAGCGCGACGAGCAGCTGCCCGGGCAGGCCGTCGAGGACGGCCGCCGGAATCATCAGCACGGCGGCGTCGGCGGTGCCGGTGGTGAGCACCTGCGGGACGTAGACGCGGGCAAGGACGCCGAGTACGGTGGGGAACAGGTAGAAACCGGCCAGCAGCGCGATCACGGTGAGCGCCGTCCGCCGCGCGGCGTTGCCGTTGCGGTTGGTGTAGAAGCGCACCAGCACGTGCGGCAGCCCGAGCGTGCCGAGGAAGGTGGCCAGCATCAGCGACAGCACCTGGTAGAGCGGGTGGCCGCCACCGAAACCGCCGCCGGAGCGGGACCAGGCGGCCCCGGTCTGCGGGGCATCGGAGACCACCGGGGTGGCAGCCCCGGCGTCGAGGACCAGCGTGGAGTCGTCACCGATGACGAAGGTGCCCGCGGTCAGCGGCTCGTCGGTCACGGAGCGTCCGTCCAGCGTGCCGGTGGCCCGCACCCCGGCCGGATCGGTCACGGTGACCGTCACCTCGGTGGGCACCTGGACGGTGGTGGCGGCGACGACCCGCGGTGGCAGCGGGGCGCCGAGGTCCTGTGGCTGCTGCGCGAAGTGGATCACCGCGAACAGGGCGGGAACGGCGATGGCCGTCAGCTTGAGCCAGTACTGGACGCCCTGGGCGAAGGTCACCGAACGCATGCCGCCGCTCACGACGTTCACCACCAGCGCCACACCGACCACCACCACGCCGACCCAGCCGGGCACGCCCAGCAGGATGTTCAGGGTGAGGCCGGCGCCCTGCAACTGGGGCACCAGGTACAGGACGCAGACCGCCACCACGACGATCATCGCGACGCGGCGCGCCCGCAGCGAACCCAGACGGAACTCGGCGAAGTCGGGGACGGTGTAGGCGCCGGACCGGCGCAGCGGCGCGGCCACGAACAACAGCAGCGCCAGGTAGCCGGCGGTGAAGCCGATCGGGTACCAGAGCGCGTCGGCGCCGTACTTGGCCACCAGCCCGGCGACACCGAGAAACGAAGCGGCGGAAAGGTATTCACCGGAGATGGCGGCGGCGTTCCAGCGCGAACCGATGCTGCGGGAGGCCACCAGGAAGTCCGAGGTGGAGCGGGCGCCGCGTCCGCCCCAGGCGCCGACCGCGACGGTGCCGAGGGTGGCCAGGGCGACGGCGAAGATCACCAGCGCCGCGCCGACTCCGGTCATCATCGGCCCGGCTCCTCGTCGTCGATGAGGCGGATGAAGTCGCGCTCGGCCTGTTCGGCGAGCCGGATGTAGAGACGCCCGGCCAGGTACAGCACCGGATAGGGCAGCAGGCCCAACACGATCCAGTTGAGGTTGATGCCCAGCAGGGTGGCCGTGGCGAAACCGTCGACGGTGGCGCCGACGATGGGGACGGCCGCGAAGATCAGCACCACCGCCAGCCCGATGCGCAGGGCGAGCCCCAGCTGGGCGCGCACCAGCCCGCGCACCAGGTGTTCGCCCACCCGGGTCTGTTCGGTCACTTCGGCGCGGGTCCGGACCGGGCGTGCGCCGCGGCGTTGCGAGAGGACCACGCGTTCGCGGCGCGGGCCGTTGCCCGGCATGTCAGTTCCCGTCCGGTGCGGTCCCGTCGCCCCGGCGAGTCCGGAAGGAGCGCAACGGATCCCGCACCAGGCGATCCTTGAGTTCACGCACCTGGCGGCGACTCACCGGCAGCTCCACCTCGGGGGTCTGGCCGGTTCCCCGAACGATCACCTTGGTGGCGGTGCCCACCGAGCGCAGACCGCTGACCATGGGCAGGGAGACCAGGTAGGAGCGGTGTACGCGGGCGAAACCGCCGGCGGCCCAGTGTGATTCGAGGGTCGCCAGGGTCACGCGCACCAGGTAGTCGCCGGTCTCGGTGTGCAGGCGGGCGTAGTCGCCGACGGCTTCCACCCAGGCGACCGAGTCGCGCGTGATCAACGAGGTGACGCCGCCGCGCTCCACGGGGATCACGTCCCCGGTCTCCAGTCCCGTGGTCGGCTCGCCGTCGGACCCGGCGTCCTCCGTCTGCGGGTGTCCGGCGTCGTCGTCGGTCTCGCGTCCGCTGCCGCGTAACGCGAGTATCCGGTCGATCGCTTGGGAAAGGCGTTCGGCGCGAACGGGTTTGAGGAGATAGTCCACGGCACCCACCTCGAAGGCGGCGACGGCGCGATCGGAGTGCGCGGTGACGAAGACCAGCGCGGGCGGTTGCGCGTAGCGGGCGAGCACCGACGCCAGTTCCATGCCGTTGAGTCCGGGCATCGAGATGTCCAGGAAGGCGGCCGCCACCGACTTCTCGGACAGCAGGCGGAGCGCCTCGGTGGCGTCGGAGGCGCACACCACCTCGCCGATCGCCGGGTGCTCGCCGAGCAGGTAGGCCAACTCGTCCAGGGCAGGTGCCTCGTCGTCGACGGCCAGCACGCGCAGTGCGGTCATCGGCGGCGTCCTTCCTGAGCTGAGGCGTCGGCCCGGATTCCGCTGGCGAACTTCGGCACACGCATGCTGACCTTGGTCCCCGCCCCGATTCCGGTGTCGACGATCAAACCGTAGTCGTTGCCGAAAGCCGATCGCAGGCGTTGATCCACATTCGTCAGGCCGACGTGCGCGCCCTCCTTCTCGTCCGACAGCAGGTCCGACGGTGCGAGGGCGTCGATGGCGCCGCTGCGCAGAAGCTCGGGGTCCATGCCCACCCCGTCGTCTTCCACACTGATCTCGCAGGTGGTGCCGACGCTGTGGGCGCTGATGGTGATGATGCCCTCGCGTCGACCGGCCAAGCCGTGCCGCACGGCGTTCTCCACCAGCGGCTGGAGCGCGAGGAAGGGCACCACGACGCCGAGCACCTCGGCATCCACATTGAGGCGCACGTCCAGGCCCGCGCCGAAGCGTGCGCGTTCGAGGGTCAGGTAGCGGTCGATGTTGCGCAGCTCGTCGGCCAACGCCGTGTACTGGCCGGCGGCGCGGAACGAATAGCGGGTGAAGTCGGCGAAGTCGAGGATCAGCTCGCGCGCCCGCGCCGGGTCGGTGCGTACGAAGGACGCGATGGTGCCCAGCGCGTTGTAGATGAAATGCGGGTCGATCTGGGCGCGCAGCGCCAGCACCTCGGCGCGGTCCAGCCGGGCGCGGGAGGCGTCGAGTTCGGCCAGTTGCAGCTGGGTGGTCGCGTAGTTGGCCACCTCGGTGATGGCGCCGATCTGCCCGGGGCCGGGCTGGCGCACGGTGGCCACCACCAGCACGCCGGAGCTGACGCCGTCGCTCAGCAGCGGTGCCGCGATCAGTTTGCGGACCACGCCGCCCACCCCGCCGGGATTCTCGGCCATCGCGCGGCGCCCGCCCTCCAGGGCTTCGACGGCCAGCGCGGCGGCGGCGGTCAGCACTCGGGGGCGCCAGATCTCGGTGGCTCCGTCGCGGCCCAGCAGCGCGCCGTCGGCGTCGAACAGGGCGACGCCCTCGGCGCCGGTCAGGGCCCGCAGCGGTCCGGCGGCCGCGGCGGCGGACTCCTCGGTGAGGCCGTCGCGCAGCGGGTGAGCGGCTTCGGCGGCCGCAGCGAGGGCATCGTGGACGGCGCGCTCGTGCGGCGTCGAGACCACCCGACGGGTACGCATGGCGACGACGAAGAGCACCAGCGCCAAAGCGCCGCCGAGCAGCAGGATCGCGATCAGTTCACCGGACATGGTGTCTACCGAATCTACTCGGCGAGTCCGAAGAATCGGGCACAGTGGACGAGGACGCTCGAGGGAGGATATTCGTGGGGAACACGGTTGATTGGGGCAAGCTGGCGAAATCGACGCGAGTGACGCCGGGCGACAAGGTCCGGCTGGCGCGCGACTTCGATCCGGCCGCCAAGCCGAAGAACATGGCGAAGAAGGACGGGCTGGCCCAGCTGGCGGCGGGCAAGGAGGAACTGTTCGCGCTGCAGGACAAGTTCTACGCCCAGGCCGACCGCTCGTTGCTGATCGTGCTGCAGGCGATGGACGCCGCGGGCAAGGACGGCACCGTCAAACACGTCATGTCCGGGATCAATCCGGAGGGCGTCGACGTGCACTCGTTCAAGGCACCGTCCGCCGAGGAGCGGTCCCACGGGTATCTGTGGCGGCATCAGAAGGTGGTGCCGCAGCTGGGCAAGGTGGGGATCTTCAATCGATCGCACTACGAGAACGTCCTGGTGACGCGAGTGCATCCGGAGATGCTGTGGCCCAAGACCGCGAACGCGACGGGCGGCGGCCTGTGGCGACGCCGGTACGAAGACATCAACGCGTGGGAACGCTATCTCACCGACAACGGCACCACGGTGGTGAAACTGTTCCTCAACGTGTCTCAGCGCGAGCAGGCGCGCCGGTTCCTGTCGCGGATCGACGAGCCGGAGAAGAACTGGAAGTTCTCTCAGGCCGACATGGCCGAACGCGCGCGGTGGCCGGAGTATCAGCGGGCGTTCGACGACATGCTGACGCACACCAGCACCGACTATGCGCCCTGGCACGTGATTCCGGCCGACCACAAGTGGGCGAGCCACCTGGCGACGTTCTCCGTGCTGCTGACCGTGATGCGCGACCTGGATCCGCAGTATCCGACGGTGTCGCAGGCCGAACTGGACGCGCTGGGCGGCTACCGGAAGATCCTGAACAAGGACCTGGGTCGCTGAGCAGTCAGAAGGGCGGCTCGTCGGGCAGTCCGGCGAAACGACGGTCGTGGTTGGCCTTGCGTTCGGCGCGACGTCGGGCGTGCTTGGCCGCGGTGCGGGTGCGGGCTCGTTGCGGGCCGTCTTCGACGGTGCCGGTCGCAGTTCCGGTCGCGTGCCGGCCGACGAGTTGGTGCGTGCAGCGCAGGTCGGCCAGGCGCGGGATCAACCACTGATTCGGGGCCAGGACTTCCACGGTCTGTCCCATCGGCGTGGTGACGCTCGAGTGGTAGCGGCCGTCGGCGTCGATCCAGAGGTCGTCGACGAAGCCTTCCAGATTTGTTTTCACCAGGTGGTGATAGCGGCACTTGGGAAGCAGGTTGCAAACGCAGGTGGGGCCCCCGAGGTCCGGGCGGACGTTGTCGTACTCGGCCACATGGTCCAGATCGCACGCGAAGGCGGCGCGTTCGCAACCCGGGATCGAGCAGGTGCCCCACAGGAAGCGAGCGATCAGGTCGGTCAGCAGGTTCGGCCGGTACGGATCGCTCGGAAGAGCGGTCTTGGCGATGACGACGGCCGGTCGTCCGTCGTTTCCGGCCTCGGGCCGTGAGCCATCGCCCCGGCGCTCGTCCGGGGTCTCGGAGCGGGGTGCTCGTCGATGCAGCGCCGCCTCCTCGGGGCGCTCAGCAGAGTCGTGCCCGGCGGTGGAACTGGGTTCGAGCAGGTCGTCGAGGCGGTGCTGACGGATCACGGCATCACCGCGGGCGGCGATCTCCCGCACATGCTCAGCCGAGATCGGGCCGTGGCCGTCGAGGTAACCGCACTTATCGCCGCCTTCCAGGGTGGTGGCGTCGCAGAGAACGTGGACGACGATGCGGGCGGCGCGGGCGTCGAGTTCGACGTCGCTGATTGCCGCGGTGCAACCGTCACTGTCGCAGGTGCACGTGAACGGCTTGCGTTGCAGCAGAGCGATGGCCGCGTCGGAACGGGCCTGGGTTTTGGTGCGCGGGTCCGCGGGGCAGCGTCCGGCAATCACCGCGTCGAGCATCTGGCGCGCGAGGCGGACGTCCTCGGCGGTCGCGGTGAGGAACAGCTGCGCCATGCCCGCTTCGAGGCTCTGGTGGCCGAGGCTGCGGCCGTCTTTGGCGTTCTCGCGTTCGCGGCGTGCGGCATCGGGATCGTTCTCGGCGACGTGGCGGCGGGCCATTGCGCCGGTCTTGGTGACTGAGATGCAGGTGTACGCCACCATGCGCCTGGGCCTGATCGACCGCGACCGCTTCCACCGCATCGCCCACGAAACCCGACTCGTGGTCGACGAAGCCCTCATGAGACAGATCGACGCCCGGATCGCCGCCGAAATCCTGGGCGCCCAACACGGATAGACGCGCGGTAGTCGTTCTCGGGCGTCGAGGGCGTCGGCGAGGAGTGCTTCGGCGGCGTACTGGGTGCTCTCCAGGCTCATCTGCAGTTCCAGCGTCGTCTGGGCTTCGGCGTCGATCAGCGACTTCTGGGTCGCGACGAGGTCGGTCGTCGCGGCGCAGACTCGGGAGTGCATGGACAGCGCGAACTGAAAGAGCTGCCAGTCCAGGAAGCAGTGTCCGTTCTTGGTCGCGGTGATCGCGCCGACGACGCACGCGGTGGGCAGGTTCGCGAGGTCGGTGCCGGGAGTGGGAAGGCCGCATCCGGTCAGGTCGGCGTCGGGCCACATCGACGCGGTTCGCTGCGTCATGGCTACTCACCTCCCCAAGCGAGTCATCACACCTTTGACTAGTGCTGGTGTTCTAGATCGAGTTTAGACCCGACCTACGACAAGAACGGGCGCCCGCGGCGACCGTCGGCCTAGACTCGGCGCTGTGATCGGGTACGACGACAAGCCGTGGTTGGCGGCCTATCCACCGGGTCGGCCCCCGCACCTGCGCCGCTCCTTCTCCACCGCCTTGGACATGTTCGATGCCGCGGTGCGCGCGGCGCCGACGGCGTCGGCGGTGCACTACTTCGACGGGTCGCTGCGGTGGGAGGAGGTGGATCGGGCGGCCACCGCGCTGGCCGCGCTGCTGGTCTCACGGGGCTTCGCGCCCGGTGACCGGCTGGCCCTCTGTCTGCAGAACAACCCCGCGTTCCTGGTGGGGCTGGTGGCCGCGTGGAAGGCCGGCGGCACCGCGGCGCTGCTCAGCCCCATGTCCACCGCGGCCGACCTGGCACGCTCGCTCGCGGCCTTCACCCCGTCGGCGCTGCTGGTACTCGACGATCTGTACATCGGCCGGATCCGGCCGATCCTCGCCGCCGGCGATACCGGCGTGACGATCGTGGTGACCACCTCGGCGCTGGACGGGCAGACCGAGGACGATTCGCGGCTGTTCGCCGACGTCACGCGACGTCGTCCCGCCGACGCGATCGACCTGTCCGGGCTCGTCGAGGCCTATCGTCCGGACGCCGGCGCGGAGGCGGTGCTCGCGCAGCGCCGGGTGGGTCCGTCGGACGTGGCGGTCCTGGCGGCCACCTCGGGCACCACCGGGCCGGCCAAGGGGGCGCAGCTGACGCACGCCAATCTGGCCTTCAGCGCGCAGGTGTACCGGGACTGGAGCGGCCTGGAGCCCGGCGAACCCGTGCTCGCGCTGGCGCCGGTGTTTCACGTGACCGGGCTGGTCGGGGCGGTCTCGTTGGCGATGATCGCCCGTTCGCCGCTGGTGCTCACGCATCGCTTCGAACCGGCCGTGATCGCCGCGGCCACCGCCCGGCGCCGCCCGGTGTTCTGCGCGGCGGTGATCACCGCGTACATCGCGCTGGCCGACAGCCCGGAGGTGGACGCGGCCGACCTGGCATCGCTGCGGCTGCGCTACTCCGGTGGCGCGCCGATCGCGCCGGACGTCGCCGAGCGGTTGGAGGAACGGCTCGGCGGGTACATCCACAACATCTACGGGCAGACCGAGACCACCTCGCCGTCGCACGCGGTACCGCCCGGCACGCGGGCGCCGGTGGACCCGGATTCGGGGGTGCTGTCGGTGGGGGTTCCGGTGTTCGACACCGTGGTACGCGTGGTCGACGACGACGGCCTCGACCTGCCGGTGGGTGAGATCGGCGAACTGGTGACCACCGGTCCGCAGGTGATCCCCGGGTACTGGCGTGATCCGGTCGCCACCGCGGACGCCTTCCTCGGCGGTGCGCTGCGCACCGGCGACGTGGGCTTCATGGACGCGCAGGGCTGGTTCTACGTGGTCGACCGCAAGAAGGACCAGATCAACGCCGCCGGGTACAAGGTGTGGCCGTCGGAGGTGGAGCGGCTGCTGTCCGCGCACCCCGAGGTGGAGGAGGCCGCCGTGGTCGGCATTCCGGACGAGTACCGGGGCGAGACGGTCAAGGCCTTCGTGGTGCGGCGCGAGGGCAGTGCGCTGGACGTCGACGAGGTGATCGCCTACTGCCGCGCCAATCTGACCGCCTACAAGTACCCGCGCGAGGTGGAGATGGTCGCCGCGTTGCCGCGGACCGCGACCGGAAAGCTGCTGCGGCGCGCGTTGCGCTGACGCCTGCCCGACCCGCCCGCTACGCTGTTCAGCGTGACTGAACACGTCGACGAGGCGGTGGGCGCGGCGGTGCGCGCGGCGCGCGGCCGGCGGGGGATGACCCTGCGCGAGCTCGCCCGGCTCCTGGAGGTGAGTCCGGGGACGGTCAGTGCGATCGAGAACGGCAAGGTGGGCCTCACCGTGCTGCGTCTGCGGCAGGTGGCGGCGGCGCTCGGGGTGGAGCCGGCGACGCTGCTGAGCGTCTCCGCCGACGAGCCGGAGCCCGCGGCGTTCGCGCCGATCGACGCCGACGCGCCCTGGGCGGTCTTCGATGAGCTGCCGCTGGATTCGGTGCTCACCGCGGCGGTGCAGGTCTTCGCCGAGACCGGCTATCACGGCGCGACGATGCGGGTGGTGGCCGCCGAGGCGGACCTGTCGGTGGCCGGGATCTACCGCTATCACCGCAGCAAGCAGCACCTTTTGGTGGCGTTGGCGGATGCGCAGCTGGCCGATCTCGCCTGGCGGGTGGAGGCGGCCGCGGCGCAGGCCGCCGACCCCGTGCGGGCCTTCGCCGACATCGTGAGTGCCGTGGTGCTCGGCCAGGTCAACCGCCGGGACCTCTCGTTCATCGTCGAGACCGAGTTACGCAGCCTGGAGGATCCGGATCGGACGCGGATCATCGCGCAGCGCGCCCGCGTGCAGCAGCGGATGGCCGACGCGGCGGTGGCCGCGGTGGCCGCCGGTCGGTTCACCGCGACTGCGCCGGAGGCCGGGGCGGCGGCGGTCCTGTCCCTGTGTCGGGCCATTCCCTTCCGCTTCGCCGGTGTCGAGATGCCCGACGGTCCCGCGCTGGCGGCCGAGTACGCGGGACTGGCCCTGTCCATGATGGGGACGATAGTTCAGTAATGCTGAACAAGGAGGCGACGGCGCCGGCGGCTTGATCGCCGCTGGCCGACGACTTTCCCGGTGGTACTTGACGGATTGCCGTCGTCGTGTGATTCTCATCTCGGCAGCTGGAGTAAACGTTCGTTCCGACCGCCCGCCGACAGCCCCCACCCGGAAGGTTCCCGATCATGACTGAAGTGCCCGACCTCACCGAACTGCTCGCCGACTCGCCCACCAACTGGGGCAAGTGGGGCCCCGAGGACGAAGTGGGCAGCCTCAACTACCTGACCGCCGAGCAGGTGCTGCGCGGCGTCTCGCTGGTCAAGCGCGGCGAACTCTTCACCCTGCAGCGGCTGATCGGCGACCCGAAGGGTGATCCGGTGTGGCCCGGCCGTTCGCCGGCCACCAAGGAGATGGTGTGGGACGAGTCGGACTGGGACGAGGGCGGCGAGGGCCCGCAGTTCCCCGGCGGTCTGCACTACGCCGATGACAAGCTGGAGGCCTTCCTGCAGGGCTCCACGCAGTACGACGCCCTCGGCCACGTCTGGTACGGCGGTCAGATCTGGAACGGGTACGACGCTCGCACCACCGTCGGCGGCCTGGAGAAGGCCAGCGTCGAGCCGATCGCCCAGCGCGGCGTGGCCGGACGTGCGGTGCTGCTCGACCTCGCCCGCTGGCGCGGTGTCGAGGCCCTCGGTCCTCGCGAGGCCTTCAACCACGAGGACCTGCAGGCCTGCGCGGCCGCCCAGGGCGTCGAACTGCGCCCCCGCGACATCCTGATCCTGCGCACCAACCACCTCGAGCTCTTCTTCCGGGACGAAGAGGCCTTCTACGGCGACTTCGGCGAGCCGGGCCTGGTCTACTCGCCCGAGTTGGTGCAGTGGTTCGCCGACATGGAGATCCCGAACCTGGTGACCGACACGATCGCCAACGAGGTGACCTACGATCCCGAGAGCGGTGCGGCGCTGGTCCTGCACAACGCCCTGATGCGCAACCTCGGCGTCGCCTTCACCGAGATCTGCGATGTGGAGAAGCTCGCCGCGGACTGCGCCGCCGACGGCGTCTACGAGTTCTTCTACGTCGCCGCGCCGTTGAAGATCCACGGAGCCAGCGGCTCCCCGGTGAACCCGGTCGTGATCAAGTGACCTACGCGGATCGACCGTGGCTGGCGCGGTACCCCGACGCTCAGCCGCATGACATCGAGACCGAGTTCGCCACCGGCCTCGCGATCTTCGACGCCGCGGTGGCCGCCGCGCCGGAGACCGAGTTCCTGCAGTACTTCGGAACGTCCCAGACGTTCGCCGACGTCGACAGGGCCTCTCGTGCCTTGGCGGCCGCACTCGCCGAACGCGGCTTCGGCCGCGGCGACCGGCTGGCGCTGTACGTGCAGAACAACCCGGCCTTCATCATCGGCATGGTGGCGGCCTGGCGCCTCGGCGGCGTCGCCGTGGCCATCAACCCGATGAACAAGGAGCGCGAGCTCACCTACTTGCTCAAGGACTCCGGTGCCACGGCGCTGCTGGCCCTGGACGATCTGTACGCGCAGATCGGCAAGGCCGTGGTCGACGGCGGTCAGACCGCCGTGAGCACCGTGGTCACCTGCTCGGCGCTGGACATGCAGGACCGCGGCGACGCGCGCCTGTTCTCCGACGCCGAACGGGTCCGCACCGACGGCACCCTGGATCTGATGGAGTTGATCGCCGCTGGCGGTGGCGACGACCTGCCCGATCCCGGCCTGAGCGCCGACGACGTGGCTGTCTTGGCGTACACCTCGGGAACCACCGGTGATCCGAAGGGGGCGATGAACACCCACGGTAACTTCGCCTTCAACGCGCAGACCTACCGCGAGTGGACCGGCCTGCAGGCAGGTGAGGGCATCCTCGGTATCGCGCCGCTGTTCCACATCACCGGCCTGGTGGGCCACATCATGGCCGCCATGCTGATCCGCTCGCCGCTGGTGCTGTCGCACCGGTTCGAGCCGTCGGTCATGCTCGACGCGATCCGCGAGTACCGTCCGGTGTTCACCATCGGTGCCATCACCGCGCTCAGCGCGCTGGCGGCGGCGCCGGGGGCCACCAAGGACGATCTGTCGAGTCTGCGGATCCTCTACTCCGGAGGCGCGCCCATCGCGCCGTCGGTCGGTGACCGGTTGGAGGGCCTGTACGGGGCCTACATCCACAACATCTACGGCCTCACCGAGACCAACTCGCCCTCGCACGCGGTTCCCCTCGGGGTGCGCGCGCCGGTGGATCCGGAGTCGGGTGCGCTGTCGGTGGGTGTGCCGGTGTTCAACACCGTGGTCCGCGTGGTCGGCGCCGACGGTCGCGATGTGCCGGTGGGCGAGGTGGGCGAGTTCGTCACCTCCGGTCCGCAGGTGGTGCCCGGCTACTGGAACAAGCCGGAGGCCACCGCGTCGTCGATCCCGGACGGTGCGCTGCACACCGGTGACGTCGGGTTCATGGACGCCGACGGCTGGTACTACGTGGTCGATCGCAAGAAGGACATGATCAACGCCTCCGGCTACAAGGTGTGGCCGCGGGAAGTGGAGGACGTCCTCTACACCCATCCCGCGGTGCGCGAAGCCGCCGTCGTCGGCGTGCCCGACGAGTACCGCGGCGAGACGGTCAAGGCCTTCGTCTCGTTGCAGCCCGGCGCCAGCCTGACTCCCGACGAACTCATCGGGTTCGCGAAGGAACAGATGGCGGCGTACAAATATCCGCGCTCGGTCGAGATCGTCGACGAGCTGCCCAAGACGGTGACCGGCAAGATTTTGCGCCGGGAACTGCGCGACGCGGTGAGCTAACCCCCCCCTGAGCTCACTGTGGCGCGAAGCGGCCCCTCTCCCGCCCCCCCGGGGAGAGGGGTCGCTGCCTTTTCCGATTGTCGATTCCGTTCCCGCGCGCCTTCTGCGGGGCTGCGGGAACGGAAACGACATTCGGGAACCGAAACGACAATCGGGAACCGAAACAACGCCGGTCCGACCTTGCACTCGCAGTGGGAGAGTGCTAAAAACGATGTTGGCACTCGCGGCATGTGAGTGCCAGGTCGGGACGGTGAGGCCGGTCCAATAGACACCCCGGTCGTCCGTCGCGGGCACCGAGTCCGGCCAGAGAACGTAGTGTCGCCCCCCACCGGAGGATCACTGAACTATGGCCAAGCAGATTGCTTTCGATGAAGAGGCCCGTCGCGGCCTCGAGCGGGGTCTGAACACCCTCGCTGACACCGTCAAGGTGACGCTGGGACCCAAGGGTCGCAACGTCGTCCTGGAGAAGAAGTGGGGTGCCCCCACGATCACCAACGATGGCGTGTCCATCGCCAAGGAGATCGAGCTGGAGGACCCGTACGAGAAGATCGGCGCTGAGCTGGTCAAGGAAGTCGCCAAGAAGACCGACGACGTCGCGGGCGACGGCACCACCACCGCCACCGTGCTGGCGCAGGCGCTGGTCCGCGAGGGCCTGCGCAACGTTGCTGCCGGCTCCAACCCGATGGGCCTCAAGCGCGGCATCGAGAAGGCCGTCGAGGCCGTCTCCAACTCGCTGCTCGACTCCGCCAAGGAGGTCGAGACCAAGGAGCAGATCGCTTCGACCGCCGGCATCTCCGCTGGTGACCAGACCATCGGCGACCTGATCGCCGAGGCCATGGACAAGGTCGGCAACGAGGGTGTCATCACCGTCGAGGAGTCGAACACCTTCGGCCTGCAGCTCGAGCTCACCGAGGGCATGCGCTTCGACAAGGGCTACATCTCCGGCTACTTCGTCACCGACGTCGACCGCCAGGAGACCGTCCTCGAAGATCCGTACATCCTGACCTACTCGGGCAAGATCTCGACCGTCAAGGATCTCCTGCCCCTGCTGGAGAAGGTCATTCAGGCCGGCAAGACCCTGCTGATCATCGCCGAGGACGTCGAGGGCGAAGCCCTGTCGACCCTCGTGGTGAACAAGCTGCGCGGCACCTTCAAGTCCGTCGCCGTCAAGGCTCCGGGCTTCGGCGACCGCCGCAAGGCCATGCTCGCCGACATCGCCATCCTCACCGGTGGCGAGGTCATCAGCGAAGAGGTCGGCCTGAGCCTGGAGACCGCCGGTCTCGAGTCGCTCGGTACCGCTCGCAAGGTGGTCGTCACCAAGGACGAGACCACCATCGTCGACGGTGCAGGCGACAACGAGCAGATCGCCGGCCGCGTGGCCCAGATCCGCAACGAGATCGAGAACAGCGACAGCGACTACGACCGCGAGAAGCTGCAGGAGCGCCTGGCCAAGCTGGCCGGCGGTGTTGCGGTGATCAAGGCCGGCGCTGCCACCGAGGTGGAGCTCAAGGAGCGCAAGCACCGCATCGAAGATGCCGTGCGCAACGCCAAGGCTGCTGTCGAAGAGGGCATCGTCGCCGGCGGCGGCGCGGCTCTGCTGCAGTCCGAGTCGGCCATCGACGGTCTCGACCTCGAGGGTGACGAGGCCACCGGCGCGCAGATCGTCAAGGTCGCGCTGTCGGCTCCGGCTCGCCAGATCGCCATCAACGCGGGCATGGAGCCCGGCGTGGTCGCCGATCGTATCCGCACCGCGGACAAGGGCACCGGCCTCAACGCTGCCACCGGCGTCTACGAGGATCTCCTCGCCGCCGGCATCAACGACCCGGTGAAGGTCACCCGCTCGGCGCTGCAGAACGCTGCGTCGATCGCGGCCCTGTTCCTCACCACCGAGGCCGTCGTCGCCGACAAGCCCGAGAAGAACCCCCCGGCCATGCCGGGCGGGGACGAGATGGGCGGCATGGGCTTCTGATCTGATCAGAGACTCTGCACCAAGCAGTCAACCGAAGGCCGGTCACCCACACGGGTGGCCGGCCTTCGGCGTCTGCGCGGTCAGCCGGTGGACGGGGGAGTTTCGCCGGGGTTCATCAGCTGTCACGAGGGGGGAACGACCTGCCGCGGCGCGCTGCCGCGCCGACGGCCTAGGGTGAAACGATGAGCATGGATGCGGTGGCGTGGGAGGTTCTGCACAAGTCGATGCGGACGCCCGGCGCGCGGTCGGGCAAGCACGAACGACGGGCCACGATGCGGCGGATCGCCGGGTTCGCGCGGCCGCACCGCCGCCGGATTCTGCTGTTCCTCGGGCTGTCGGTGATCACCGCCGTGCTCACCGTCATCACCCCGCTGCTGGCCGGTCGCGTGGTGAACCTGATCAACGCCGCCAGCGCGGAAGCGGGCCGGGAGATCGTGGTGCTGGCGATCCTCATTGCGGTGATCGCGCTCGCCGAGGCGGTGGTGTCCATCGCCACCCGCTGGTTCTCGTCCAACCTGGGCGAGGGACTGATCCTGGACCTGCGGCGCGCGGTCTTCGACCACGTGCAGCGCATGCCGGTCGCGTTCTTCACCCGCACCCGCACCGGTGCGCTGGTCAGCCGCCTCAACAACGACGTCATCGGCGCGCAGCGGGCCTTCAGCGACACCCTCTCCGGGGTGGTGTCCAACATCGTCACCCTGGCCCTCACCCTGGGCGTGATGTTCGCGCTCAGCTGGCAGATCACCCTGCTGGCGCTGGTCCTGCTGCCGGCCTTCGTGCTGCCCGCCCGCCGGATCGGGCGACGCGTGGCCGGCCTGGCCCGCGAGGGCGCCGAATACAACGCCCGGATGTCGACGCAGATGACCGAACGGTTCTCCGCTCCCGGCGCCACGCTGGTGAAGCTGTTCGGCCGTCCGGACACCGAGTCCGCCGAGTTCGCGCAGCGCGCGGGCGCGGTCCGCGACATCGGGGTGCGGCAGGCGATGCTGCAGACCTACTTCTTCACCGCCCTGATCCTGGTGTCCTCGCTGGCGTTGGCGCTGGTCTACGGGCTCGGCGGCTGGCTGGCGGTGCACCAGCACCTGTCCGCCGGCGCCGTGGTGTCGCTGGCGCTGCTGCTCACCCGGATGTACGCGCCGCTCACCTCGCTGGCCAACGCCCGCGTGGAGGTGATGAGCGCGCTGGTGAGCTTCGAGCGGGTCTTCGAGGTCCTCGACCTGGAGCCGCTGATCGCCGACCGCCCAGACGCCACCCGGGTGCCGCATCCCGAGCGCGGCGTCAGCGTGCACTTCGACGACGTCACCTTCGCCTATCCGTCCGCCGACAAGGTGTCGCTGGCCTCGCTGGAGGAGGTGGCGCAGCTCGACAGCCGCGGCGGGGAGACCATCCTGCACAACGTGTCCCTCGACGTGCCGGCCGGATCGATGGTCGCGCTGGTGGGCAGCTCCGGGGCGGGCAAGTCGACGATCGCCTCGCTGGCCACTCGCCTGTACGACGTCGACTCCGGTGCGGTGCTGCTCAACGGTGTGGACGTGCGCGACCTGACCGCCGAATCGGTACACCGCACCGTGGGGCTGGTGACCCAGGACGGGCACCTCTTCCACGACACGGTGCGCGCCAACCTGCTGCTGGCCGACCCGGTCGCGACCGACGATCAGCTGTGGGAGGCGCTGCGCCGGGCCCGACTGGAGGACCTGATCCGCGAGCTCCCGGCCCAGCTCGACACGGTCGTCGGCGAGCGCGGGTACCGGCTCTCCGGCGGGGAACGTCAACGGCTGACCATCGCCCGCATGCTGCTGGCCAAGCCGTCGGTGGTGATCCTCGACGAGGCCACCGCGCACCTGGACTCGACGTCCGAGGCCGCGGTCGCCGAGGCACTGTCCGAGGCGCTGGAAGATCGCACGTCGCTGGTGATCGCGCACCGCCTGTCCACCATCCGGGCGGCCGACGAGATCGTGGTCCTGGAGGCCGGACGCGTGGTGGAGCGGGGCGACCACGCGACGCTCCTGGCCGCCGACGGTCGGTACGCCGAGCTGTACAGAACACAGTTCGCCACGTCGGGATAACCGGCCGAACAGGGCATACTGGATGCCATGACTCAGGCTTCCACGCTGCCCGCCACCAGTCCCATTCCATCCCTCCCGAACCTGCGCGACCTGGGCGGCTGGTCGGCCGCGGACGGTCGCACCGTGGTGACCGGTCGCTTGTACCGGTCCACCGACCTGCGCAGCGTCGCCGGCGACGCGGCCGCCGTCCTGGCGCCGCTGGAGCTGAGCACCATCTACGACCTGCGGTCGGCCGCCGAACGCTCGGCGGTGCCCGACCCGACGATGACCGGGGTCGTCGACGTGCCGCTGGACGTCCTCGCCGATGCCGCCGACGCGATCCCGGGCAATCTCAACCAGATCATGAACGACCCGAAGCTGGCCGCCGAGCTGATCGGCTCGATGGAGGGCAAGGCCGCCGACTACATCACGGCGACCTACCGCGAGTTCGTGACGCTCAAGAGCGCGAACGCCGCCTACCGCCGCTTCTACCTCGGGCTCCTGGGCGAGGACGCCGGGCCCGCGCTGTTCCACTGCACCACCGGCAAGGACCGCACCGGCTGGGCCGCCGCCAGCTTCCTGAGCCTGATGGGCGTGGACCGCGACGACGTCTACCGCGACTACCTGACCACCAACGATCGGCTGCTGCCGGCGCTCGCGCCGCTGTTCGACAAGTTCGCGGCGGCCAGCGTCGACCCGGCCTCGCTGCGCCCGCTGCTGGGGGTGCAGCAGTCGTACCTCGACGCGACGTTCGCCTCCGTCGAGAGCGAGTACGGCGACCTCGCGACCTACTTCGCTTCCGGCCTCGGCATCGACGCGCAGGCGCAGGAACAGCTTCGTCGGCGATACCTGGCGGGCTGACCGGGCGCGCGGGGTAGGTTCTTTCCATGGCTGTCTCTGTTTCCAATGAATTCGATATCAAAGCCCCCGCCTCGGTGGTGCTCGACGTCCTCAAGGACATTCCCGCCCTCCCGGACTGGTCGAGCGCGCACAAGGCGGCCAAGGTGCTCAGCGAGCACGCGGACGGCACCCCCGATCGCGTCGAGGTCTCGGTCGGCATGATCGGTATCAACGACACCCAGGAACTGGCCTACACCTGGGCCGACGACCTCTGCGCCTGGACGCTGGTGAGCAGCTCCCAGCTGGCCAAGCAGACCGGTAGCTACAAGATCACCTCCACCGGCCCGGATACGTGCCACGTGCGTTTCGATCTGGAGATCGACCTGAAGATCAAGCTGCCCGGCCTGCTGGTCAAGAAGGGCCAGAAGGCCGCGGCCGACACCGCCAAGAAGGGGCTCACCGCCGAGTCCGAGCGCCGCGCGAAGGCCTGATCCGCGCGCACCGATACTGCCGGTCCGAGAGGGCGACGCCGATTCCGGCGTCGCCCTCTCGGCCGTTCTGATCCTCGGCGGACTGTGACACTCGCCCGGCATCCGGCCTGTCCGCGAACGTGCACGCGTGGGCGCGATACCCTGAATGCGTGGATGATTACCTCTCGCTCGAAAACTTTGAGATCGGTGAAGACCTGAGCAAGGTCTCCGGTCGTAAGGCGCTGCAGAGCGTCGTCGATCTGCATGACACCAGTGGTTTCGTCGTCGTCGACGACGATGACGACGACCCGATCCTGCTGACGCTCCCGCAGCGCAACGTGGTCGACACCTGGCGTGAGGACTACCCCTACGACGAGCGGATGGACCGCGGTCACTACGAGTCGGAGAAGCGCCGCCTCCAGGTGGAGCTCCTCAAACTGCAGAAGTGGTCCAAGCAGAACGGCATCCGCCACCTGATGGTCTTCGAGGGGCGGGACGCGGCCGGCAAGGGCGGCACCATCAAGCGCTTCAACGAACACCTCAATCCGCGCGGTGCGCGCACCGTCGCGTTGGAGAAGCCGACCGAGCGCGAAGCCACCGAGTGGTACTTCCAGCGGTACGTGCAGCATCTGCCGGCCGCCGGCGAGATGGTCTTCTTCGACCGCTCCTGGTACAACCGCGCCGGGGTGGAACGCGTCATGAGCTTCTGCACGCCGGACCAGTACGCGCAGTTCCTGGAGCAGGCCCCGGCCTTCGAGAAGATGCTGGTCGACGACGGCATCAACCTGGTGAAGTTCTGGTTCTCGGTGACCCCGCTGGAACAGCGCACCCGCTTCGCGATCCGCCAGATCGACCCGGTCCGCCAGTGGAAGCTGTCGCCGATGGACCTGGCGTCGCTGGACCGCTGGGCGTCGTACACCGACGCCAAGGAGAACATGTTCGGTAAGACGGACACCGACTGGGCGCCGTGGACCGTGGTCAAGAGCAACGACAAGAAGCGGGCCCGCCTCAACGCCATGCGGCACGTGCTGAGCCTGCACGAGTACGACGGCAAGGACCACGAACTGGTCGGCGAACCCGACCCGAAGATCGTGGCCCGCGCCCGCGACACCATCGGTGAGTGATCGACGCACGTGCGTTCTCTGCTGACCGGGCTCTTCCTCGTCGTCGCGGTTCTCGGCATGATCGTCGCGGTGCCCAGCACGTGGGTCACCACGCACGTGGTCTCCGTCGACGGCTTCGCTGACACGGCTGCACGGGCGGCGAGCAAGCCGGAGGTGCAGGAGTTCTTCGCCGCCAAGATCGCCGACGAGGTGGCCCAGTCCACCGACATCCCGCTCGCGGGATCGGTGGTGGCGCCGCTGGCCCAGACGTACACCCGCAGCCCGGCGTTCGTCACCGACTTCACCGAGGTGGCCCGGCAACAGCACGGATGGCTGTTCACCGCGCCGGCGCCGGACACCAGCCGCCACGTGATGGAGCTGGACGTGACCCCGATGGTCAATCGGGTGCTCGAGAGCGCACCCGTGCCGATCCGGATCGACCGGGAGATCACGGTTCCGTTGGATCAGACCCGCCTGACCGCGGGTTCGTTGGAGAGTTCCGGGTCGGCGCTGACGCTGACGGCGTGGATCTCGGTGATCGGCGCGGCCCTGGCCGCGGTGGTCGCGCTGCTCCTGGCCCGCAACCGGGCGGCGATCCTGGCCTGGCTGGGCGTGGGGGCCGTGGTGGCCGGCGGGGCCGGAGCCGCCCTCGCGATCTACTTGCGCGGCAAGGCCTCCGAGAGCGCCACCGGTGATCTGAGCAGTCGACACACGGCGACGGTGGTGGCCGACGAAGTGCTCGCCGGCCTGACCACCACCTCGTGGATCGTCGGTGCGGTCGGCCTGGCGGTGGCCGTGGTGGGCGCGGCGGCCGCAGTGGTGCTGGGCCGCCGCTGACCGCCGCCCTCGGTCACGCCTGGGCTGAACCCGATGCTTGGGCTGAACCCACTGTGCGCCACAGGAATTCGTAGGCGAGCGCCGACTTGAACGCGGCCTGCGCGTTGTCGGCCGCGCCGCCGTGGCCGCCTTCGATGTTCTCGTAGTACTGCACCGGGTGGCCGTACTCCTCCAGGCGCGCGACGAACTTGCGTGCGTGGCCCGGGTGCACGCGGTCGTCCCGGGTGGAGGTGGTCACCAGCATCCGCGGGTACTCGGCGTCCGCGCTCAGCCGTTGATACGGCGAGTACGCGCTCAGGTATGCCCACTCGTCGGGGTCGTCCGGGTCGCCGTACTCGGCCATCCAGGACGCTCCCGCCAGCAGCAGGTGGTACCGCTTCATGTCCAGCAGCGGCACCTGGCACACCAGCGCGCCGAACAGATCCGGGTACGTCGTGGCCATCACGCCCATCAGCAGCCCGCCGTTGGAACCGCCTTGCGCCGCAAGCTGTTCGGTGCTCGTCAGCCCGCGCGTCACCAGGTCGCGGGCGACCGCGGCGAAGTCCTCGTAGACCAGGTGACGCCCGGCCTTCTGCGCCTGCGTGTGCCACGTGGGGCCGTACTCACCGCCGCCCCGGATGTTGGCGATCACGTAGATGCCGCCGCGTGCGATCCAGCTGCGACCGGCGATCGCGGAGTACCCCGGGGTCATCGAGTTCTCGAAGCCGCCGTAGCCGTACAGCAGCGTGGGACCGGTGACGACGTCGTCGCGCTTGACCACGAAGTACGGAACGGCGGTGCCGTCGTCGGAGGTGGCGAAGTACTGGTGGGCGTGCACGTCGGCGGCGTCGAAGAACCCCGGCGTGGAGCGCAGCAGACTCACGCCGGTGGTGGCGTCGCCGTACAGCAGGCTCGGGCTCTGCGTGAAAGAGCTTGCGCTGAGCCAGATCTCGTCGCTGTCGTCGGGGTCGGTACCGATCACCGAGAGCGTCGCCAACTCGGGCAGGCCGGTGAGGGCCGCCGGTTCCCAGTCGCCGAGCGTCCGCAGCTCCAGTCGGGTGGCGACGTCGTGCAGGGTCACCAGCACCAGCCGGGACCGGGTGAACGCGTAGTCCTGCAGGCTGGTGTGCGCGTCGGGGAGGAAGAGCGGGGTGTGGGTGCGCTGTCCGGCGAGGTAGGCGGGGTAGTCGAAGACGAGCAGCGACCCGGCGGGCCGCAGGATGCCGTCCACCGTCCAGTCCGAGCGCGGCATCACCAGCAGGTGGTCGTGCCGCACCGAGAAGTGCGCGTCGGTCGGCACGTCGATGAGCACCGGCTCGCCGTCGACCAGTTGGTAGTTGAGGGAGTTGAAGAAGTCGGTGGAGCGGGACAGGAAGTGCCGCTCGTAGCCGGGCGTGTGGTCGTACGACGCTCCGGCCGCCACGTCGGTCACCTCGCCGGCGAACACCGTCGGGGCGTCGGCCAGCGCGGTGCCCCGCACCCAGCGGCGGGCGGTGCGCGGGTAGCCCGACGTGGTGAGAGCGGGCTCGCCGTCCTCGGTCTCGGCGAAGTCGGTGCCGACGTACACGGTGTCGGCGTCGATCCAGCCGATGTTCGACTTGGCCTCGGGCAGGGTGAAGCCGCCGTCCTCGGGTGCCACCCAATCGCGTTTTGCCACATCGAATTCGCGGACCACGGAGGCGTCGGCGCCGCCGCGTGAGAGGGAGACCAGGCCCCGGTCGTAGTCGGGGTACCGCAGGCTGACGCCGGCCCACACCCAGTTCTCGTCCTCGGCCGCGGCGAGCGCGTCCACGTCGATCAGCACGTCCCACTCGGGATCGTCGGTGCGGTAGGACTCCAGCGTGGTGCGGCGCCAGATCCCCTTGGGGTTGGTCGCATCCCGCCAGAAGTTGTAGAGGAACTCGCCCCGGCGACGGACGTACGGGATCTTCTCGTCGGTGTCGAGCACTTCGAGGGCGCCGGTGCGCAACTGCTCGAACCGCTCCGACGACGTGAGATCGTCGACGGTCGGTTCGTTGTGCGCGCGGACCCAGTCGAGGGCCTCGTCGCCGGTGACGTCTTCCAGCCAGAGATACGGATCGGTAGCCATGGCCGTCAGGGTAGTCACCGGCGACGACGGCGCGCTCAGGCGAGCGGGTCGGGGACCTCGCCGGTGCGGATCGGGCAGCGGGTGCTGGTGTAGATCGTCGGCATGCACAGGTTGCAGTGCACGCAGCGCGAGGCGGTGCTCGGGTCGGCCTCGACGCGGCGCGGCAGGTCCGGCTCGCGCAGCAGGGCGCGGCCCATCGCGACGAAGTCGAAGCCCTCGTTCAGGGCCAGATCCATGCTGGCGCGGTCGGTGATGCCGCCCAGCAGGATCACTGGCATCTTGACCGACTTGCGCAGCTCGCGGGCCAGCGGAAGCAGGTACGCGTCGTGGTACGGGTAGTGCTTGAGGAAGATCGGTCCGCCCACCTTGAGGCCGGTGCGCATGACGCCCTGGAAGGCGGCGGCGAACTCGGCGCGCGGCGGCTCGCCGTGGAACAGGTACATCGGGTTCAGCAGCGAGCTGCCTGCGGTGGGTTCGATGGCGTCGAGGAAGCCGTCGGACTCGAACATGCGCGCCGTCTCGCAGGCCTCGTCGAGGTTGAAGCCGCGCCACGGCTTGGGGCCGCGGCCGGTGCCGGGCTTGCCCACGCCGTCGAACATGTTGAGCTTGGCCCACACGGCCACGTCCGAGCCGACGGCGTTGCGCACGGTCTCGAGCACCTCGCGGGCCAGGCGTGCGCGGTTCACCAGGGAGCCGCCGTACTCGTCGCGCCGATGGTTCAGCAGCGGCGAGAGGAAGGAGCTGATCAGGTAGTTGTGGCCGCAGTGGATCTCCAGGGCGTCGAAGCCGGAGTCCACGGCGATCTTGGCGGCGGTGGCGAACTTCTCCAGCAGCGCCGGCACGTCGTCGGCGGTGACCTTCTTGGTCAGTGACATCCCCATCGGCGCGGGGATCGCGCCGGGGCCGAGGGCCTTGGCGCGGTTGGACACCGAGTTGGCGACGGCGCCGGCGTGGCCGAGCTGCGCGGCGGCCAGGGCGCCCTCGCTGTGGATCGCGTCGGTGAGGCGACGCAGACCGGGCACCGCTTCGTCGCGCATCCAGATCTGGTGGCGGTCGGTGCGGCCCTCCGGGGAGATGGCGCAGTAGGCCACGGTGCTGATCGCGACGCCGCCGGCGGCGTGCTCGCGGTGGAACTCGATCAGGTCGTCGGTGACGACGGCGTCGGGCGTCATGCCCTCGAAGGTGGCGCACTTGATGAGGCGGTTGCGCAGGGTCAACGGGCCGAGTTGGGCCGGGGCGAACGGATCGATCGCGGGCGTGGTCATGGGATTCCTTGGGCTGGTCGGAGGTGGGCTGGAAGGAAAACGGGCTGGTGGAAAACGGGCTGGGGAAGGGGAAGCTAGGGCGCGGCGGGTCCGCCGGCGAGGCCGGCGACCAGGAAGGCGCGCAGTTCGGCCGTGGCCGCCGGGGGCAGCGGATGGCCGGGGCCGACCTGGGCCAGCAGCGTGGAGAAGGCGAAGCGGCAGCGGTAGCGGGCCGTCGTGTCGTCCAGGTCCGGGCAGGCCCGCTGCAGGGCGCGCACCCACACGGTCAGGTCGAACCAGGTGCTCTGCCACTGCACGTGCGGGTAATTGAGCACGAAACGCGACAGCAGCGACAGGCGCAGCGCGCCGACGGGGTCGGCCAGGAGCCGATCCATCGGCGCCCAGATGGCGTCGACCAGGGCGGGCACGCTCAGCGGCTGCCGGTGGATGCGGTCGAGGTTCTCCGCCCACACCGGGGCCAGCCGCGTTTCCAGGAGAGCGGCGACGAGCTGTTCCTTGGAGCCGAAGTGGTAGTGCACCGCCGCCGGATTGGCGTGGGCGCGCGTGCAGATCCCGCGCACGGACACGGTGTCGTAGTCGTACTGCAGCAGCAGTTCCTCGGCGGCGTCGAGAAGCCGCTCGGAGGTGCGCGCGCGTGCGGCCGGCTCGGTCATGGCGGCTATTCAAGCACAGATTCGATCGTTGTTTCAATCATTGATTGAAAGGAGGGGGTCGAGGGGCTCGATCGACCCCGAGATTGGGGTCTGGCGGCGAGAAGGAACGCCCGATACGGTTCGCGCATGTCATATCCGGGCGGTCGACCGCCCCAGCACCCGCAGATGCCCCAGCACCCGCAGATGTCCACGCACCCGCAGATGCCTTCTCCCATGCCCGCTCCGATGCCGGGCGGGCACGGCCAAGGGCCGTCCACGTACCCGGGACCGCCGCTGTCCGGGACGTATCCCGGTGCGTATCCGATCGCGCCGCGACCGGTTCGAACGGTCCCGGCCGCCTTCGCCACCGCCGTCTTCGCGGCGATCGCCTTCGTGCTGGCGCGCGGCATCTCCCAGGTGCTGCAGAAGGCGTTCTCGATGGGGAAGCTGTGGCAGGTCGACACCGAGTTCGCCGCCCGGATGACCGTCACGGTGTTCGCGGCGTTGCCCCTGTTCGTGGTGATTCCGGCCGCGCTGTGGATGGCGCGCGGGCCGCGCACGGAGGGACGGTCGGTCGCCACGGCCTGCAGCTGGGCCGCGATCGTGACGAGCGTGCCGCTGCTCGTGGCGTTCTGGCTGCCTGTCGCTGCGGCGGCGCCGCCGGGCGCCGGCGTCTACTTCTCGGGGGCCTCGGACTTCCTGGTGGCCACCCTGCTGCTGGCGGCGTGGATCCTGACGCGCCGGGGCAGCGCCTGGAGCCTGCTCGTGGCGCCGGTCGCGGGTCTGATCGTGACGCAGACGGTGAAGCTGAGCGTCCCGCCCGCGCCGAAACGTGGCAACCGGTCGTTGGACGCACAGCTCTCGGACATCCTGAACCCGACGACACCGGATCTCGCCCCGCAATTCTGGTACGGGGTGCTCGGTACCGCGCTGTCGGTCCTCGTCGTGGCGGCTGGGGCATGGCTGGCCTACGGGGTGGACCGGGCGGCCGCGGCGGCCGGCCGGCCGGTGCCGGAGGCTCCGACGGGAATCCTGTCGAACCTCACCGCCGGCCGGCGCCGAGCCCTCGCCACCGGGGTGTACGGGTTGCTGGTCGCCATGCTGACCACGGCGGGCGCGATGGTCTATGCGTCCACGTACGCCTCCAGCGCGGTGTGGGCGATCGCGATGATCGGCGCCTACGCGCTGGTCGGCGTCGCGGCGTGGCGGTGGTTCGCCGACGGGGCGAGCCGCGCCGGCAGCTCCACGCACGCGCCGCTGCTGCTGTGGATCCCGCTCGGCGTCGCGGCGCTCTGCCTGCTGCTGCAGCTCTTGCTGGTGCTGACGGCCGACGACGAAGCCGCCGGCCACGGCGCCTGGTTCGGTCTCGCCTACCACCTGGGGGCGGCGGCGCTGGCCGCCGCGGTGATCGTCGCGATCACCGGGACGCCGTGGGGCACACCGGCCGCCTTCCTGCTCTTCATTCCGTCGGCGCTCGCGCTCGGCGACTACCGCGCGACGGTCATCATGTGGGCGATGGGCGACGCCGCCGGAAAGACCGTGACCCTGGCGGTCGTGTTCGCGGTGGCCGTCGGCGCCGGTGTGGCACTGAACCGGACGGTCGACTACGTCCGGGCCAACCCCGGCCTCTTCGCTGCCTCCGGCGGTGGTCAGGCTCCGCCGCCGGGCTACCCGCACGCCGGGTACCCGCCACCTCCGGGATATCCGCCGTCGGGCCAGTACCCGTCCGGGCCGTACCCGCCCCATCCGCACCAGCCGGGGCAGTACCGGCCGGCCCCGCCGCCTCCGCCTGCCGGTCCGCGCTGACCGTCGGGCCGACGCGCCGCGTTCAGACGCGCGCGGCGGCCGGTCCGGACTCCGCGTCGGCGGCAGCCTGCGGGTCGGGGCCGGGATCGTCGAGCTCCCGCCCGGGCACACCGGTGCCGCGCAGCGAGCAGCCCGCGGTCTCCCGCAGGAAGGCCAGCGCCACCATGCCGATCACGCAGGCGCCCATCAGGTAGACGGCCGGGAATAGGTTCCATCCGGTCGCGCCCACGACCGCCTCGTTGACCAGCGGCGCGGTGCCGCCGAACAGTGCGGTCGACAGGTTGTAGGAGATCGCGAAACCGGCGTAGCGCACGTGGGTGGGGAACATGGCCGGGAAGGTGGCCGAGATGGTGGCCAGCTGCGGCAGGTACAGCACGCCCAACACCACGAAACCCACGATCGCCCATCCGAAGCCCTGGCCCATCAGCCAGTACATCGGCAACGACAGCGCGAACAGGCCGATCAGCGACACCCACCACATGGGTTTGCGGCCGGTGCGGTCCGACCAGCGGCCGAACACCGGGATCAGGCACATCATGGCGACCTGGCCGATGAGCACCACGATGGAGCCGTTGTCCTCGGACAGGCCGATGGTGTTCTTCAGGTACTCGGGTTGAAACGCCAGCAGGGTGTAGTTGGCCACGTTGAGCGCCACCACCATGCCGAACATGATCAGGATCGGCTGCCAGTAGTCGATCAGGGTCTGCCGCAGCTTGGTCCACAGCGATCCCTCGACGGAGTCGGAGTCCTGCTCCTCCAGCTCGGTGAAGACCGGCGAGTCCTCCAGCTGCGAACGCAGGTACAGGCCCACCAGGCCCAGGGGCAGGGCGAGGAGGAAGGGCAGGCGCCAGCCCCAGGTGGACATCTGATCGTCGGACAGACCCAGGTTCAGCAGCAGCACCAGCGCGGTGCCCGAAGCGAAGCCGGCCAGGGTGCCGAACTCCAGGAAACTGCCGTAGCGGCCGCGTTTGTCGTCGGGCGAGTACTCGGCCATGAAGGTCGCGGCGCCGCCGTACTCGCCGCCGGTGGAGAAGCCCTGGACCACGCGGAGGGCGATCAGCAGGATCGGTGCCCAGACGCCGGCGACCGCATGGGTGGGCAGCACGCCGATGAGCGCGGTGGAGACCGAGATCAGCAGGATGGTCAGCGCCAACACGTGTTTGCGGCCGACGCGGTCGCCGATCGGGCCCCACACGAAGCCGCCGAGGGGGCGCAGGACGAACGAGACCGCGAAGCCCAGCATCACGCCGAGGGTGCCCATCGATCCGGGAAAGAACGCCTGGGTCAGGTAGGTGATGGTGGCCGCGTAGACGCCGTAGTCGTACCACTCGGTGGCGTTGCCGATCGCCGACGCGGTGATCGCTTTGCGGATGACCTGCGGGCTGGGGCGGGTCGGGTCGTCGGGCAGGCTGGGCAGGTCTCGGGTGGTCTCCGGGGTCATGTCAGGCTCCGTCTCTGTTCACCGTCGCGAGCGTCTCACGTGCCGGGGTGGGCGGGCTCCTGTCCTTCGGTTGTCCCCCGAACGCACTACGCATCGAGCTGTACCCCGAAGCGGGGGAAATGAACCGTTCTCGACGCGGGCGGTCGGCGGGACACGCCCGGGATCGTCGCCGATGACCTGCCGGGACAGGCAATATCCGCGAATGGGACATGGGGCGATCGAACGGACGTTCTTCTCGCCGGAGTGGGCCTGCGCGGGGCCCGTCCCGGGGGCTAGGGTTGAAGCCGTGACTGAACACTTCGACACCGTCGTCCTTGGAGCAGGTCCAGGTGGGTACGTGGCCGCGATCCGGTCCGCCCAGCTCGGCATGAAGACCGCCGTCATCGAGGAGAAGTGGTGGGGAGGTGTCTGTCTCAACGTCGGCTGTATCCCGTCGAAGGCGCTGCTGCGCAACGCCGAACTGGCCCACGTCTTCAACCACGAAGCGAAGACCTTCGGCATCTCCGGCGAGGTGAGCTTCGACTTCGGCGCCGCCTTCGACCGCAGCCGCAAGGTCTCCGACGGCATCGTCAAGGGTGTTCACTTCTTGATGAAGAAGAACAAGATCACCGAGATCGACGGCTACGGCGTCTTCACCGATGCCAAGACCATCCGCGTCGGCGATCGGGTCATCACGTTCGACAACGTCATCATCGACACCGGCTCGCAGGTCCGGCTGCTGCCCGGCGTGGAGCTGTCGGAGAACGTCGTCACCTACGAGAAGCAGATCCTCACGCGCGAGCTGCCCGGTTCCATCGCCATCGTCGGCGCCGGCGCCATCGGCATGGAGTTCGGGTACGTCCTGGCCAACTACGGCGTGGACGTCACCATCATCGAGTACCTGCCGCGGGTGCTGCCCAACGAGGACGCGGACGTCTCCAAGGAGATCGCCAAGGCCTACAAGAAGCTGGGCGTCACGATCCTCACCGGCACCGCGGTGAAGGGCGTCGACGATCAGGGTTCGCAGGTGGTGGTCAGCTACACAGACGCCAAGGGCGCCGAGGCCAGCCTCACCGTCGACAAGGTCCTCATGTCGGTCGGCTTCGCCCCGCGCACCGAGGGCTTCGGTCTGGAGACCACCGGCGTGGAACTCACCGACCGCGGCGCCATCGCGATCGACGACCACATGCGCACCAATGTGCCCGGCATCTACGCCATCGGTGATGTGACCGCCAAGCTCATGCTGGCGCACGTGGCCGAGGCGCAGGGCGTCGTCGCCGCCGAGACCATGGCCGGCGCCGAGACCATGCCGCTGGGCGACTACCGGATGATGCCGCGCGCCACCTTCTGCCAGCCCCAGGTGGCCTCCTTCGGGCTCACCGAGGAGCAGGCCAAGGACGAGGGCTACAACGTCACCGTCACCAAGTTCCCGTTCTCGGCCAACGGCAAGGCCCAGGGCCTGGCCGCCACCACCGGCTTCGCCAAGCTGGTGACCAACGCCGAGACCGACGAACTGCTCGGCGGTCACCTGGTGGGCGACAACGTCTCGGAGATGCTGCCGGAGCTGACGCTCGCCCAGAAGTGGGACCTGACCGCCAAGGAACTGGCGCGCAACGTCCACACCCACCCGACCATGAGCGAGGCGCTGCAGGAGACCTTNAAGATGTCGAAAAGCGGGGGGGGGGCGGGCAATATGCCCGCGGACCCCCTAGTTTTCGACACTTTTCGGCCGACGGGCGCGGACTACTCGGCGTTGACGAACTCGGCGAGCTTGGATTGGACTTCCGCGTCGATGCCCAGCACCTTGTCCTCGGCCGCCTTCACCTTGCCGAACTCGGCGCCGGCCTTCGCGACGATCTCGCCGATCAGCTTGGCCTGCTCGATCGAGACGATGTGGAACTTGCGGTGCTTCTTGAAATCCTTGTGGACCTCGCCGGCGATGCCGCCTTCGAGGGCGAGCTTGCTGACCAGGTCCAGCTTGGCCTCGCCCGAGCCCTCGCTGAAGTCGAGGTCCTTCAGATCCACCCACACCGTGTTGGGGCTGGTGGTCGAGGTGAACGCGTACCGCAGGTTGGTCAGGTCGATCACCACCTGCCACAGCGTCTGTGAGGCGTCGGGCTTGCCCGGCTCCGGGTTGCGGAAGGGCTGTGCGCAGTTGCGGATGATGGAGGCCATGGCGGCCATCGCCTGGATCTGCGAGGTCGGCGTGGGCTGGACGCCGACGTAGTAGAGGGCGCGCGCGAAGCGGTCGCGGGCGTCGCAGGTGCCGGGCAGGGGATCGTCACCGCCCAGTCCCTGGAACTTCGTGACCAGTTCCAGCTGCTGGTCGTAGGTGGGGGAGTTGGTCATCACCAGGTAGTCGCGGCTGTGATAGATCTTCAGCTCGCCGTCGACGTACTCGAAGACCGCCGAGTCGCCGCTGGCATCGTCGAGGGCCAGGTGCAGCGCCGGGCTGCTCTTGCCGGTCGGATCGGCCATCGGCACCACCTGCGGCCGGTTCTTCTCCGACCACGCCACCGCCTCGCCGACGGTCGCGAAATTGTCCAGGTAGAACTGCAGCCACACCGACATGGCGAGCGCGGGGCGGTCCGGATCGACGGTGCCGTACTCCGATTCGGCCAGCCACAGGATGTGTCCGGCCAGGCCCTTCTCGTTGAGGCCGTCGGTGGACAGGATGTCGTAGACGCCGGCGATGACGCTGCCGTACTTCGCGGTCCACCGGAAGGTGCCGTCGATCCGGTCATCGCGCTCGATACCCCGCGGCAGCTTCCAGAGGTTGGTGTGGAGATCCTGGTGGAAGTCCATGTTGCGGCCGACGATGACCGATCCGTTGGCATCCGGCCACAGCACGCGCGTGCACATGTCTGTCTCGCTTTCATTCGGGGTGATTGGCGCATTACCGACAATCGGTTGCGATCATATTTGCATATGATCGCGTCCATGGAGCGACGGTGGCGGCCCCCGCGTCCGCTGGATGTCGACGCGACCTTGCGCGCACATCGGCACGGTGCCGCCGACCCCGCGTACCGCCGGGCGCCGGACGGTTCGGTGTGGCGAGCCAGCTTCACCCCGGACGGGCCGGGCACCATCGCGGTGGCCGCCGACGCCGGTGAGGTGGTGGCGCGCGCGTGGGGCCCCGGGGCGCCCTGGCTGCTCGACGGATTCCCGGCTTCGCTGGGTGCGCTCGACGATCCGGCGTCGCTGCCGATCGACACTCCGGCGATGGCGCGGCTCGCCGCCCGGGCGCGCGGTTTACGGATCGGCCGCAGCGACCGCGTGTGGGAGGCGCTGGTGCCGGTGATCATGGAGCAGAAGGTGGTGGTCACCGAGGCGCTGCGGGCCTGGCGCTACCTGCTGTTGCGCTACGGCGAGCCGGCGCCGGGGCCGGTGGAGTTGCGGGTGCCGCCACCGCGGGAGCGGTGGCGGGAGATCACCGAGGCGCATTGGCATCGCAGCGGCCTGGAACCGGTGCGGATGCGCATCATCCGCAATGCGTCGGCCGTCGACGTGGAGACCAAGGCGGACAAGTTGACCGTGCTGCGGGGGATCGGGGAGTGGACGGCGGCGCTGACCCGGGCGCGGGCCCTCGGCGACGCCGACGCGGTGCCCGTCGGCGACTATCACCTACCGTCGATGGTGGGCTACACCCTGATCGGCGAAGCCGTCGACGACGCGGGGATGCTCGAACTGCTGGCGCCGTACGCCGGGCATCGGTACCGGGTGATCCGGATGTGCGAGCTGTACGGGCGGGCCGCACCGCGGCGGGGACCGCGCTTGGCGCCCAAGGACTACCGGGACTTTTAGTGCGCGCCGGTCGGGGCGGCTTTCGTCGAGGCTCGGCCCGGGCGTCGTCGGGCGGTGATCGCCGCCAGGCCCAGCGCGAAGACCACCGCGCAGATGCCGGCGAACCAGGCCAGGGCGCCGTCGACGCCCCAGGGCGGGCTGATCACCAGGTCCTGGCCGGTGCCCCACACGCCGTTCAGGAACGGCATGAAGGCCTGGATCTTGGTGCCGTTGGGCGCGAAGATGATCGCGTCCTCCATCACGAACACCCAGAACAGCAGCGCGGCCAGCGAGCCTGCGGGGTGCCCGATCAGCCCGGCCAGCCCCACGCCGAGGCCGCACGCGAAGAAGGCGTAGATCGGCACGGTGATGAGGAACCGGACGCCGACGGCGGACAGCGGGTCCACGTCGCCGTACACCGTCGGGAACGCCACCGGCAGCAGCGCCATCACCGCGGCGCACAAGATCGCGCAGGTCGCCGCGGTCACCAGGCCGTAGAAGAGCCAGCGCGCCACCGCGGACGTCCAGGGCCGGCGGTACAGGTGGCGGTCGAGGTCGCCTGCGGGCCCGCGCATGGCGGTGGCCTGCGCATAGGCCGCCACCAGCGCGCCGACTACCACCGTGAAGGTGATGATCCAGTACACCGAGTTCGACGTGGTGGCGGCGCTGACCGAGATCTTGCTGCTGTCCAGCCCTGCGATGCGTTCGGCGACGTAGGCGATCGCGGTGGTGATCAGCAGCGGCAGCAGTACGCCCGCCGGCAGCGCGCCGAGGAGCAACACGCTGCGCAGGCCGCCGGTGCGGATCGCTTCGGCCCGCACCCCGCGGCGCACCTGGGTCAGCGCCCCGCTCACGCCGCGGCCTCGGGGGACAGTGCGGCCAGGTACGCCGCTTCCAGATCCGGGTGGGTGCCGACGAACTCGGCGACGGGTACGGCCGGGGTGGTCCGCTGCCGGTCCACCACCACGATGCGGTCGGCGCTGCGCTCCACCTCCGACAGCAGGTGCGAGGCCACCACCACGGCGCGGCCCTGCCGGGTCAGGTCCGTCAGCAGCTGGCGGAACCACAGGATGCCCTCCACGTCGAGCCCGTTGAGGGGTTCGTCGAAGACGAGGGCGTCGGCGTCCGGCAGCAGCGCGGTGGCGATGCCCAGTCGCTGCCGCATGCCCAGCGAGAAGCCGCCGATGCGGCGGTCGCCGTAGGCGTCCACGCCGGTCTGCGCCAGCACGGCGTCGACCCGGTCGGCGCGCGTTCCGGTGGCGGCGGCGAACCAGCGCAGGTGCCGTCGTGCGGTGTGGCCCGGATGCACGGCGTCGGCGCCCAGGTGCATGCCCACCCGGCCGTCGATGCGGATGCTGCCGCCGGCCGGGGTCACCATGCCGCACAGGCTGCGCAGCAGCGTCGACTTGCCCGCGCCGTTACGGCCGAGCAGGTACACCAGCTCGCCGTCGGCGACCGACAGGTCGACGTCCCGCAGCACGGTGCGTCCGCCGAGGTTCACCCGCAGGTCGCGGACCTCGATCCGGGCCACGGCCGGTCAGGCGTTGCAGTAGATGTTGAGGCCGACGGTCTTGACGCCCTCGCACAGCGAACTGTTCGACAGTCGCCAGTTGCCGTCGTGCTTGGTGAAGACCACCGTCATGTTGATCGACGGGCGGCCGGCGGAACTGGCCTGCAGCGTGGCCGAGACCTTGTCGCCGGCGCGGTCGGTGATCTCGGTGATGTCGCTGGCGCCGCGGGGCGCGCGGAACAGGCCGAGCTGGTAGACGGTCTTGGGCACGATCACCGCGTCCATGCCGCCCTCCAGGTTGCGGGCCTTGGCCTCGTCGGACGCCTCGGTGGCCACCAGGAACTCCACGATCTCGTCGAGCTGCTGCACGCTCGGCTGATCGGCGGTCACGGTGAAATCGGCGGGAAGGGCGTGCGCGGCGGGGGCCGCCAGGGTCATGGCGACGAGGGCGGCGGTCGCGGCGGGCAGTGCGCGGGTGAGCAGGCGGGAACGACGAATCATGGGTACTCCTGGGTGTCGGTGACGGTTCATGAGGCGAGGTGCGCGGAGTCGGAGGGGCACTTAGCCAAGCCAACCCTAACCTATCGGTGGGCGGACGTACTCCTCCCCGCGGCGGTATCCGCGCCGGGGGGATCAGTGCGAGCTGGAGGCCTCGGCCACTTGGCTCAGGTTGAGCCGCAGTTCGCAGGCGCCGCCGGGGGCGGGCCGGACCTGGACCGCGTAGTGGGAGCTCAGCGTGGCGGAGCCGGCGGCGAGGGTGGCTTCCAGCAGTCCGCGGACCACGCCGCGGGCCACCTCGGGCAGGTCCTTCTCCAGCTCCTCCAGCGGGCAGCCGCACAGCGAGATCTCGTGCTGGCCGAAGGCGCTGACGACGTCGGTGATGCGGAAGCCGAGCCGGGTGAGGATGGTCTCGGCGAGCACCACCGGGTCCGGCAGGACGTCGGGGCCGAGGTCGGTGGTGGGCAGGTGCTTGGCCGCCCACGCGTGGCCCACTTCGGCGGCCAGTTCCTCGCGTTCTTCCGGGGTGGCGCCCAGGCGTGCGATCAGCATGAGCATCAGGTCGTCGATCGGCGGCGCGACGACCAGTCGGTAGCCCACGCGGGGACGGCCGACGCCCACCGGGGGCAGCCCGACGGCCACCGCCGAGCCCTCTTCGACCAGGTTGTTCAGGTGGAACCGGGCGGTGGTGACGTGCACCGACAGTGCCGCCGCGACGGTCTGCGCGTCGATCGGGGTGTCGGCGTCGGCGATGAGGGAGCGCACGCGGTCGCGCTGGCGAGGACTCATCGGCCGTGCACCACGATCAGGGTCGCCGTCGCATCGGTGCGCGCGTGCAGCTCGTGCGGCACACGCTTCTCGACGCAGATCGCCGTTCCTGGGACCAGTTCGCTGGTGGCGCCGTCGACGGTGAAATCGATGGTGCCCGCCTGCCCGAGCACCACGATCGGGTGCGCCGCGGTGTGCTCGGTCATCGCCTGGCCCTCGAGGAAGGCCAGGCGGATGAGCGTCTCGGTCTCGCCGCGGCGGACCACGGTGATTTTGGGACGACTGCCGGTGTCCGCGATATTCGGGTCGGCCAGACCGGTCAGGAACTGCCAGGTGGCGACTCCGGGCTCGGGGCTCGTGGTCTCACTCATTGCTTACCGGCTTTCGGGCGATGATCTCGATGGCGGCGAGCTCCTTGCGGTACTTGCGGAACACACTGCGCATGCCCAGGATACGGCGACGCGCGTCACTATTGCGAACCACGTTTCCGACGATACGCAGGGTGCGAAGCGGGCCTTCGTCGGCGATCACGCGGCGCGGCTCGAGGAGCGCCATCTTCGCGTAGCGGATCTGTTCGATTTCGAAGCCCGACGCGGTGAGCCGTGCGCGCCACTCGTGCTCGGTGAGCGGCCGGGCGTTGACCTTGATCGAGCGGGCCAGCGCCTGGCGGATCTCGGTCTTCTGCTCATCGGACAGGCTGTCCGGCTCCAGGGCCAGCTCGTGGATCGCGTAGCGGCCGCCGGGGCGTAGCACGCGGAAGGCCTCGCCGATGATGGCGTCCTTACCGCGCTCGGACTGCATGGTCAGCATGGCCTCGCCCACCACCACGTCGCTGCTGGCGGCGTCCAGGCCGGTGTCGGCGGCGTCGGCCTCCACGAGGCGGCCGCGTTCGCCGACCACCTTCTGGGTGAGGGTGACCGCGGCCGGATCGGCTTCGACGCCGACGTAGCTCTTGGGGCCGGCGGCCAGGATGTCCGCGGCGGTCTTGCCCAGGCCCGGCGCCAGTTCCACCACGTCGGCGTCGGCGATTCCGGCGTCGCCGAGCATGAGCTGGGTCAGTTCCAGGCCGCCGGGACGCAGGACCCGCTTGCCCATGCGGGCCAGCAGCCAGTGGCCGGGCAGGTCCTCGTCTTTGCGTGCGGCGAGGGGGAGTTCGGCGGTGGTCTCCGGCATGGCGTTGCTCCTGAAATAGGAAGGATAGGTATACATAAAATAGCGTACCCTTACCTAATTGAAAACCCCACACGAGGTCCGGTTTCTCGATCCGGAAAGTCCCCCGATCGGGTGCCGGTCGAACGAACGACAGACCCCCCACCTGCGGTGACACCACTTCTCTGGGATTTGTCGTCCACAAGGATGAAATGTTCCGTTCGACGGGTGAGTCCCCTGGAGTGGTGGGGTTTGGTGGCTCGCTGAGGGCGGTGGACACGCCGGAGAGCTTGGTGTCGCCGTTGGGGTGGGCCATCGCGTGATGATCAG
>NZ_JBHLWV010000014.1:0-7885 GCF_042432625.1 Gordonia phosphorivorans | reverse complement strand
GCGGGAATTGTCGATGGTGGCGGTGGGTCGGGCTCCGGCGTTGCCGCCGGTGACGTCGGTGGTGCCGCGTCCGGAGCGGGTGCCGTTGTCGTTTGCGCAGCAGCGGATGTGGTTCCTGAACCAGTTCGATCCGTCGGCGGCGACCTACAACATCCCGGTCGTGTTGCGGCTGACCGGCGTCCTCGATATCAAGGCGCTGCGGCAAGCCGTGGCCGACGCGGTGGTGCGGCACGAAGTGCTGCGGACGACGTTCCCGGCGTTCGACGGCGTGCCGTATGAGCTCATTGCTCCGGCGGACCGGGTGAGTCAGTACCTGGACTGGGCGGTGGTCGATTCGCAGGACCAACTCGAAGCGGCGGTCACCGCGGGCTTTGACGTGCGGACCGATCAACCGCTGCGAATCCGGCTGTGGCAGGCCGGTTCTGGGGAGTATGTCCTCGCCGTCGTGGCACATCACATCGCCTCCGACGGCGAGTCGATGCGGCCCCTGGTCACCGACATGGTTTCGGCGTACGCGGCGCGCTCGGCCGGCGACGTGCCGGACTTCCCGCCGCTTGCCGTGCAGTTCGCGGACTATGCGATCTGGCAGCACGAGGTGCTGGGTTCTCCGGAAGACGCGACGTCTGTGGTGGGCAGGCAGTTGTCCTACTGGCGTGAGCAGTTGGCCGGTGCGCCGGATGTCTTGGATCTTCCGACGGACCGGGTGCGCCCCGCCGTCGCCACGCACCGGGGTGCGCGGTACGAGTTCGTGGTTCCCGCGGACCTGGGACGGCGAGTGTCCGACCTCGCGCGGGCAGCCGGTGCCACACCGTTCATGGTGGTCCACGGTGCACTCGCGGTACTCCTAGGCAGGCTTGCCGCGACCGGTGACGTCTCGATTGCCACTCCGATCGCAGGCCGCGGGCACGCGGTCCTGGACGCTCTCGTCGGCATGTTCGTGAACACCCTGGTCCTGCGCACCCAGATCGCGCCGGCGGACTCCTTCACCGAGGTCATCAATCAGATCACCGACGTCGATCTGGCGGCTTTCGATCATGCGGACGCACCGTTCGAGACGGTGGTGGACGCCGTCGATCCGGTACGCAGCGAGGCATTCGGTCCCCTTGCGCAGGTGGTTCTCGCCGTGACCCAGGGGGTCGTCGAAGTACCGGCCGTCGAGGTGGGGCAGCTCGACGTGGCCCCGGTGGCTGCTCCGGAGGTGGCCGCTCGATACGACCTCGACGTCAATATCGGGATGCTCGACGGCGAGAGCTGGCCATCGTCGATCGTGTTCGCCACCGACCTGTTCGATGAGGTGACCATCGGCCGACTGGTCGAACGATTCCTGACTCTGCTCGACGAACTGACCGCTGATCCTTCCCGTGCGGTGGGCGACGTCGACATTCTCGACGCCGGTGAGCGTGAGCGGTGGGCGGCGCTTCCGGCGCCGGTGCACCCGGATTCCGCTGATCGCACCCTGGTGGAACTGTTCGCCGATTCGGTCGTGCAGCACTCGCGACGCCCCGCGGTGAGTGCGCTGGGCCGCACGCTGTCGTACGCCGAGCTGGACGAGCTCTCGTCGGTGGTCGCGGCCGGACTGGCTGCGCAGGGTGTGAATTCGGGTGATCTGGTCGGTCTGGCGACGGCGCGCTCGGTGGATTTGGTGGTCGCCATTCTGGGTGTTCTCAAGGCCGGGGCCGCCTACCTACCGCTGGACGCGACCAATCCGGTCGATCGCCTTTCCCACATCGTCGCCGATTCCGGCGTGCGGGTCGTGATCACCGATCGGTCGACGACCGGGCATCCGCTGTGGTCGGTGATGCCTGCCGGCGTCGCGGTCATCGACGTAGCGGATCTATCCGCGGGATCCGGCGGAGCAGCTGTGCCTGCCGGGCCCGTGCTCCCGGCATCGCTCGCCTATGTCATCTATACGTCGGGCTCGACGGGTCTGCCCAAGGGCGTCGAGGTGACGCATGCCGATGTCGCCGCGCTGATGAGTGCGTGCAGGGAAGACTTCGACTTCCGCAGTGACGACGTATGGACGCTGTTCCACTCGTACGCGTTCGACTTCTCCGTCTGGGAACTGTGGGGCCCGTTGCTGTCGGGTGCCCGAGTTGCGATCGTCGATCGCGAGTTGGCGCGCGATATCGATGCTTTCACCGGCTTTCTCGAGGCAGAGCAGGTGACAGTGCTCTCGCTGACTCCTTCGGCGTTCTACCAGCTGATCGATGCTCGACGTCGGTGCGGCCCGGAGCTGGCGCTGCGGTATGTGGTGTTCGGCGGTGAGGAACTCAGCTTTGACCACGTGGACCGGTGGTTTGATGAGAACCCCGACGACACTGCGCAGCTGGTGAACATGTACGGCATCACCGAGACCACGGTGCATGTGAGCTATCGGCCGATCCTCCGGGGCTCGGTGAGTGGGGCCGATCGATCGTTCATCGGGCGTGCGCTGAGTTCGCTGTCGATCTACCTTCTCGATGACCGGCTGCGGCCGGTGCCAGAGGGTGTGGCAGGCGAAATGTACGTGGGCGGCGCGCAGTTGGCGCAGGGTTATCTCGAGCGCCGGGAGCTCACGGCTACTCGTTTCGTGGCGAATCCGTTCGCCGACGAGGTGACCGGTACGCGTCTGTATCGGACCGGTGATCGTGCGCGGTGGATTGGCGACGACATCGAGTATCTCGGTCGCGCTGACGGTCAAGTGCAGTTGCGGGGCTTCCGAATCGAGTTCGGTGAGGTCGAAGCAGCACTGCTGAGCGCACCGGGCGTCATAGGCGCCGCAGCCGCCATCGCTGCCGACCCCGTGCGAGGAGATCTTCTGGTGGGCTATGTCGTCGGCGACGGCGAATCCGCCAGTGATGTCTCGGTGATCCGGGAGTTCACCGGATCGAAGGTGCCGCGGTACATGGTGCCCGACGTGGTGGTGGCGGTGGACCGCTTGCCGTTGACCGCGAACGGCAAGCTCGATCGACGAGCCCTGCCTGCACCGGATTTCGGCGATTCTGCCGAGTACGTGGAACCGGTCGGTGACGATGAGATCGCGGTGGCCCAGGTCTTCGTGGACGTTCTCGGTGTGGAGCGAGTGTCGGTGACGACCTCGTTCTTCGACCTGGGGGGAAATTCACTATCAGCAATGCGGGTGGCTGCGCGGGTGGGTGAGGCGCTAGGCGCCGACCTGTCGGTGCGGGACCTTTTCGATAATCCGACGGTGCGGGAGTTGGCGGGGATGTTGGCGGGAATCACGGATACGGACGGTGCGCGTGCACCGATGGTCAAGGTCGACCCCCGCCCGGATCGTGTTCCGCTGTCCTTTGCGCAACAGCGTCTCTGGCTCGTCAACCGACTCGATCCGACATCGACGGCGTACAACATCCCGACGGTGCTTCGCCTGACCGGAGCCCTCGATCTCGATGCCCTGCATGCCGCCGTCGCGCGTGTCGTGCAACGGCACGAGATTCTGCGGACCACCTTCCCCGAGACCGGCGGCGTCGCCGAACAGAAGATCGGCCGTGCCTCGGCAGTGGCGGCACGCCTCGACTGGGACATCGTCGACAGCGAAGACGAGCTGCGCGAAGCCGTTCTGACCGGCTTCGACGTGACCAAGTCGTGGCCGATACGGGTACGCGTGTGGCCGGTCAGCGCCGATGAACATGTGCTTGCGGTCGTGGTCCATCACATCGCCTTCGACGGCGAATCCCGGACTCCGATGGTCACCGACATGATCGCCGCGTACCTGGCGGAACTCGCCGACGAAGATCCGGTGTTCGGACCGATGGACATCCAGTTCGCCGACTACGCGATCTGGCAGCACCGGGTGCTCGGCACGCCGGACGACCCGGACTCGGTGGTCGGCCGGCAGCTCGAGCAGTGGCGAGAGACCCTCTCCGGGCTGCCCGACCTCGTCGAGTTGCCGTCGGATCGTCCGCGACCGGCCACCCCGAGCGGGGCCGGAGCCATTGTGTCGCAACAGATCCCGGCCGACCTCGCCGACCGAATCAGCGTCTTCGCGGCCGAACAGGGGGCGACACCGTTCATGGTGGTCCACGCTGCGCTCGCAGCGATGATCGCGCGGCTCACCGGGAGCGACGACATCGCCGTCGGCACGCCGATCGCCGGACGCGGCAGTAAGGTGCTCGATCCCCTCGTCGGCATGTTCGTCAACACCCTGGTGCTGCGCACCGGCGTCGACGGCAACGGCTCGTTCACTGACCTGGTCGCCGGCGCCAAGCACGCCGACCTCACGGCCTTCGCGAATGCCGATGTGCCGTTCGAAGCGGTGGTCGACGCCGTCGACCCGGCCCGGTCGTCGGCCTTTGCGCCGTTCACTCAGGTGTGGCTGTCCTTCGATCAGGGTGCGGCTCAGACCCAGAGCGCGGAACTGGCCGCCGCAGATATCGGCGGCCTGCACGTCGAGGGCGTCGACCCGGGCGGGGTGCCGGCGCGGATCGACCTGCTCGTCACCGTTGTGCAAACTCCGGACAGCGATGATTGGCATGTCGACTTCACCTACGCGGTCGACCTCTTCGACGAATCCACGGTGGCGACGTTCGGTGACTATCTGATCGGCATCCTGCACGCCGGCACGGACCAGCCGACGGTCGCCGTCGGAGACCTGCCGCTGGTGGCGCAGGACCGTGAGCCCGCCGCCGGTGACGCTGGCCCGGCGCCGTCGACGATCGTGCCGGAGTACCGCGTGGTCGACCCGGTCGCCGACGCCCACCAGGCAATGACGGTGACCGGCGACGCGGTGGAACCGGTGCTTCTCAAGGACATCTTCGCGAGGGCCGCCGAACTGTGGGGACCGCGTCAAGCCGTCGTCGACGGCAGCGGTGCCATGCTCACGTACGCGCAGCTGGATGCGCGTTCGAATCAGCTCGCGCGCTGGCTCATCGAACGCGGTGCCGGCACCGAGACGCTGGTGGCACTCGCGATCGGCCGGTCGGTCGACCTCCTGGTCGCCATTTGGGCGGTCAGCAAGACCGGAGCCGGCTACGTCCCGATCGATCCCGACTACCCGGCCGACCGCGTGTCGGCGATGATCGAAGACTCTCGCGCGAGCCTCGGGCTCACCCTCGAAGCGGTCGGCTCACTGCCGTCCGAGGACGTCACCTGGCGTCCGCTCGACTCTGCGCCGGTGGTCGCCGAGATCGACGGCATGAGCGTCGCACCGATCGCGACGAACGAACTGCGGGCGCCCGTTCGCGTCCACAACACCGCGTACGTGATCTTCACCTCGGGATCCACGGGCCGCCCCAAGGGTGTCGCCGTCACGCACGCCGGACTGGCGAACTTCGCCGAGGAGGAGCGACGACGGTCCAGCGCCGACGAGTATGCGCGCGTCCTTGGCTTCGCCTCACCGAGCTTCGACGCGTCGGTTCTCGAGTACCTGCTGGCCACTGCCAGCGGCGGTGTGCTGATCTACCGGCCGGCCGAGGCCGTCGGCGGCACCGAACTGCAGGACTACATGATGCGGCAGGCGGTGACCCACACCTTCCTGACCCCGACCGTCCTGTCGACGATGGAGTCGACGGCCCTGCCGGCGTTGCGCGTGGTGTACGCCGGTGGTGAAGCCGTTCCGCAGGCACTGAAGGATCAGTGGGCCACCATGCGGCGAGTGCAGAACCTGTACGGCCCGACGGAGACCACGATCGGCGTCACCATCAGCGAACCGATGCACATCGGCGCGCCGGTGTACCTCGGCGGCCCGATCAACGGTGTCGGGCTTCTGGTGCTGGACAATCGGCTCAAGCCGGTGCCCCCGGGCGTGCCGGGAGAGCTCTACATCGTCGGTCACGCGGTGTCCCGCGGGTACCTCGACGACCCGGGCCTGACTTCGGTCCGCTTCGTCGCCAACCCCTACGGGCGACCGGGCGACCGGATGTACCGGACCGGCGACATCGTCCGGTGGCGCAAGGACCCCGCGGGGCTCCCGGCATTGGAGTACTCGGGTCGCAGCGACGATCAGGTCAAGATGCGCGGTCTGCGCATCGAGCTCGGTGAGATCGAGTCGGCGTTGGCCTCGCACGAGGCGGTCGACTCCGCCGTCGTCATCGGCGTGGGCGGTTCCGTGGCGACCGCACTGGCCGCGTACGTGGTGGGGCACGGCGAGATCGACGTCGCGCGAGTGAAGTCGCATCTGGCCGAACGACTGCCGTCGCACATGGTGCCGGCCTCGATCACCGTGCTCGACGCGCTGCCGCTGACTCCGGTGGGCAAGCTCGATAAGCGCGCACTTCCCGAGCCGGTGATCGAAGCGGGCGAGTACATCGCACCCGCGACGGACACCGAACGTGCCGTGGCGGCCGTGTTCGCCGAGCTCCTCGACCTCGACCTCGAAGCGGTCTCGGCGACGGCCGACTTCTTCGACCAGGGCGGAAACTCGCTGTCGGCGACTCGTCTCGCAGCGCGCGTCAGCGAGAAGCTCGATGCCGCGGTGACGGTACGCGACATCTTCGAGACCTCCACGGTGCGCGAATTGGCGGCTGCCGCCGAAGGCCGTGCCGCGGCGCTCGCCCCGATCGTCAAGATCGAGCAGCGCCCCGAGCGGGTGCCGCTGTCGTACGCCCAGCAGCGGATGTGGTTCATCAACCAGCTCGACCCGAGTCGATCCACCTACAACATTCCGGCGGCGCTCCGCTTGACCGGAACCGTCGACATCGACGCGCTGCGGGACGCGTTTGCCGACGTCGTGACCCGGCACGAGGTACTGCGCACGGTGTTCCCCGTCGAGGCGGGGACCCCGCGCCAGGACGTTCAGTCGGTCGCCGCCGCCGTGGAACGGCTCGACTGGGCGATCGCGTCGGGACCCGCCGAGTTCGAGGCGGACCTGCGTCGAGGCTTCGACACCGCGACCGAACTACCGGTCCGAATGCGGCTGCTCCGCGACGGCGACGACGTGATTCTGGCGATCGTGGTGCACCACATAGCTTTCGACGGTCAGTCGTTCGGTCCGCTCGTCACCGATTTGCTCACCGCCTATGTGGCGCGGGCTGCGGGCGGTGCGCCGGAGTTCGCTCCGCTGCCGGTGCAGTTCGCGGACTATGCGCTGTGGCAGCACGGCGTGCTCGGTGCCGTGGACGATCCGGAATCGGTGGTCGGTCGGCAGATCGCCTACTGGCGCGATCAGCTGGCAGGCGTACCCGACGTCCACGAGCTGCCGACTGATCACCCGCGCCCGCTGGTGGCGAGCCAACGGGGCGCCCAGTCGGTCGTCGAGATCCCCGCCGAGGTCGCCGGCCGCGTCGCCGACCTGGCCGCCGAAGCCGGCGTGACTCGATTCATGGTTTTCCATGCGGCGNGATGCGTTGGTGGGCATGTTCGTCAATACGTTGGCGTTGCGGACTCGGGTGGATGGGGCGTCGTCGTTCGCGCAGGTGTTGGCGGAGGTGAAGGGCGCTGATCTGGCGGCGTTCGAGCATGCTGAGGTGCCGTTCGAGTCGGTGGTGGATGCGTTGAATCCGGTACGGTCGGAGGCTTTCTCGCCGATCGTGCAGATCATCTTGTCGGTGGACCCGCTGACCGTGGCCGAGCCGATCGCTGTCGGCGACATCGCGGCCACGCCTCTCGAAGCGATCGAGACGCCGGCCCAGATGGATCTCAACATCACCATTTCCACCGGCGAGGACGACGAGGCGTGGCCCACGCTGATCACCTACGCCACGGACCTGTTCGAGCAGGCGACCGTCGAGTTGCTGGGCCGTCGGTTCGTCGAGGTGCTCGATGCCGCGGTGTCGTCGCCGGAGTCGCCGGTCGGTGACCTCGCCCTGCTCGATCCAGCTGCCCGCGCGAGTGTTCTCGCGGAGTCGGCGGGTGTGGTGGTGCCGGTGTTGGAGGAGTCGATTGCTGATGCGGTCGCTACCCGAATTGTGGAGGTTCCGTCGGCAGTAGCCCTTGTTGTTGGAGAGCG
>NZ_JBHLWV010000013.1:0-186814 GCF_042432625.1 Gordonia phosphorivorans | reverse complement strand
CCCCGCCACCGGAATCGAGGTAAACGCCGACACCACCCACGAACTCAGCGCTTAACCAGCACCAACGAAGGATCGCAGCGCTACACCACTACTCGGGACTTGACCTCGGGATCTGGCTAGTCGCGGAAGAGTTTGTCGACCAAGCCGCCTTCGAAGCACACCAGCAACGTGTGGCAGCGAGCGCCTGGGGCCATGCCACCGCCGCGATCAGACGCGATTACACGATTAGCTGAGCCTGGCGGACGTCACGAGATGAGTGACGACCGCTGGACGGGTCTGGGAGCGAGCGCCCCCATCGTCAAGAAGGTCGCGGCTTCTCGATGACCAAGCAGGTCTTCGCGCGGGGTGCCGCCAGGGTCGTACCAGTTGTCGAAGCGCGCTGGCGTCGGTCAGGCAGAGACGAGCTGACTGTGCGTGGCGGCCCCGCGGCTCAGCAGTCCCGAGGAGACCAACTGAGCTGCGAAGTCACCGATGGTCTCGTCGGTCGGACGTGGGTTGTGGCCCAGCTCGGTCACTGCCTTGCGGCGGTCCACGGTCGGAGACTCGGTCAGGGCGGCCAACGAGGCGCGGGTGAGTACGTCTGAGCCCAAAGCATTGGAAATCGGCTCGACCACCGGCATGACCGCCGACAGCGCCGATGACGGGAAAGTCACCATCGGACCGCGACGACCGCAGCGTCGTGCGGTGGCGCGCACCAGATCGGACAACTGGTGGTAGTGCCCGCCCAGCAGATAGTTCTCCCCGGTCCGGCCCTTTTCGCCGGCCAACACCAGGCCGGTGGCGACATCGCGAACATCGACGAAGTCGAAGCCGCCACGGATGAAGGCCGGGACACGGCCGCGCGCCGCATCTCGCAAGATCCCGTTGACTCGGGACATGGGGACCGGGTCGATCGGACCGATCACCGCGGTGGGATTGCAGATGACCGCGTCCAGTCCCTGGTCGACGACGGCGCGCAGCTCCACTTCGCCCTGATACTTGGAGCGGTCGTACACCGGCAGCGCGGGATCGACGGAGCGGACGGACTGCTCGTTCATGTCGCCCACCAGCGAATACTGGTTGTAGGAATGAATCGAGCTGCAGTGCACCATTCGGCGGACACCGGCGTCGAGAGCGGCCTGCGCGACTACCCGCACGCCCTCGGTGTTGATACGCCAGGCCATCTCATTGCGGTGGGCCAGGGTGATGACCGCCACCAGGTGGTACACCACTTCGACGTCCGCTAGCGCTGCGCGCATGGCAGCGGGATCCAGAATGTCGCCGACAACGGTGGTCACGTTCGGTCGGACGTCGGTGCGGGGGTTGGGGGCCTTGTCGATCGCTACGACGTCATGGCCCTCTGACGCGAGGATGTTGACCAGGTTGGTCCCCACAAAACCGGTGGCACCCGTGACGGCAACCTTCATCTCATCTCCCGACGTTTCCGCATGTCCCCAGCGCGATGTCGCGTGGAGTGTGATCCATGTCCTATGTTAGAACGTGTTCTAGTTTGTGGAAGGTAGGTGGCTTTGTCAACCAAGCAGGGTCTGCTCACTGCGTCCGGCGGATCGCCCGCGGCTGTGGCGCGGCACGATAAGGGAGGGTGGCTGGCGCTCTTCGGGCAACCGGGCCTGGTCAACGACCCGGTCGGATCCGCACCGCATCGGGGCGTCGATCAGCTGTCGGCCTTCTACGACACCTTCATCGCGCCCAACGACATTCGTTTCGAGGTGCACCACGACATCGTGTGCGGACACGATGTGGTGCGCGATGTGACCCTGGAGATCGGGATGAGCGAGGCCGTGCGATTGCGGGTGCCCGCGCACCTGCGGTACGCCATGACCGCCGACGCGCGCATCGACGGGCTCTACGCACATTGGGAGTTGCTGCCGATGGTGGGGCAGCTGCTGGCCAACGGAGTGCCGGCAGCCGGCGTCGGTGCGCGGCTGTCCGGTGCGATGCTGCGGAATCAAGGCTTCGGTGGAGCGCTGGGCTTCGCGCGGGGCTTCGCCGGGGTGGGTTCGCGGGCTAAGCGACGGAGCGAGGACTTCCTGGGGGCACTCAGCGCCGGAAACCACGTCGATGCGTCGGCGCACCTCGCTCCGTCGTGCTCGCTGCGTTTCGGCGGTGCAGCTGTCCCGGAGATCGCTGAGATGGCCGTGCGGATGCGCGACTGGAAGGTCGGCAAAGTCATCGCCGCGGGCAACGTCGTCTCGGCGACGATGGAATCCGCTGGCGGGCCTGCGGTGGTGATGCTCGAATACCGTCGACGGGCCATTGTGTCGATGGTCGTGTTCATCGACGACGACAACTGACGACTGAGGTACTTCAGTCTCCCGGGACGCTGTGGGTTGCGCACTGCGACTTCGCTCGCTCCCTGTGGCGGTGAACTGGCACTTTCCGCCGGAAGAACTAGGGTGGGTGGGGCGTCTGACCACCCGATTCTTCACCTTATAGAGGAGCCTCGAGCAATGAGTTTTTCTGTCTACCTGTCCGGCGAGATTCACACCGACTGGCGCGCGGAGATCGAGCGCGGTGCGAAGGCCGCCGGACTGGACGTGGTCTTCACCTCGCCGGTGACCGACCATCCCGCGAGCGATGCCGCCGGAGATGTCCTCGGCGCCACCGAGAGTGGGTTCTGGCGTGATCATCAGTCCGCCAAGGTCAACGCCATTCGTACGCGCACCCTGATCGCCCAGAGTGACATGGTCGTCGTGCGCTTCGGGGACAAGTACAAGCAGTGGAACGCCGCTTTCGATGCCGGCTACGCCGCCGCGCTGGGCAAGCCGTATGTGACCCTGCACGACGAGAACATCGTCCATCCGCTCAAGGAGGTCGACGCCGAGGCCCAGGCCTGGTGCACCACCACCGACCAGGTGGTGGAGATCCTGCGGTACGTGCTCAAGGCGTGAGCTCATGAACCCGGGCAGCACAGACCCGCAAGCTCGACAACGACAGCCATCCCCGGCGCCAGTGGAGAAGGAGTCACCGTGGAACTGAGCATGGAGAAGGGCAACCAGTTCGTCGAAGAGACGCAGTCACCCGAGGGTGCTGCGGCGTGGAAGCAGCAACTCGATGAGTTTGCTCCCGGCGCGTCGGACTGGGTAGTCGGTGCCGTCTTCGGTGGCACGTATCAGCGCGAAGGGCTCCAGCTTCGCGATCGGCAGATGCTCAACATGGCGGCCCTGGCCGCGATGGGTGGGACCGAACCCCAGCTGACCGGTCACATCAAGACGGCCGTCGACGTCGCCGGCATGACCAAGGAAGAAGTCGCCGAGTGCTTCGTGCACCTGATGCCGTACATCGGTGTGCCGAAGACCCTCGCGGCCATGCGCTGCATGAAGGCGGCGTTCGGCGACCAGTAGTACCGCCGTGCCGGACGTTGCGGGCCCTCGGGTCAAGCTCCCGATTGACTATTCCGTTCGCGCGCGGCTCAGCAACGCGCGCGGGAACGGAATCGTCAATCGCGAAGCGTCGTACATTTGCTTTACGCTGGATCCGTAGGAGTGGTCCGCTGCGGTCGGAGCATGTCATGGCGATCGATCTGGAAGTCCTCGGATCGGCGACGGTGTCCGAGGAGGCGCTGTCGGCCATGCTCACGCGCCGATGGGGGACGCGCTCGGTGGCGCTGCTGAGTGCGCATGCCGCGGAGTTTCCCTACGACGTTCCCTCGCTGACCACCGCCGGGCGCTTCGCTGTCACGGGAACCGCGCTCGTCGACGACGTCCAGCGCGAATTCTCGTACTTCGTCAAACACATCCGTGAGTGGTCGCTGTCTCCGGAGTTCGCCTTCGTTCCGGTGGAAATCCGTAAGTGGGCGCGGACCACGGTGCCGTGGCGGACGGAGGCGGAGGTCTATTCGTCGGATCTCGCGGCGGAACTGCCTCCGGGTTTGGTGATGCCGGACGCGATGGTGCAGGCGATCGACGATTTGTCGTACGCGGTGTGGCTCGAGATGGTGGACGTCGACCAGAGCGAGTGGGACCTGGAACGGTATGCCGAGGCGGCCCGGCTGCTCGGTCGGTTCGCTGCGTCCGGCGCGGTCCGGGCCGTCGCAGAAACCGTCTCGCATGACTTTCGGATTCAGTCGTACGTCGAAGGCAGGGTCCGGCACGACGTGCTCCCGGTCCTCCGATCCGATGTCTGGGACCATCCGACGTTGACCGCGGACTTCGGTGAGCTTCGCGGGCCGATGCTGGCGGCGGCGGAGCGGGTCGATGCCATCGCCGCGGAGTTGGCCGCGATGCCGCACCTGGCCGCCCACGGGGATGCGTGCCCCAACAATCTGCTGGTGCGGCCCGACGGAACGGGCTTCACGTTGATCGATTTCGGCTACTTCCGGTTGCTACCGGTGGGGTTCGACCTGGGGCAGTTGCTCATCGGAGACGTACAGCTCGGCAAGCGGAACGCAGACGATCTCGCCCGGCGGGATGCCGTCATCGTGGAGGCGTACGCCGACGGCTTGGCGGACGAGGGCGAGTCGATCGACATCGAACTGCTCGAGCGCGCGCACGCACTGCAGCTCATGCTGTTCAGCGGGCTGTCTGCGGTGCCCGTCGAACTGCTCGACCGTGACCCCGACGAGGGAGTGCGGCGCCTCGTCGCCGCGCGCGCTCGGATGGCAGCGCACAGCTTGCGGCTCATGGAGACCACCGCGACGTCCGAGTGAACTGCCCGAACACAACGATCGACGCCACCGACGGAGACGAGCAGATGAGTATCAAACTGGAGAATGTCGCGATCGCGGTGCGGGATCTGGACGCCGCGATCGCGTTCTTCACCGACCTCGGCCTCACCGTGCTCGGCACGGACACGGTGCGCGGGGAATGGGCCGACACCGCCGTCGGGCTCGACGGCAACCACGTCAAGGTCGCGATGCTCGCCACTCCGGACGGGCTGGGCCGGCTCGAGCTCTTCGAGTATCTCCATCCCGCAGCGATCGACACCGAGCCGACCCGGCCGAACGAGATCGGGATGCACCGCGTCGCCTTCTCGGTCGACGACCTCGACGGCGCACTGGCCATCGCGGCTCGGCACGGCTGCTACCCGCTGCGGGGCGTGGCGCGCTACGAGGACGCCTACAAGCTCACCTATGTCCGCGGTCCGAGCGGGATCATCGTCATGCTCGCCGAAGCTCTGACACAGTCCCGCGAATAGGTGACGGCTGGTTCGAGTTAGCCAGGTCGAGTGAGCCAGCTCGAGTGAGACGGATGGGTAGGTGGGATTTCCACAGATTCATTCGCACTCGCGTTCCTGTCGTACGTGAGAGATAACATAGACGTAGTCGAGATGGGATCAACGATTCCAAGCTCGCGGAACACGAGTGGCTGGGTGACCGATCGTCGCCGGCTCGACCGGTTCCACTGCTATTGGCTTCTCATGACCTTCAGGAGTGGGCGTCATGGACGCAGCAACTCTCACCGCCTTCGCTGATCTGCTGAGCGATGACCTCACTATCCCGGTCGGTACCGACATCGATGCGCCGGCGAATCTGGGGCAGTTCTTGGCCCGGGCGCGGGCGGTGGACGATGACCGCGAGCTACTGGCCGTGACCGCGGCGGTTCTGCGGTTACGCAATGTGGCCGACTACTCGGTGGCCGCGACGTGCGCGGCGATCGAACGCGTGGGCCTGCCGGCCCGGAAGCATGTGCGGTCGGGCGCGGCGATCCTCTCCGAGCTCGGGGCGGCGCCGGCGGTGGCCTATCGCGCGGCGCGGCTCGGTCAGGCGATAGTCGACGAGAACCTCGTCTCGGTGATCCGTGGCCTGCGCGATGGGGCGGTGTCGGCGGAGCAAAGCGACGCTGTGGCGTCCGGTCTCGGGCACGTCACAGGTCGGGTGGAGCTGCCCGACGACGATCGCCGGAAGATCGTGCATTCGCTGATGGTGCAGACCTCGCCGGCGCGGGTGAGAGAGAAGGCCCGGGCCTGGGCGATCAAGCTGGCACCGGAGGTTCCGGCGGACGGGGAGGTTCCAGTCGGCGAGCGTGACGATCTGAACGAGATGACGCTGAATCGGACCGATGACGGGAGGGTGGCGGTGACGATCGACTTCGACATCGTGGCTGCCGAGGAATTGAGTGCGGCGTTGGATCCGTTGACGCGGCCGGTACCCGAGCCCGATGGTTCTGCGGATCGGCGGTCGGCCAAGCGGCGGCGTGCCGATGCGATGGCTCAGGTGATTCGCACGTATCTGTCTCATTCGGAGCGGCCCGAGTCCGGGGGTGTGTTGCCGCACGTCACCTTGTCGGTGCCAGCGGCGGTAGTCATCAACGGGCAGGTACTCGATTCCGGCGCGGGACTTGGTGCGGGACAGACGATTTCAATCCCGATGTCCGAGGACGACACGGCGGTGCGGTGGCTCGGATTCGGCGGACCCATTTCGGCGCGCACCGCGGAGTTGATCATGTGCGAGGCGTCAGTGGCCATGGCGCTGCTGGACGACAACGGTGTGCCGCTGAATGTGGGCCGGGAGAAGCGGCTTTTCACGCCGGGTATTCGCAAGGCGCTGGTCCTACGGGACCGTGGTTGCGCCTTTCCCGGTTGCGGTGTGCCGCCGTCGTGGTGCGACGGGCACCACGTGGAGCATTGGGAGCAGGGCGGGGTGACGAGTCTGGACAACGGTGTCCTGCTTTGCCGCCGGCACCACACCGTGATTCACCACGGTGGGTGGGAAGTGTTCATCGGCCGGGATCGGCAGCCGTGGTTCATCCCGCCGGCCGATCCGGAGCATCCGAAGCGTCGTCGTGAACCGATCCGGTCGAACGCGCGACGAACCTTGACCTTGTCGACCAGCGCTGCGTGAGGCGCGTGAATCCAGTGCCGGGAGCGGTTCCCGGCGCGATGTGTTGTTTGAAAATTTCATAGTGTGCCTGCCATGGGGCGGGCCCGGGAGGTCACGGGGACCGCTCGGGCCCCGCCGGGGGCGACCGCACCGAGGATCAGGATGGGGGTGACCATCCGGTGGCCTCGCCACCTATCCACCCGGTCCGGCCTTCGATTCCCGTGCGGCAATGGCCCGGAGTCTGGTCCAGCACAATCGGTGCCGCGCTCGCGCGCGGTGCCTAGGCTGGAAGTTGAACCACCGGATCAACGAGGAGAAGACGGCATGGGCCAGTTCGACGGACGGGTAGCACTCATCACCGGCGGTGCGCGAGGACAGGGTCGCGCGCACGCACTGGAGTTCGCGCGTGAGGGCGCCGACATCGTGCTCGCCGACCGGTGCGCCACCCCGGAGATGATGGGCTACCCGCTGGCCACGGCCGACGATCTGGCCGAGACCGCACGACTCGTCGCCGAGACCGGCGCCCGCGTGATCACCGAGACCCTCGACACCGCCGACCGCGCGGCCGTCGAGGCGCTGGTCGCCCGGGCGACGGCCGAGTTCGGACGCATCGACATCGCCGTGGCCAACGCTGGCGTCTCCATGCCCGGCTCCATTCAGTCGCTCTCGGAGGCGGCCTGGGACGAGGTGATCGCCAGCAACCTGACCGGCGTGTTCCACACCGTCGCGGCCGTCGCGCCGGGCATGGCCGAGCGGGGCTACGGCCGCATCGTCACGGTGGCGTCGATGATGGGCCGCATGGGCGGACCCAACATCGTCGGCTACGCGGCGTCCAAGTGGGGTGTCATCGGTCTGACGAAGAGTGCCGCGCTCGACCTGGCGCCGTCCGGCGTCACCGTCAACGCCGTCGCTCCGGGCAACGTCTCCACCCCGATGATCCACAACGACGCCCTCTATTCGCTGATGCGCCCGGATCTGGAGTCGCCCACCGCCGACGACGTCGCGCCGGTCTTCACCAGCCTGCACGCCCAGCCGGTGCCGTGGGTGGAGGCCGAGGAGATCACCCGCGTGGTCACCTTCCTCGCCGCCGAGGGCAGCGCGCACATCTCCGGCATCGTCGTGCCGGTCGATGCGGGCAACGCCGCACGCGTCACCGGCTAGCTACAGGACGGCTTCTTCTCTCGTCCCGGTGGACGGTCGCTTGCCGCCGCGCTGTGCCGCGGCGGCGGCGACCACCACCAGGGCGATCCCGAGCAGTTGCACCGGCGAGGGCAGCTGGGTGAGCACGATCAGGCCGATGAGCACCGCGAGGGCCGGCTCCACCGACAGCAGCGTGCCGAACGCGGTCTGCGTCATCCGGCGCAGCGACGCCATCTCCAGCGCGAACGCGATCACCGGGGCCAGCAGTGCGATACCCGCCGCGGTGGGGAGCACCCACCAGAGCACGTCGCCGCCGAGCACCTGGGGCAGCCCCATCGGCAGGGCCACCAGGGCCGCGACCGGGATGGTCAACGACAAGCCGCTGATTCCCTCGAACCGGCTTCCCACGTGCTGGGTGAGCACGTTGTAGGTGCCCCAGCAGGCGCCGGCGAGCAGCGCGAAAGCCACGCCCAGCAGGTCGATCTCGCCGCGCCACGGCTCGGTCAACAGCAGCACGCCGGCCAGGGCCACCAGCGGCCAGATCAGCGCCTTGCGATGCGGACTCATCACCGCGGCCACGACGAGCGGCCCGAGGAACTCGATCGATACCGCGGTGCCCAGTTCGATGCGCTCGAGCGCGGACAGGAAGAACGTGGTCATCAAGCCGGTCGCCGCACCGAGCGCCAGGAGCGCGGGCACGTCGCGTCGACGAATCGAGCCGAACTTGGGCGGCGAGATCAGCCACAGCAGGGCCACGCCGAAGCTCAGCCGCAGCCACGCGGTGCCCGCCGGACCCACCTGCTCGATCACCCGCACCGAGAGTGCGCTGGCCATCTGGATGCCGAGCATCGCCGCGACCGCCATCGACCACGCCGGCACCTTGGCCGGCAGGTTCTGCCCGATCATGACCGCATCGTCGCGCTCGGTGCGCTCCGCTCACGCATCGGAATGCTCCGCCCGATGGGCGCCGCCGATACCCGGCTCATACACCGCAAGGGTGAAGCGGGCGAGCGCGTCGGTGTGGTTGGCGTAGGAGTGGGCGGCGTCGGCGCGGAAACTGAGCGCGTCGCCGGGGCCGAGCCGGTGAACGTGGTCCTCGACCTGCACGGTGAGCTCGCCCGAGTCCACCCGCAGCAGTTCGCGGGTGCCGGGCGCGTGCGCCTCGGTGCTGTGCACGTCGCCCGGGCCGAGCGTCCAGTCCCACAGCTCCACGATGTCCGGCGATTCGGTGCCGGCCACCAGCACGGCGCGGCCACCGTGGGTGCCGGTCCACAGCACCGCGCCGTCGCCGTGGCGAATCACCGTGCCCACCGGTGAGGGCGGCTCCTCCACCAGCGTCGGAAGCCCGACGCCGAGCGCCGCCGACAACCGCAGCAGGGTGCCCAGACTGGGATTGGTCGCTCCCTGCTCCACGTTGACCACCATGCGTCGGCTCAGCGTCGCCTTCGCGGCGAGCTGATCCAGCGTCCACGATTTAGCGTTCCGCTCCCGCTTCACGCGTTCGCCGATCGCGCGGGCCAACCGTTCGGTGTCCTCCTCCATGGAGTGCACGATATTGCACTATTGAGTGCACTGGCGAATCAAGGCTGCGGTCGTCTCCGCCGCAAACGGGGGCCGGTCAACCATTGCGCCGCGTCGATACACCGCGCCAGAATCGGAGGGTGAGGAGATCGACATGGGCACTCTGAGTTACACCGCGACAGTCTCGATCGACGGTTTCGCCGCCGACTCCGACGGCGACTTCCAGTGGTCGGCACCCGACGACGAGGTGTTCGCCTTCCACGTCGAGCGGATGGGGCCGATCTCCACCGAGATCCTCGGCCGCAAGACCTATCTGCTCATGCGGTACTGGGAGCACGAACCGGCGGACGACCCGTGGGGTCCACTCGAGAAGCAGTTCGCGCAGGCCTGGCGTGACCTACGCAAGGTGGTGGTCTCCACGACGCTCACCGACTCCGACCTCGGCGCCCCGCACACCCGGCTGGTGCCCGAACTGGACCTGGCCGAGCTGCGGCGCATCGTCGACGAAGAGCCCGGCGAGGTCGAGATCTTCGGGCCGACCACCGCGGCCGTCGCGATTCGCGCCGGCCTGGTGACCGACTTCCGATTCTTCATCGTGCCCAAGCTGGTCGGCGGGGGCCTGCGCGCCCTACCGGCCGACGCCCGGCTCGACCTGCAACTGGTGGAGCAGCGCGCCTACGGCGACACGGTGTACGTGCACTACCGGGCGCGCCGCTGACCCACCAGAGTTCGGCCGGCTCAGGCCGAGGCGCGCGGCGCCCCGATACCGGGATCGATCTGCACCGGACCGTCCTTGCCGGGCTCCACATCGAAATCGAAGATCGACGTCGGGATGTACACCGTGGCGCACGAGTTCGGAATGTCGACCACCCCGGAGAAGCGACCCTCGATGGGCGCGGCGCCCAGCAGCAGGTAAGCCTGCTCGGGGCTGTAGCCGAACTTGGTCAGGTAGTCGATCGCGTGCAGGCAGGCGCGCTGATAGGCCAGCTGCGAGTCCAGGTAGCGCTGCTCGCCGTCGAGCGTCACCGAGGTGCCGGAGAAGGCGAGGAACTTCTCGTAGCGGGGCCCCACGTCGCCGCCCGGCAGGAAGATGGCGTTCTCGCTGACCCCGTAGGTCTCCATGCCGCCCTTGATCAGGTCGACGTGCAGATCGATGAAGCCGCCCATCTCGATGCCGCCGCAGAAGGTGATCTCACCGTCGCCCTGGCTGAAGTGCAGATCGCCCACCGACAGGTTCGCGCCGTCGACGAACACCGGGTAGAACACGCGGGTGCCGCGGGTGAGGTTCTTGATGTCCTGGTTGCCGCCGTTCTCCCGCGGCGGCGCGGTGCGGGCGGCCTCGGCGGCCGCGGCGGTGAAGGCGTCACCGGTCAGCGAACCGAGCAGGGCATGCTCGGGCTCCGGCGGCAGCGCCAGCGGCGGCACGCGCTCGGGGTCGGTGGCGATCAGCGCGGCCTCGCGCGCATTCCACTTGCCCAGCAGCTCCTTCGACGGCGCGGTGCCCATCAGCCCGGGGTGGATCATGCCGGTGAAGCTGACGTGCGGGATGTGCCGGGAGGTCGCGGTGTGGCCCTGGAAGTCCCACACCGCCTTGTAGGCGTCGGGGAACTGGTCGGTGAGGAAGCTGCCGCCGTTCTGCTTGGCGAAGATGCCGGTGTAACCCCAGCCCTGACCGGCGAGCGGGCCGGAGTCCTCCTGCGGGATCGGCCCGACGTCGACGATGTCGACGATCAGCAGGTCGCCGGGCTGCGCGCCCTCCACCGCGAACGGGCCGGACAGGGTGTGCACCGTCTTCAGCGGCGCGTTCAGGATGTCCTCGGCGGAATCGTCGTTCACGATGGCGCCGTCGAACCATTCCCGGCAGTGCACGCGGAAGGTGTCGCCGGGCTTGACGGTGACCGCCGGCGGGATCGCGTAGTGCCACCGGTTGTGACCGAGGATCTCCTGTTCGGTGAACTTCTTGGTCGAATCGAGTGGGAATACGAGCTCGGGCATGGGAGCGGTCCTTTCACACTGGAGTTGGCCGGCGCAACGGCGGGTCAGCGGCGCGGCAGCTTGGCGTGCAGCGGATTGGTGGATCCACCGGCGGCGCGACGACCACCGCTGGGAATCCGGTCGACGACGGCGGGCTTGTCGGCCGTCGCCTTGGTGGCGTCCAACAGGTTCATCGCGCTGCCGCCGCGCCCCAGGTGCGTGGAGCTGATGCCGCGACGGGCCGCCGCGCCGCAGGCGCAGTCGGTGGAGTCGGGCACGTCGGCCATGGAGAACGAGGCTTCGAATCGCCCGCACTCGGCGCAGTGAAACTGATAGATCGGCATGGAGCCTGGGACCTTCCCTTCGAGGTGGGCGCGGGTCGTCGGCCGCGCGTGGCGGGTGGGCGTGGTTGGCACGCTACCGGGAATCGGGACGGTCCGCCCGGTTGTCCGGACAGGTCCCGCCGGGCCGGTTCACGCGGTCGGCGCCTCGCTGAGCGTGCGCTCGCTGGTGAACTCGCGAACCCGCCCGGTCAGCGGATCGGTGAACGCCAGCGAACGGGCCAGCAACTGCAGCGGCAGCGCCGGGTCGTCGGCCGTCTCCGGCAGCAGCTCGGGGTAGCGGCGCTCGCCGAGGATGGGCGCGCCCAGGGCAGCCAGGTGCACCCGCAGCTGGTGCATGCGACCGGTGTGCGGGCGCAGTGCCGTGTGCAGCACCGAACGGCCGGCGGCGCTGACGCCGGTCCCGAGGACCTCCAGCGCGGTCTCGGCATTGGGTGGGCGGTCCGGGTCGACGAACACCCGCGGATCGTTGCGGTCCGCGGCCGACCGGTCGCGGTAGATGTGGTTGCGGTAGACCAGCGGGAAACGGTGTCCGGCCAGGTGCGGGCGGTCGGGATCCCAGTCGGCCGGCAGCGCGGACACGGCCTCGTACACCTTGGTGACCGTCCGTCGCTCGAACAACGATTGGTAGGCGCCGCGCGAGGAGCGGCGCGCCGAGAACAGGACCAGCCCGGCCGTGGGCCGGTCGAGGCGATGGATCGGAGCGATCTCCGGGTTGTCCAGACGCACCCGCAACCGCACCAGCGCCGACTCGCGCAGATACCGCCCGCCCGGCGTGGTGGGCAGGAAGTGCGGTTTGTCCACCACGATCAGGTCGTCGTCGACGTGCAGGATCTCCTCGCGGTAGGGCAGCGGCTGCTCGTCGGGGAGTTCCCGGTAGTACCAGAGGAACTCGTGCCGTCCGAGGGGCGTGTCGGCGGCGAGGGGCGTGCCGTCGGCGCCGACGATCTCACCGTCGGCGAACCGCCGGTGCAATTCGTCGGCGGCGATGTGACCGAAATGCTCGACGACGAACGCGGCGACGGTGGGCCAGGGCCCGTCGGCGGGCACCCGCAGGCGGGTCGGTCCGACCCCGTCCTTCATCGGGAGCGGAGCAGGCATCGACACCCCACCATCCTCGCATCCGCCGGGCGGCGGACCGGATCGACGACGGCCCGACTAGCGCCGCGGTCGGAGCGCGAGCTGGGAGGCGGGCCGCGCGCGCAGGCCGCCGTCGACGGCCAACTGGCTGACGGCCTCCCGGTGGGCCCGCTCGATCAACTCGTCGGCCCGGCTGAAGTCGCGCGGACTGATGTCGAGCGGACACGGGGACGGCAGCACGATCAGGTCGGCCGCGTCGGAGTACTGCTCGATGTCGCGGATCAGTCGCTTCTGCACCAGCAGGGTGGTGGCGTGCAAGACGATGTCGGCGGCGTCGTCGGGCACCTTCACCGGGGCGCACCGGTACCCGGTGGGCAGGACGTACACCGTCTCCGCGCCGGCCATGATGGCGGGCGCGAGCGAGGTGTTGTCGGCGACCCCGCCGTCGACCAGGGTGCGGCCGCGCCAGGTCACCGGCGGCAGCAGGCCGGGGATCGCGCTGCTGGCGAGGACGGCGTCGGCGGCCGGGCCCCAGCCCAGATCCACCTCGCCGCCGGTCAGCAGATCGGTCGCCACCACGATCAGCGGGATCCGCGCATCCTCGAGGACCGTCAGATTCACATGCCGGTCGATCAGCTTGCGCAGACCGAAGTCGCTGAACAGCGACGGGCTGCGCCCCCGCACGGCGCTGAACAGGTACTTGGGGTCGGGCGGAAACACGTCTCGGGCGCGCAGCGAGCGCCAGATCTGCGCCAGCTCGTCCACGGCGTCGGTGGTGAGGCCCCGCTCGGCGATGAACGCCGCGTTGAGCGCGCCCGCGGAGGTGCCCACGATGAGGTCGGGGGCCACCCCGTGTTCGGCGAGTGCGCGGAGCATGCCCACCTGCATCGCACCCAGATTGGCGCCGCCGGACAGTACGATCGCCGTGCTCATCGTCTACCTCCGCGAACCAGGGTAGGCCGCGTCAGTCCCGCTCCTCCAGCAGTCGGGAGATCTGAAACTGGCGCACCAGGAACCGCTTCTCGTCGAGCTTCTTGCGGCGCATCCACTGGGTCACTTCGGCATTGCACTTGCTGGCATTGCACGACCGGCAGGCCGGGACCACGTTGCCGAGCGTGTACCGGCCGCCCCGGGAGATCGGGAGGATGCAGTCCCGCTGCGGCGCCTCATCGGGCTCCTCGCAGTAGGCGCAGCCGCCCCATTCGCCGACCAGCGCCGTCCACTGTGCGTCGGTGAGATCGTGGTCGGCGGCCGACATCCGCCGGCGTCGACGACGTGCGTACACCGCGGAACGGCTGCGACCTGCCATGGGTGCAGATCCTAGGTGAGGTCGTCGGGCAACACGCCGACGGGCTGCTACCTCCAGCTAGCACCGCAGGCAGGGGCGTGACGGGGGTGTGGGCCCTCTCGCATTCTCGAAGTACGTTCGCGGAAAATCACAAACAGGGGGAGAATGTCTGCGACGAGTTAGACACGGACGTTCCACAAGAACTTGCGATCCGACCGAGCTGAAAAGAGTCGATACCCTAATGACCTCCGATAACCAGAAGATCATCTACACGCTCACCGACGAGGCCCCCCGTCTGGCCACCGAAGCCTTCCTACCGGTGGTCCGCACGTTCGCCGAGGCCGCCGGTATCGCTGTGGAGACCAGTGACATCTCGGTGGCGGCCCGCATTCTGGCCGCTTTCCCCGAACGCCTCACCGACGAGCAGCGCGTCGCCGACAACCTCGCCGAACTCGGCCGCCTCACCCAGTCGCCCGATACCAACATCATCAAGCTGCCCAACATCAGCGCCTCGGTTCCGCAGCTCAACGCCGCCATCGCCGAACTGCAGGACAAGGGCTACGACATCCCCGACTTCCCGCAGGATCCGAAGACTCCCGAAGAGGAAGAGATCCGCGACCGCTACTCGGCGTGCCTGGGCAGCGCGGTGAACCCGGTGCTGCGCGAAGGCAACTCGGACCGTCGCGCCCCGAAGGCGGTCAAGGAGTACGCGCGGGCCAACCCGCACAGCATGGGCAAGTGGTCCATGGCCTCGCAGTCGCACGTGGCGCACATGACCCACGGCGACTTCTACGCCGGCGAGAAGTCGATGATCCTCGACCACGCCTGCGATGCGCGCATGGAGGTGGTGACCCCCGACGGCAAGACCCACGTGATGAAGACCGTGCCGCTCGACGCCGGCGACGTCATCGACAGCATGTACATGAGCAAGAAGGCACTGCTCGAGTTCTATGAGGAGCAGCTGAACGACGCCAAGGAGACCGGCGTCATGTTCTCGCTCCACGTCAAGGCCACCATGATGAAGGTGAGCCACCCGATCGTCTTCGGTCACGCGGTCAAGGTGTTCTACAAGGACGCCTTCGCCAAGCACCAGGAACTGTTCGACGAACTCGGCGTGAACGTCAACAACGGCATGGTCGACCTGTACGAGAAGATCGACACCCTCCCGGCCTCCAAGCGCGAGGAGATCGTCGAAGATCTGCACCGCTGCCACGAGTACCGGCCCGAACTCGCGATGGTCGACTCGGCCCGCGGCATCTCGAACTTCCACTCGCCCAGCGACGTGATCGTCGACGCGTCCATGCCTGCCATGATCCGGATCGGCGGCAAGATGTACGGCGCCGACGGCCGCAAGAAGGACACCAAGGCAGTCATGCCGGAGTCGACCTTCGCCCGGATCTACCAGGAGATCATCAACTTCTGCAAGACCAACGGCGCCTTCGATCCCACCACCATGGGCACCGTGCCGAACGTAGGTCTGATGGCGCAGAAGGCCGAGGAGTACGGCTCGCACGACAAGACCTTCGAGATCCCGGAGGCCGGCGTCGCGAACATCGTCGACGCCTCGACGGGCGAGGTCCTGCTGTCGCAGAACGTCGAAGCGGGCGACATCTGGCGCATGTGCATCGTCAAGGATGCGCCGATCCGCGACTGGGTGAAGCTGGCCGTCACCCGGGCACGCGCCTCGGGCATGCCCGCGGTGTTCTGGCTCGACCCGTACCGCCCGCACGAGAACAACCTGATCACCCTGGTGAACAAGTACCTGCAGGATCACGACACCGAGGGCCTGGACATCCAGATCATGTCCCAGGTGCGCGCCATGCGGTACACCCTCGAGCGCGCCATGCGCGGCCTGGACACCATCTCGGTGACCGGCAACATCCTGCGCGACTACCTGACCGACCTGTTCCCGATCCTGGAACTGGGCACCAGCGCCAAGATGCTGTCGATCGTGCCGCTGATGGCCGGCGGCGGCCTGTACGAGACCGGTGCCGGCGGTTCGGCGCCCAAGCACGTCAAGCAGCTGGTGGAGGAGAACCACCTGCGCTGGGATTCGCTCGGCGAGTTCCTGGCGCTGGCCGCCAGCCTCGACGACCTGGGTCGCAAGTACGGCAACGCCAAGGCGACCGTCCTGGCCGAGACGCTCGACGCGGCCACCGGCAAGCTCCTGGAGAACCGGAAGTCGCCGTCGCGCAAGACCGGTGAACTCGACAACCGTGGCAGCCAGTTCTGGCTGGCCCTCTACTGGGCTCAGGAACTGGCCGCCCAGACCGACGACGCCGACCTGGCCGCGGCCTTCGGTCCGCTGGCGGAGCAGCTGGCGGCGGATTCCGACGCCATCCTGGCCGAGCTCGCCGAGGTGCAGGGCAAGGCCGTCGACCTCGGCGGCTACTACGAGCCGAACGCCGAGAAGCTGCGTGCGGCGATGTGCCCGAGCGCCACGCTGAACGCNAGCAGCGCTCGGTGCCCGTCGGGCATCACGGCTCGGTCGGCGGCTCGGGGCGCAGCCAGAGCCACGTGCACACCACGGCCATGATCGAGGCCGCGACGAGCGCGATCCACAGCCGCGGGGCCAGCCAGAACAGCAGCGCGGCGGCGATGGCCATCATGACCGTGGCGAGCACTTTGGCGCGCCGGGTGATCGCGCCGTGCGTCTGCCAGTCGGTGATCATCGGCCCGAGGCGGGGATGTCCGAGCAGCCGGTCGTGCAGACGTTGCGAGCCGCGTGCGGCGGCGAAGGCGCTCAGCAGAATGAACGGCACCGTCGGCACCACCGGCAGCACGATGCCGACGATGCCCAGTGCGAGTGCGGTGTAGGCGAGCAGCCACCAGAACCAGCGCAGTCGCGTCGTGGTGGCCATGACAGTCCAGTCTAGTGGCGGCCGCGGCGTCGACCAGTGACGCAGGTCCCGGGGCCGCCGTTGTCGAGACAACCGCGACGGCCGCAGCCACAATGGCAGCCATGACCGAGAACATCACCGAGGTGACGGTGGACGTGGAAGACTCGATCGCGACCGTCACCCTTCGCGCCCCGCAACGGCGGAATCCGCTGTCCAAGAAGACGATGCAGGCGGCGACGCGCTTGCTGCGGGAGCTGGACCAGGACTCGCGGGTGCGGGTCATCGTGATCGCCGCGGAAGGCCCGGCCTTCTCCGCCGGACACGACCTCGCCGAGGTGGTCGGCGCCGAGCTCGACGACCAGCGAGAGATCTTCGCCGCCTGCTCCGAACTCATGCTCACCCTGCACGAGGTGCGCCAGCCGGTGATCGCGAAGGTCGCAGGCATGGCGCTGGCCGCAGGCTGCCAGCTGGTGGCCACCAGCGATCTCGCCGTCGCCGCCGACGATGCCCGGTTCAGCACCCCCGGGGTCAAGATCGGCCTGTTCTGCTCCACCCCGATGGTGCCGCTGACCCGGGCGATCGGACGCAAGCGGGCCATGCAGATGCTGCTCACCGGCGAGATGGTGGATGCGGCGACGGCGGCCGAGTGGGGTCTGATCAACCAGGCGGTGCCGGCCGACCGCTTGGACGCGGTGGTCGCCGACCTGGCCGCGTCGATCGCCGGTTCCAGCAGTGCGACGCTGGCGATCGGCAAGCGGGCCTTCTACGACCAGATCGACGTCTCCGAGCGGGAGGCCTACCGACTGATGACCGAGACCATGGCCACCAACGCGGTCGCCTGCGACGCACGGGAGGGCATCTCGGCGTTCCTGGAGAAGCGCCCACCGGTGTGGAGCGATCGATAGCCGGTGGTGCTCGTCGGCGGGCGGGGGATTGCGGCACACTGGGTTTCATGAAACCCGGTGAGACCGCCCCCGACTTCGCGTTGCCCGACCAGACCGGAACGGTCCGACGGCTGGGGGAGCTGTTGGCCGAGGGCCCGGTGGTCCTGTTCTTCTACCCGGCCGCGTTCACGCCCGGCTGCACCAAGGAAGCGTGCCACTTCCGCGATCTCGGCGCCGAGTTCGCCGCGGCGGGCGTGCAGCGCATCGGGATCAGCGCCGACGCGGTGGACAAGCAGGCGCGCTGGACCGCCGAGCACCGGCTCGACTACCCCCTGCTCGCCGATGTGACCGGCGAGGTGGCGAAAGCCTATGGCGTGCAACGGGGTTCGCTCCTGCGCACAATCGGCATGCCAACCAAGCGGACCACCTTCGCGATCCGTGCCGACGGCACCGTCGCGGACGTGATCGCGTCGGAAGTGAACATGACGGTGCACGCCGACCGCGCGTTGGCCGCGCTGCGCGGCTAGGCGCACTGCTAGTCGGCTTCGAGTGCCGTGACGGCGATGCCGTACGGCAGGAATCGCACGCGGCGCAGCGGATCGGTGTTGTGCTGGTGCGCGCGCAGCGCGTCGAGCTCGGTGGGGAATACCTGCTCCACGCGGGGACCGGCGTCCTCGCCGGCCACGATCGCCCATACCCCGCTGCCCGCGTCGGCGCTCACCACGGGCTCCGGGCGCGACGGTTCGCGGCGCTGCCGCGAGGTGGCATCGGAAAGGGTGGACCAGGCCAACTGACCGCCCTGGCCGACCAGGAATTTGCTGATCATGTCCTTCAGGCCATCGCCGACCTCCCGCGTGAAGCGGTCGAAATCGTCGTCGCCGGGACCGAACGGATCACCGGAAGAAGAGTTGGTGGGCGACATCGGAAGCTCCTCGCCGATCGCGGACTGTCGTACTCGCAGTCCACGGTACGCAGATCCGCGATCGGCGGGGCGACGACTCAGCGGCCGGTGAGCTTGTCCTTCACCGAGTCGATGCCGTCCTTCACCTTGTCGGCGGCTTCGGTCACCTTCGAGCGTGCCTCGGCCAGACCCTGATCGGCCTTGCCTTCGTTCTTCAGATCCTGATCGTCGGTCGCCGCGCCAGCGGCTTCCTTGGCTCGGCCCTTGAGGTCGTCAGCCTTGTTTCGTGCGTCATCGGTCAGTCCCATGCAGTCCTCCTCGTGTCGTCACGTATCGACCCTGGCGGGCCGTTGTCATCCGATCAGATGGCACTACCCACGCTACCGACGCCGACCGGATCCTGCAGGGCGCCGGTTCAGCGGCCGGTCCAGCGGGGTGTCCGCTTCTGCACGAATGCGGCGATGCCCTCCCTGGTGTCGGCACTCACCAGGATCTCGTCCATGACCGCCAGGCTGTCCTGCACCGCCTGCACCGTGTCGGCCTGCGCCTCGGTGTCGGCCATCACCGACAGCGAGGCGCGGACCGCGGTGGGCGAGGCGGCCAACACCTCGGCGGCGACCTCGCGGGCCAGGTCCAAGACCTCTCCGCGGCGGGCCACGCGGGAGACGAGGCCGTGGCTCAGGGCTTCGTCGGCGCTCAGCCGTCGCCCGGTGAGGATCATGTCGCGGGTCAGCGCGGGCGGAATCGTCCGGGGCAGGCGGACGAGGCCGCCCGCGGCCGCGACGAGGCCCACCTTGACCTCGGGCAGCCCGAAGGTGGCCTGCTCGTCGGCGACGATCACGTGGCAGGCCAACGCCACCTCCAGGCCGCCGCCCAGGGCGAATCCGTTGACCGCGGCGATGATCGGCTTGGGCAGGCGGCGCCGGGAGGTGAGACCGCCGAAACCGTTGGCCGGGGTGGCCAGCCCACCCCCGCCCGCGCTGGCCGCGAGGTCGTTGCCGGAGGAGAAGGCCTTGTCGCCGGCGCCGGTCAGGATGGCCACCCAGAGATCGGGGTCGGCGAAGTAGGCGTCGAAGATCTCGTCGAGCTCCTGATTGGTGTTCGCGCTCAACGCATTGCGCGAATCCGGCCGGTTGATGACGATCTCCAGGACCCGACCGTCGCGGCGCAGCACCACGTCCGCGTAATCGTCCCGAAAGCCCACCGGCGTCCGCGGATGCAGACGTTCCATGGTGGTCTCGTCGGCGGTCACCGTGTTGCGGGTCGGCGACGACCGGACCCAGACTCGCGTGCCGATCGGATCGCCCAGGAGGCGTTCGGCGAGGGCGGTGTCGTCGGGGTCGGCCAGTCCGATGAAACGCGAGCCGTCGTCCATCCGTCCGATCACCACCCCGATCGGCGCCTCGCCGGCGGGATCGAGCACCGTGTACGACTCCACGGTCGCGGGCCCATCGGGGAAGCGGCACAACGGGACTCGCTCGCCGCGGTCCAGGCGGGCCTGTAGCGCGGCCGACCGCGAGGGACGCCACGGCGCGGGCACGGTGGAATAGATGCCCACCGAGAGCTTGCTGAGCAGGCCGCCGTTGGCGGTCACCAGTCCCCGCGAGCCCGGGTCGCGGCGCACCCGGCGCACGATTTCGGCGATGCCGTGCATGGAGTAGTTGTTGCCCGGCCCGCCGAAGTACGGCAGACCGCCGGTCGCGGTCAGGCCCCGCGGATCGTCGGCGCGCAACCCGAGCGCTTCGGCCGCGGTGAACATGGCGATCGGGAAGCAGCTGTAGAGGTCGAAGGCGGCGATGTCGTCGGGGCCCACCCCGGCCATCTCCAATGCCTGTGCCAGCGCGGCGTCGGAGGCCGGGGCCAGCGAGAGGTCGGGGCGGGCCAGCATCGGGGCCTCGGCGGTGTCGGCGTGCCCGTGCAGGAAGACCCAGCGCGCCGGGTCGATGCCCGCGGCCGTCGCCTCAGCGACGGACATCATCAGGACGGCGGCGGCCTGGTTCACGTGGTCGCGGGCGATGAGGCGCCGGGTGTACGGCACCGTCACCATGCGATTGTTCTCGCCCACCACCGTGAGCTCGGCGGCCGTGTGCTGGCGGGGCGCCGCGGCGTACGGATTCTCGGCGGCCACCGCCGTCATCGGCGCGAACAGCTCGCCCATCTGCTGCGCGTAGTCCGCCGCCGAGAGGCCCAGCCGATGCCGCCGCGCATTCTCCAGCAGCGCGTACTGGTGCACCGGTGCCATCACACCGTGCTTGACCGACTCCACGGAGGTGAGGCCGGCGATGCCGTAACCGCGGTCCTCGAGCGAGCCCGCCACCTCCTCGGTGAAGTCGGGCGCGGGGTCCACCCGATCGGCGCGCAGCCGCCGCACCGTCGACATGACCTCGGCGCCGAACAGCAGGACGGGCCCGGCTCGTCCGGCGGCGATCTCCGCGCCGAACTCGTTGACCAGATGCTGCGGGCTCTGGCCGCCGGTGATCTCGGCGATGGCGCGTCGCGGGTTCATCCCGGTGCGCGCGGCCACCGCCCGCGGCATGTTGTCGGGGCGTCCGAACACCGAGCGCGCCGCGGGGCTGGAGATCTCGAACGAGCGTGTCGCCGCCACCACGTCCACGTCCGCGGCCAGGTCGGCGGCGGCCCGGTCCGCGCCGGTGTCGGCGAAGGCCGCCCGCACGGCGCGGGCGGCCAGGTCCGCCTCGCCCAGGGCCGCGTAGTCGGGATCGTCGAGGCGTTCGGCGGCCTGCCCGACGCCGACGATCACCGGCGTTGCCGGATCGACTCCGTGAATCAACGTGCTCTCGTCAGGCATGCGCGGGCTCCCTCGTACGGTGGTACTCGGACCTTACTGGCGAGGTCGCACGGTCGAGGCGAGGAGGTGCGATGGCCGAGATGGCGCCGCTCGACGCGGACATGTTCTGGCGCTCGCGGCTCGGGGCCACCGACCAGTTCGCGCTGTACTGCTTTGCGGCCCAAGGGGATCGCCGACCGGACGAGCTTCTCGCCGATCTGCGCCTGCGTGCGGGCGGGGTACCCGAACTCGGGCTGCGGGCGGCGCCCGCCTGGCGCGATCTGGCCCTGCCGCGGTGGTGCCCCGCCCCGATCGTCGACGACCAGCTCCGCCACCACGACGGACCGGCGACCTGGGATGAGTGCCGCGCCGCGGTCGCCGACCTGCTGACCGACAGTCTGGACGCCACCGAACACACCTGGCGGGCGCACCTGTTCGGCCCCGTCGCGGGTGCGCCGCGGGCCGCCGGCCCAGCCTGGGTGCTGGTCCTGCAGGTGTCCCACGCGCTCGCCGACGGGCGCGGGGTGGCGGCGCTGGCCCGCACGCTGCTGGGCCCGGGCGGCGAGCCGGAGCCGACGAGCGGGCGACCGGTCGCCGGGGATCGGCCCGGAGTCCCCGCGCTGGCGGCGGGCGTGCTGGGCATGCCGCTGCGGTTGGCGGCCGGCCTCGCGCTGGGCACGGCCGGGTGGCGCCGCGCCGACGACACCCCGGCACCGCCGACGATGGCGGCCACCACCCTCAACCGGGTGGCCGGTCGCCGCCGCCGTATCGACGTTCGCGTCGTCGAGGCCGACGCCCTGCGGATCGGCACGGCCACCGTCACCGTCTCGGTGCTCGCGCGGCTCGCGGAGGTGCTCGGCCCGTACCTGGGCATCGCCGACGACGCGCTGACGGTCGAACTGACCGTCGGGCGCGCGGCGCACGGGCGGGGGCGCAACAACTTTCACAACGTGAGCGTTCGGCTGCACCCCCATCTGGACCGGATCGACCGCGCCCGCATGATCGACGCGCAGATCCGCGCCGCCCGCGTGCGCGAGGACGCACCCGGTCGACGGCTGGAACGGCGGGCCGCCGACATCACGCCCGCCGTCTTGCGGTCGCTGGCCGTGCGATGGACACCCACCGACGTCGCACCCGCGCGCGTGGCCGGGGCCGCCGTGGTCTCCGCGGTGCACCGCGGCCCGGCGGATCTGACCCTCGGCGGCGGGGCCGTGCTGTTCACCGCCGGTTTCCCGGCGCTGTCGAGCGCGCACGCGTTGTCGATCGGCGTGCTTCGCCTCGGCGCGACGGCGACGCTGTCGCTGACCACCGACCCGGCCGCGGTCGACGCCGATTGTCTGGTCTCCCTGTTGGTCGCGGCGACGGACGGTTAGGGTCCAGACATGACCTACGTCACCGAGAATCCAGCCACCGGAACCATTGAACGCACCTTCGACGTCATGAGCGATGCGGACGTCGACGATGTCCTGGCGCGGTCGGCCGCCGCCTACGGGCAGTGGCGCCGGACGCCGATCGCCGAGCGCGTGCGCATGCTGCGTGACACCGCGCAGATCTACCGGGACCGCGCCGACGAACTGGCCGGCATCATCGCCGGTGAGATGGGTAAACCCCTCAATCAGGCGCAGGGCGAGATCGCGCTCACCGCGATGATCTACGACTGGTACGCCGAGCACGGTCCGGCGCTGCTGGAGACCGAGGAACTCGATCCGCAGGGGGCCGCCAGCTCGACGGTCACCCGCGAATCGGTCGGTCCGCTGCTGGGGATCATGCCGTGGAACTTCCCCTACTACCAGGTGGCGCGGTTCGCGGCCCCGAACCTGTTGCTGGGCAACACCATCGTGCTCAAGCACGCGCCGATCTGTGCCGCCTCATCGCAGGTGATGGAGGAGATCGCGCACTCCGCCGGGGTGCCGCGGGATGCGTACATCAACGTCTACGCCAGCAACGAGCAGGCCGCGACGATGATCGCCGACAAGCGGATCCAGGGCGTCTCGCTGACCGGCAGCGGCCGGGCCGGCGCCGCGGTGGCGCAGACCGCGGCGGCGCACCTGAAGAAGTCGGTGCTGGAGCTGGGCGGCTCGGACGCCTTCATCCTGCTGGACACCCCGGACGTCGCAGCCACTGCGGCGGGGGCCGCGGCGCGCCGGATGATGAACTGCGGGCAGGCCTGCAACTCGCCCAAGCGGTTCATCGTGCACGAGGACCTCTACGAGGGTTTCGTGGAGAACCTCACCGCGGCGGTGCAGGCCATGACGGTGGGCGATCCCACCGACCCCGCGACCAAGATCGGCCCGCTGTCGTCGGTGGCGGCCCGCGATCAGGTGGTCGACCAGGTGCAGCGGGCGGTCGCGCAGGGGGCCACCCTGCACACCGGCGGCACGGCACTGGACGGCCCCGGCGCCTTCATGGCCCCGGCGGTGCTCACCGGCGTCACCCCGGAGATGGACGTCTACTCCGAGGAGGTCTTCGGGCCGGTGGCGATGGTCTATTCGGTCTCCGACGACGAGGAAGCCGTCGCCCTGGCCAACGACGTGGACTACGGGCTGTCCGGGTCGGTCTGGAGTTCGGACGTGGAGCGGGCCAGCGCGCTGGCCGATCGCCTCGACGTGGGCATGGCCATGGTCAACGAGCACGGCACGTCCCTGCCGGGCCTGCCCTTCGGCGGCGTCAAGGCCTCCGGCTACGGCCGGGAACTGGGTCCGTGGGGCCTGGGCGAGTTCGCCAACCTGCGCCTGCGCCGCGTCGCCAAGTCCTGAACGCTCCGCGCATCGGTGCGCGCGGCGTCGGCGATCACTCCACGTAGTCGTCGACGGCCGCGGCACCGATGCCGCGCGGGGTGCCCCGCGTCAAACGCTTCGGCAGCCGGTCGGCGAGACCGCCGATGGGCGCCACCGAACGGTTGAGCAGCTCGACCACCTCGTTGAGATGGTCGACCGTCTCCTGCATGGCCGACAGGTTGGCGGGCAGGGCCGCCAACGTCTCGGACAGTTCGGAGAACTTGTCGAGCGGGCCGTCGGGCGCGATGATCTGCTCCAGCGCGCCGCCCTCTCCGACGAGCTGATCGAGCAGGCCTTCGTCGCTGGCCGCCCGATCGAGCACGCCGCCCGGCTGTGCCAGCTTGGTCAGCACGCCGTCGGGTGCGGTGAGCTTGTCGATCACGCCGCCCTGGCTGGTGAGGCGCTCGAGGATGCCCTCGTTCTCGGTGATCTGGTCGATCACGCCGCCGGACCGGGTGAGCCGGTCGAGCGGGCCGTCCTTGGCGGCGATGCGCATCAGCGCGCCGTTCTCGTCGGTCAGCAGGTCGATCGCGCCGCCGGGCTTGGTGAGCCGATCCAGAATGCCGTCGTTCTCGGTGAACTGGTCCACCACGCCGCCGGACCGGGTGAGCCGGTCGATGGGGCCGTCCTTGGCGGCGATGCGCATCAGCGCACCCTTGTCGTCGGTCATCTGATCGAGGAGGCCGCCCCGGGCGGTGAGCTTCTCCAGGAGGCCGTCCGGGGCGGTCAGCCGATCGATCACGCCCCCCGGCTTGATCAGCCGGTCGAGCGGACCGCCGTTGGCCAGGAGCCGTCCGAACGGGCGGTCGGGGCTCATCAGGTCGGCGACCTGCGCCAGGATCACCAGGGGAGCCCGCACGGTGGCGACCTCGCCCTGTCCCTGAATGCCGAGCGCGCTGTTGAGCTCGGACTCGACGCTGTCGGCGGCCACCCGAGCCACGTTGATGGTCGACTCCACGGTGCTCAGCACCACGCCGGTGGCGGCGAAGCCCAGCCGAATCGGCAGGGTCACCAGGGCGCGGGGATCCGGCAGTTCACTCATGGGCCCAAACTCTACCGTTACTCGTGGTCACAACAACCCTCAGCGAGCGTTGTTCTGGCGTTTCATGGACTTCTTGTACTCGCGGACCTTCAGCAACGATTCCTGATCCACCACGTCGGCGATCGACCGGTAACCGTCCTCGCTGAAGTCGCCGGCGATCTTCTCCCAGCCGTCCGGGCGCACGTCGAGCTGTTTGCCCAGCAGCGCCACGAACATCTTGACCTTCGCCTTGCCGTAGCCGGGCAGGCCCTCGAGCCGGCGGGCCAGGTCGCGGCCGGACTCGGCGTCGCTCCACACCCGCTCGGCGCGTCCGTCGTACTCCTCGACGATCACCCGGGCGAGCTGTTGAATCCGCTCGGCCATGGAGCGGCCGTACCGGTGGACGGCGGGCGGCGTGGCGCACAGCGTGGCGAATTCCTCGGGATCGGCCGCGGCGATGGCCGCCGGATCCAGGGTGCCGAAGCGGTCGAGGATCTTCACCGGTCCGGCGAAGGCGCGTTCCATCGGGAACTGCTGATCCAAGAGGCCGCCGATGAGCAGGGCGAACGGGTCGCGGGAGATGAGCTCGTCGGCGACGGGATCCATCGTCAGGTGCAGATCGGCCATACGGCCATGCTAATCGCCCCGTCGCGGCGCCGCGGCTGGCAGACTCTGCAGGCATGCGCCACCTGTCGTCCATCGCCCGTCCCGTCACCGCGCTGGCTCTGGCCGCCGCCACCGGGGTCGGTGCTCTCGCGCTCGGGACCGCCGCCGCCGGCGGGGCGCAGGCCGCGCCGCCGCTGCGGAACTACGTCAAGACCATTCGCTGCGACAGCGCCAACCCGTTCCCGGCGCCGCGGGTGCCGATCTCGGTGGATGTGTGGAACCAGGTGCGCTTCCCGTCCGACGGCCTGCCCGGTCCGGCGATCGAGCTGATCGCCAGCAGTCCGCGTCCGCGCGGGCTGCTGCCCAACACCGGGATCTACACCATGTCGACCACGGTGAACTGGCACAACGTGACCACCGGAAAGCGGGGCGTGGTGCGGGTGCCCACGCGCGCCGAGCGCATCACCTGGCAGGCGGTGCTGCACCCGGGCGCCGGGCAGGTGAACTTCCGCATCACCCAGCGCATCGGGGCCATGGTCTTCGTGCCGATGGTGAACCCGCAGGTCTCCACCTGCCGCGGTTCGGCCCGGGCCTGAAGCGCTCGGGGACCCGGGCCGAGCCGCTCAGAACAGGTCGTCGAGGTAGCCGAGAACGGCGGTGCGCTCCTGACGCGCGCCGTCGGCGGCGTCGGGCGTGAAGTACGTCTTCGAGGTGACCTTGTTGCTGGACAGCTGCGCATCGGCCAGGAAGCGCAGGGCCTCGTGCACCTGGTTGGCGTCGTTCTGCAGGGTCTGACTGAGCATCAGGGGCCGGCTGAAGCCGTTGCGCGAGAGGGCGAGCGAGCGCTTGAGTGAGGCCGCGAGCTTCGGGCTGGAGGCCACGGACTTGCTGACCAGATCGCCGAGGGCGACGCCCTTGACCGCCGAGCGGAGCGCCGGGGCGCACATCGTCTGAGCCTTGGCGACGAGTTGCTTGCCGGTGGGGGAGAGCACCGAGGCCACGTCGGCGGCCTCCAGGGAGGCCAGCGCGTAGATCACGTCGGCGGTGATCGACTCGGAGACCGCGGGCGAGGTGGGGGTCAGGCCGCTGACCAACACGTCGATGCCGGCCGGGATGCTGGTGGCGACGGCGCCCTGGAAGTCGAGGTCGTCGCCCTGCCACTGGGTGCCCTTGCGGGCCAGCTCGATGGCCGCGGCCGCGCCCTGGGCCTCGCCCAGCACCGCCCACTGCGGTGCCACCGAGCCGTCGACCACCACACCGGCCAGCACGGCGTCGAGCAGATTGCGTGCGGTCACCGCGTGGTCGAGGTACTGCGGGGAGGTGCCGGCGCCGACCATGCCGTAGTCGGGGGTGATCACCGCGAAGCCGTTGCGCAGCAACGCGGCGACGGTGTCCCGAGCGCTCGCGGCCGGGGTGGTGGAGGCATTGCAGTTCTCGGCGACGCCGTACCCGGCGGGAGCGTTGACCACCACCGGCCATCCGCCCGCGGGAGCCTTGCCCTTGGGCTCGAGGATGGTGGCGATCGCCAGGTGCAGGCTGTCGTCGACGCCGGTGGTCCAGTAGCTGTAGCGCTGACCGGACGCTGCGGCGGCGGGGAGGCTGCCCTGGGGCAGCTGCTGGTTGACGTACACCGCGCCCGGCGTCTGACCCGGCACGGACTGTGCCGATTGCGTGGTCTCCGGATCGGCGAAGGCGTGCGTGGCCGTCAACGCCCCGCCGGCGGCGACGGCGGCCGCGGCCGTGGCGATCGCGAGGCTCTTGCGCAGCCGAGGAGAGTGAGGGAGGGGACGGCGGGGGCTCATGGGCGTTCTCTGTTCGATCAGGGGAGCGACGGGGGTGCGGGCCGACGGCGGCCGCGGGTCACGGGAGGGTCAGGAGGCAGGGGTCTCGACGACGCCGACCGCGGGCAGGAAGTAGCAGGTGCGCCCGGCGTGGGTGGTGGTGCCGAAGACCGCGGTGAGGATCGAGCCCTGCCCGGTGTCGACGCGCGCCATGCGGATCGGTGCCGACTTCGTCAGCGCCTGCAGCGCGGCGGAGTTGGTGATCTCGGCGACCGGCTTCAGGTCGGCCATGCCGCCCTTCATGCTCGCGGTGTTGAACCAGGCGACCTGGAATCGGTCACCGGTGTGCCCGGCCGGCGGCAGGAGCGCGTAGGCGGTCTGGTCGGCGGTCAACGCGGAGGTGATCTCGGCGAGGTCCTGATTCTTGTCGAGCAGATCGCCGATCGCACCGATGCCGAGGCCGTCGAGCAGTTGGCTCAGTGCTTCGCCCGCGGTCTGATTGCCCACCTTGGGGAACGGGCCGGGGAAGCCGACCGCCGGTGCGGTGACCAGCCCGAGCGGATTGTCGTCGGTGGGGGTGGCGCAGAAGGGGGCGAACGCCGGGGTCAGCGCCTTGGCGCCGGTCAGGCGTTCCAGGGCTTGCAGGCCGGTACCCGCCGTGCCCAGCGGATTGTCCACGTCGTGCGCGGCGGCCGGCGCCGGTTGCGGCAGTTCGACCGCGGGCTCGGTGGGCGTGGGTTCGGCGGGTGCGGCCGGGTCGGGAGTGTCCGGCGTCGCCGGGGCGGCGGGGTCGGGCGTGCCGGGGTTGGCGGGGTCGCCGCCGGGCAGCAGCGTCATCAGGTCGGGCTGTCCTTCGGCGCCGAGGATGGCCTGCAGGGCTTCGAGTGCCTGCTGGTCGGCGCCGGACGACTTGAGGGTGCGCAGGGCGTCGGCCAGTTCGGTGTCGAACGGGATCTGGCCGAGGGACAGCGCCTCGAGCACGCCGGTGCCCAGCGACGGCATGGTCGGTTCCGCGTGGGCGGGGCCGGTGCCGGCGAGGGCGGCGGCGACCGCGACGGCCATGGCGATGATGCCGGTACGAGCGGCGGGTCGAAGGCGTGCGGCCACGGCGGAGCTCCTCACAGGAAAGCTGAAACAGATGGGACTAATGGTGCTTATGTTAAAGAACAACAGCCCTGTGATCTGATTGCAAGTCGCCGAGTCCGTCCCGTGACCTGATCGCGACCCGCAGGAGATTCTCAGGTGCAAGGGTCGACGGCCCGGCGGTGGACCGATGCCGACGGGCCCCGGCTCCGTGGGGAGTCGGGGCCCGTTGAGCTGGGCGAATGGGCGATCAGATGATCGCGGTGCCGATCGTCGGGGCGATGCCGCAGGTGATGCGCTTGCCCTTGATCTTGGTGGTCACATCGCCGTGAATGGTCGAGACGATCCGGCCGCGACCGGTGTTGGCGATGGCGGTGAAGGTGCCCGGGCCCTTGACCGCGTTGATCTTGGGATTGGGCAGCAGTCGCTGCTGGCCGGTGCGGCCGTTGTCGATGTTCAGCCAGGAGACCCAGAGCGAGCGCGCGGTGTTCTTCTGCGCGACGCCGGTGCCGAGGCTGGTGTAGACGTAGCCGGCCTGGCCGCGCTTGGGGCCGGGGGCGGGCGCCTTCTGCGGGCCCGCGGTCACCAGGGCCATGCCCACCGAGTTGCCGTTGCCGGGCATGCAGCCCAGGCCCAGGGTCGGGTACAGGAACTGCTGAATGCGGGGCTTGTTCGGTCCGCTCGGCAGGTTCGGCGCGTCGTCGTCCTTGGCGGCCGGGGTGGACAGGGCCGCATCCTCGCGGGCGTGCACCGCAGCAGCCTCGGTGGCGCCGGGCTCGCCGAGGAAGTCGATCAGCGCGCGGAAGGTGTCGGCGGCTTCGGCCGGCAGCAGCGGGTTGTCGGCCATCGCCCGCACGTCGGCGAGCAGCTGGGTGTTCACCTGGCCGTCGGAGTCGCGGGTGGCGACCGAGCCGATCAGTGCCGGCGCGACGGCGCCCAGGGCGTCGAGCACGCGCTGATCCACCTTGGGTGCGTTCTCGGCGTCGGGGATGGGGAGGTCCTGGGCCTGATCGATCTGGGCCTGATCGGACTGGGGTGCGCCGGTACCGGGCTCGGCGTACGCGGCCGGGGTGGTGAAGGCCATCGTCGCGGCCAGCGACAGTGCGGCCAGCGACGCGGGGGCCACGCGGGTGCGGCGGGTGCGAACAGTGCGCACAGCGATGTTCCTAACGGTCGACAACGGTCTCGGGCGAGTGTAACCGCACTTCTCGGAAACTACTGAGCCCAATGGGGCCAGTGTTACCAAAGTGATGTGTGGGATGGTCGGGAATCCGGGGTGTCGTCCGCGCCCCGAACTCGGTAGATTCCTCATCGGTCGGATGGACATCTGCCCGCACCCGCCTCTGTCAGGAGACTTCTTGTGAAGAAGCTGTCCCGCCGTACACCCGTGGCGCTCATCGCCGTCGGGGCGCTGTTGGCGACGCTCACCGCATGCACCAGCGGCTCGTCGGATTCGACGGTCACGGTATTGACCCACAACTCGTTCGATCTGCCCCCGAACCTGATCGCCGAGTTCGAGCAGGAGTCGGGGCTGAAGGTGAACTTCGTCAAGTCCGGCGACGCCGGGCAGTTGTCCTCGGTGGTCTCGCTCAGCGCGGGCAAACCGAAGGGCGACGCGGTCTTCGGCATCGACAACACCTTCGCCGCTCGGCCGATCGAGGCCGGGGCGCTGGATCCGTACACCTCGCCGCTCGCCGCCGAGGGCGCCGATCGCTACGCGGTGCCCGATACGGCGAACGAGCTGACGGCGATCGACCACGGTGACGTGTGCATCAACATCGACGAGCAGTGGTTCGACCGCGAGGACATTCCCGCGCCGACCGGACTCGACGACCTGAAGGACCCGCGGTACGCGAACCAGCTGGTCCTGCTCGACCCGGCGACCTCGTCCCCGGGAATGAGCTTCCTGCTCGCCACCATCGGCACCTACCGGGACAAGGCCCCGGACTACTGGCGCGCGCTGATGGACAACGGCGCGCAGGTGGTCTCCGGCTGGGAGATCGCCTACAACCAGCTGTTCAGCGCCGGTGAAGGCCACGGCACCAAGCCGATCGTCGTCTCGTATGCGAGTTCGCCGGCCGCGACACCGGGGACGCGGGCGCTGCTGTCGGGCTGCTTCGCCCAGATCGAGTACATCGGCGTGCTGCGCGGCGCGGCCAACGTCGACGGCGCGCACAAGGTGATCGACTGGATGCTCGGACCGCAGGTGCAGGCCGCGCTGCCGACGTCCATGTACGTCTACCCGGTGCGCAACGGCACCCCGCTGCCGCAGGACTGGCGTCTGCGCGCTCCGGCGCCGCAGTACACCGTGACGATGTCGCCGCAGTACATCAACGCCAATCGGGAAGCCTGGCTGAAGGATTGGCGCGCGACCGTGCGCCGATGACCCCCGTGGACTCCGCGCCGCCGCGCGGACGGACCGGTCGGCGGGTGCTGGGCGCAGCGGTCGCCCTGGTGCCGCTGCTGTTCGTCGCGGCGCTGTTCCTCGCGCCGCTGGCGGCGCTGGCCAAGCGGGCCTTCGACGATGCCGACGCGGTCTCGCCGTGGGCTGCCTGGCAGCGCACGCAGGCGTGGGAACTGCTGGGCGTCACCGTCGGCATGGCGGCGGCCTCGGCGGTGCTGGCGGTCCTGGTCGCCGCGCCGATCGTCTGGCTGGTGGCCACCGTGGACCTGCCCGGCATGCTGCTGCTGCGGGTGGTGGTGACCCTGCCGTTCGTGCTGCCGACCGTCGTGGTCGGCGTCGCCTTCCGCGCGCTGGGCACCGGCCCGCTCGACGGGCTCGGCCTCGACTCGGGCCTGGGGGCCATCCTGCTGGCGCACATCTTCTTGAACGTCGCCGTGGTGGTGCGGGTGGTCTCGGCGGTCTGGCTGCAGGTGGATCCGCAGGCGGTCGTGGCCGCCCGCACCCTCGGGGCGTCGCCGTGGCGGGCCTTTCTCGACGTCGTCGCACCGCGCCTGCTGCCCGCGGTCGCGGCGGCGGCCGCCCTGGTCTTCCTGTTCTGCTCCACCAGTTTCGGCGTCATCGTAGTGCTCGGCGACGGCCGGGTGCGGACCTTGGAAACCGAGATCTACCAGCAGGGCGTGGGCTACTTCCGCATCCCCGAAGCGGTGTCGCTGTCGTTCCTGCAGATCCTGCTCGTGGTGGCGGCGCTCATCCTGGCCCGGGTGCTGGGCCGGTCGACGCCGGCGACCAGCGATCGGGGCGGCCACCGGCGCCGACCGCGCGGGTGGGCGATCCTCGCGGTGGCCGGGGTGCTGATCTGGACGGTCGTCTGGCTGGTGGTGCCCATCGGCTCGCTGGTGGTGCGGTCGTTGCGCCCGGGCGGCGAGTGGTCGATGGGCGGCTACCGCGTGCTGTTCGACGATGCCTCGTCGGTCAGCATCGTCGACTCGCTCTGGTACTCGGTCACCAGTGCGGTCGCGGCGATGGCCATCGCGCTCGCGGTGGGCCTGATCGCGGCGGTCGTGATGACGCGTCGCCGGGACACGGTCGCGAAAGTCGGTGGGGCACTGGCGATCCTGCCGCTCGGCGTGAGCGCGGTGACCCTCGGCTTCGGCTACGTGGTGCTCTCCACCTACCTGCCGCGGGAGGTGGGGATGTCGCCGTTGCTGATCCCGGCCGTTCAGGCGCTCATCGCGATCCCGGTGGTCATCGGCATGATGGTGCCGGCCCTGGCCGAGGTGCCGCAGCGCCGTCGCGATGCGGCCGCGGTGCTCGGGGCCGGTCCGGCGCGCGTGTTCTGGACCGTCGACCTGCCGATGATCGGCCGATCGCTCTGCGCCGCAGCAGGTTTCGCATTCGTGATGGCGATGGGTGAGTTCGGGGCCACCACGTTCCTGGCGCAGGGCGACACCACCACCCTCCCGGTGCTCATCGGCTCCCTGATGGGGCGGCCGGGCGCGGACAACCTGGCCGCCGCGATGGCGGCCTCCGTACTGTTGGTCGCCGTGAGCGCTGTGGTGGTCTTCTTCGTCGAACTCGCCGCGCCGCGTGGCGCGCAGGCCGCGATCGGGGGACGGCGATGAGTGTGCTGCGTCTGCGCGACGTCACCGTCGGCTACGGCGCCCGGACCGTGCTCGACGGCCTCGACTGGGCCGTCGGCTCCGAGGACAGTCCGGTGTCGGCGCTGCTCGGCCCCTCCGGCTGTGGGAAGTCGACCCTGCTGCGTGCCATCGCCGGTCTGGAGCCGCTCGTCCGCGGCGCCATCACCTGGGACGGTCGGGATCTGGCCCACGTGCCGGTGCACCGCCGCGACTTCGGGGTGGTCTTCCAGGACGGTCAGCTCTTCTCCGGTCGCACCGTGGGCCAGAACGTCGCCTACGGCCTGCGGCGTCGCCGGTGGTCGCGCGCGCAGATCGACGAGCGGGTGCGGCAGATGCTGGACCTGGTGCAGCTGCCCGACATCGCCGAACGGCGCGTCACCGAACTGTCCGGCGGCCAGGCCCAGCGAGTGGCGCTCGCCCGGGCGCTGGCGCCGCGGCCCCGGCTGCTCCTGCTCGACGAACCGCTCGCCGCCCTCGACGCGCGGCTGCGCGAGGAACTGGCCTTCGCCATCGGCGACATCGTGCGGGCGGCCGCGACTCCCACCGTGGTGGTGACCCACGACCGTGCCGAGGCCGCGCTCCTGGCCGACGAGGTGTCGGTGATGCGGGCGGGTGCCATCGTGCAGAGCGGGACCCCCACCCGGCTGTGGCGACGCCCGGCCGACGAGTGGGTGGCCGACTTCCTCGGCGCCACGCTGCACATCGACGCCCAGGCGGTGGGGGAGGCCCTGCGGACCCCGCTCGGCGACCTCGAAGCGGCGACCTTCGGGGCGCTGCCGCCCGGCCGCTGCCGCCTGGCGCTGCGACCGGAGTCGGTGCGCGCGGAACCGGCCGCCCCCGCCACCCCGGCCGCCCCGACCGGGGTGGTCACCCACGTCGCCGCGCTGCCGTCGGGGCTGCGCCTGCGGGTGCGCACCGAGGCGCTCGGCGAGATCGACGCGGTGGCCGAACGGGCCGTCGAGGTCGGCGAAACCGTCTCGCTGCGGCTCGATCCGAGTCATGTGGGGGTGATCGGACTGTGAGATTCGTCGTAGCCGGCGCGGTGATCCGGCCCGCGCCGAGCGGCGCCGGGGCGGAGCTGCTGCTGGCGCAGCGGTCCTATCCCGCCGACGTCGCCGGGCTGTGGGAACTGCCCGGCGGCAAGCTGGCGCCCGGCGAGACGGCCGAGCAGGCGTTGGTGCGGGAACTGGCCGAGGAACTGGCGGTGACCGTCGCGGTGGGTGCAGCCCTGAGCGAGCAGGTGCCGCTGCGCGCCGACCTCACCCTGGTGGCCCACTGGGCGAGGGTGCTCGACGGTGTCCCGCGGGCCGTCGAGCATCACGGCCTGACCTGGGTGGATGCCGATCGGTTGGCGGCGATGGCGGAGTCCGGCGTGCTGGTGCCCGCCGACACCGCGTGGGTGCCGGAATTGCTCACTTACCTTCGCAGGCAGGATTCAGGCGAGCCTTCTTGAGCGCCTTGCGCGCTTGCTTCTTGGACATGTGCTCCAGATCGAGCTTGCCCATGCGGTGCACCACCACCGGGCAGCGCAGGCACCGGGTGCTCTTCTTGCAGCACTTCTTCTTCGGCTTCAGGTGTGCGACCTTCGCCGGGTCCGGTTTGCCCATGCCTCGACATTACGCCCCTCGCGGCCGCGCCCACGGGTCGGCGGATCGCGCGGGCGGGTGCGCTACGGGTAACCTGATGAGGTTAATTTTCACTCCGTGTTTCGCAGCCATGCGAGGGCGGGTGAAAACAAAGAGAGCGAGAGAGACCTTCAGTGAGCCTAGTCACCAACTTCCGCAACGTCGCGATCGTGGCGCACGTCGACCACGGTAAGACCACCCTGGTCGACGCGATGCTGCGCCAGTCCGGCGTGTTCGGCGAGCGCGCCGAACTCGTCGACCGCGTGATGGACTCCGGAGACCTCGAACGCGAGAAGGGCATCACCATTCTCGCGAAGAACACCGCCGTGCACCGTCGCCAGCCCGACGGCACCGAGTACGTCATCAACGTCATCGACACCCCCGGCCACGCCGACTTCGGCGGCGAGGTGGAGCGTGCGCTCTCGATGGTCGACGGTGTGGTGCTCCTGGTGGACTCCTCCGAGGGCCCCCTGCCGCAGACCCGCTTCGTGCTGCGCAAGGCGCTGGCCGCCTCGCTGCCGGTGATCGTGGTGGTCAACAAGACCGACCGTCCCGACGCGCGCATCAGCGAGATCGTCACCGAGTCGCAGGACCTGCTGCTCGACCTGGCCTCGGATCTGGACGACGAGGCCGCCGAGGCCGCCGAACTGGCGCTGGAACTGCCGGTGCTGTTCGCCTCCGGGCGCGCGGGCATCGCCAGCACCACCGAACCGGCCAACGGCGAGGTGCCCGACGGCGACAACCTCGATCCGCTCTTCGACGTCCTGATCGACAAGATCCCCGCGCCCAAGGGTGACATCGCCGCGCCGCTGCAGGCGCACGTGACCAACCTCGACGCCTCGCCCTTCCTCGGCCGTCTGGCCCTGGTCCGCATCCACAACGGCACCCTCCGCAAGGGTCAGACCGTCGCGTGGTGCCGCGAGGTGGACGGCCAGCCGGTGATCGAGAAGTCGAAGATCACCGAACTGCTGCAGACCGTCGGCGTGGACCGCGCGCCCGCCGAGGAGGCCGTCGCCGGCGACATCGTCGCCGTGGCCGGCATGCCGGAGATCATGATCGGTGACACCCTCGCCGACGCCGCTGACCCGGTGCCGCTGCCGCGCATCACCGTCGACGAGCCGGCCATCTCGGCGATCGTCGGCACCAACACCTCGCCGCTGGCCGGCCGGGTGAAGGGGCACAAGCTCACCGCCCGGATGGTCAAGGACCGCCTGGACAGCGAACTGATCGGCAACGTCTCGCTGCGCGTGGAGGACATCGGTCGCCCGGACGCGTGGGAGGTGCAGGGCCGCGGTGAGCTGGCCCTGGCCATCCTCGTCGAGCAGATGCGCCGCGAGGGCTTCGAGTTGACCGTCGGCAAGCCGCAGGTGGTGACCCGCAAGGTCGACGGCAAGGTGCACGAGCCGTTCGAGCACCTGACCATCGACGTGCCCGAGGAGTACCTCGGCTCGGTCACCCAGCTGCTGGCCGCCCGCAAGGGCCGCATGGACCAGATGAACAACCACGGCTCCGGCTGGGTGCGGATGGAGTTCACCGTGCCCTCGCGCGGTCTGATCGGTTTCCGTACCGACTTCATGACCGAGACGCGCGGCACCGGCATCGCCAACGCGGTGTTCGCCGAGTACGCGCCGTGGGCCGGTGAGATCCGCGCCCGCCACACCGGTTCGCTGGTGTCCGACCGCGCCGGTTCGGTCACCCCGTTCGCGATGATTCAGCTCGCCGACCGCGGCACCTTCTTCGTGCACCCCGGCGACGACACCTACGAGGGCCACGTGGTCGGGATCAACCCGCGCCTGGAGGATCTCGACATCAACGCCACGCGCGAAAAGAAGCTCACCAACATGCGTCAGTCGTCGGCCGACGTGATGGAGACCCTGGCCAAGCCGATGGAGCTCGATCTGGAAGCCGCGATGGAGTTCTGCGCCGTCGACGAGTGCGTCGAGGTGACGCCCGAGGTGGTGCGCGTGCGTAAGGTCAACTTGGACAGCACGACTCGTGCCCGGGAGCGCTCGCGCGCGAAGGCACGCGACGCAAACGCCTGACGAGGAGTGTCGATGAGCTGGTGGGCGCGGTTCGGGCGTCGTAGCACGGTGGCCGCGGTGGCCGGTCTGGTCGCCCTGACCGCGACCGCCTGCATGAGCGATCCGCCTCCGCCGGTGCGGGAGACGTTGCAGACTCCCACACCCAACGAGTACCCGGACGAGCGGACCGTGTACCTGGCCACCGACGGGATCGGCGCCGGATTCAATCCGCACCTGGGCGCCGACCAGAGCGTGGTGACCACGGCCATCGCGGCGATGACGCTGCCGAGCGCCTTCGTCCCCCAACGCACCCCGACCGGGGAGGTCTGGCGGCTCAACGACGTCCTGCTGACCTCCGCGGAGGTCACCAGCACCGAGCCGTTCACGGTGACCTACCAGCTGGTGAACGACGCCCAGTGGTCCGACGGTCTGCCGGTGACCGGCGACGACTTCGCCTACCTCTGGCAGCAGATGGCCCGCCAGCCCAACGTCGTCGGGCAGGCCGGCTATCGAGCGATCAAGAACGTGCAGACCTCGGGCGGCGGCAAGGTGGTCGCGGTGACCTTCTTCGACGAGTACCCGGCGTGGCGGGAACTGTTCACCAACCTGCTGCCCAGCCACAAGCTGCGCTCGGACCCGACCGGCTTCCAGACCGGCATGGACCGCGGTAAGCCGGTCACGGCCGGACCGTTCTCGGTCTACTCGATCGACCGGGCTCGCGACGAGGTCCGCCTCATCCGCAACGACCGGTACTGGCGCACGCCGCCGGCGCTGGACCAGGTGGTGCTGCGCCGGGCGGGCACGCTGCCGCAGATGGCGCAGACCGTCCGCAACGGCGACACCGATGTGGCGGCGCTGACCGCCGGCGCCGCCAGCGCCGCCGAGATCTCGGCGATCCCGGGGGTCCGCAGTGATCGCCAGCCGGCCACCCGGACGCTCGGCGTGAACCTGAACACCCGCGCCCCGGTGATGGAGGCGCTGCCGGTCCGGCAGGCGGTGCTCGGCATGCTCAACGGCAGTGTCCTCACCGCCGCGGCGGCAGGGGACGACGTGGTGACCCCGTTCGCCAACACCGTCTACGCGCCGTCCCAGCGCGGCTACTTCCCGGTGACGCGTTCGCGGCCGACCGCCGATCAGGTGCAGCAGTGGCTCACCTCGGCGGGTTATGTCCGCGGCGTGCCGCGCGAGCGGCCCGCCCCCAAGACCCCCGACGTGAGCGGTTCGCCCGCCCCGTCGAGTGCGGCGCCCAGCACCGGCACTCCGTCGACCACCACTCCGCCGACCACCACGGCCGTCAAGGACGTGCCGGAACTGCCGTTCGGCGTGGCGCCCTATCTCAAGGACGGGGTCCCGCTGGTGGTGCGCATCGGTGCCACCAACACCGATCAGCGCACCATGTCGGCGGCGGAGAACATCGCCGACCAGTTGCGTGGCCAAGGGGTGCGAGCGGTGGTCCGTGGCTTGAGCAACACCGAGCTGTACGGTCAGGCGCTGACCGCCGCCGAGGTGGATCTCGTGGTCGGCTGGGGTTCGGCGGGCATCGACCCGGCGACGGCGCTGGCCTCCCAGGTGGGCTGCCAGGAGCCGCCCGCGGGTACCGAATCGGGCGCGCACACCGTCGAACCGGAAGCCGATCCGGCGGTCGATCACAGCGTGCTGCCCACCCCGACCGGGTCGGCGGGCGCACCCGCGCCGTCGGGCACCGACGATCGTGGCAAGTCCGATCCGGATGCGAGCTACATCGGCAACATCTCCGGCCTGTGCGATCCGCAGCTGATCGCGCTGGCCTCGGCCGCCATGACCGAGTCGAGTCCGACGGCCACGCTGACCTCCGCCGAGCCGCTGCTGGCGGCGCAGGCGGTGTACCTGCCGATCTACCAGGATTCGGTGTTCGTCGCCGTCACCGACAAGGTGAGCGGGGTGCCGGTGACCGGCCCCATGCAGGTGGGAATCTTCGGCGACGCCGTCGCCTGGCGGCAGTCGTGACCGGCCCGTCGACAGGTCGTCGCCTGCTGGTGCTGCACGCCCATCCGGACGACGAGTCGATCATGACCGGCGGCACCATCGCCCACTACCTGGCCGCCGGCGTGGACGTGCGCGTGCTGACCTTCACCCTCGGGGAGGAGGGCGAGGTGATCGGCGACGAGTGGGCCCACCTGGTGGCAGACCGGGCCGATCAACTCGGCGGCTTCCGCATCGGGGAGCTGTCCGCGGCGTTGGCCGCCCTCACGCCGCCCGGCCGGGCCCCGGTGCGCCCGCGGTTCCTCGGCGGGGCCGGTCGATGGCGCGACTCGGGCATGGCGGGCACCCCGTCGGCCGAGCACCCGCGCGCGCTGGTGCAGGCCGACGCCGACCTGCTGGCGCAGACCCTGGCCGCGGAGATCGTCGCCTTCGATCCCCAGGTGATCGTCACCTACGACGTCGCCGGCACCTACGGCCATCCCGACCACATGCGGGTGCACGAGATCTCGCACCTGGCGATCGGTTCGGCCGTCGCCGAGCTGGGTCGCCGCCCCAAGGTGTACGAGGCGGTGACCGCGGCCGGTGCGCTGGCCGCCGGGCAGGCCCGGATCGCGGAATTGCCCGCCGGCTGGCGCCATCCCCGACCGGGGGAATTGGCCAGCTATCCGGACGAGCAGATCGGGGCCACCGTGGACGTCTCCGACGCCTACGCCGCCAAGGTCGCCGGCTTGGCCGCCCACGCCACTCAGATCACCGTGGCCCCGTCGGGCACCGAGTTCGCGTTGAGCAACGACATCGTGCAACCGATCCTGCCGACGGAGCACTTCCTGCGTGTGGATGCCGCCGCAGGGCAGCCGCCGGAGACCGACCTGTTCGCGGGCCTGCCGTGACCTGGAGCGAACGACTCGAGCTCGCGCTCGTCACGCTGGCCGCCGGTGTGCTGACGGTGCTGTGCTGCGCCTTCCTGATGATCTCCGTGGGCCCGGTGCCGTTCCCGGTGACCGCCCTGCTGGTGGGCGCGGGCAATGTCGGCCTGGTCTGGCTGGCCGCGCAGTACACCGACTCCCCGGCCAAGTACGCGCCGCTCGCGGTGTCGGGGCTGGTGATGATCGTCGCGATGGCCCCCGTCCCCGGCGGATTCCCCGGGTGGATCACCGGGCTGCCGATGCTGCTGATGCTGTTGTTCGGCCTCGGTCTGCCCGCCTCGGTGGCCGCCCGTCTGCGGTAACGCCGCCCGACTGCCGGACGAATGCGCGGCTGTCTACAGTGGGTCGTGTGACCCTCGAAGCCGATCCGACTCCCTCGGCGCTGCGGCGCGCTCTTCGTCGGGCTCGCGACGGAGTGACCCTCAACCACGATGAGGCCGCGGTCCTGATGGCCGCCCGCGGCGACGACCTCACCGCGCTCTGCGAGGCCGCCGCGCGTGTCCGCGACGCCGGTCTCGAGGCCGAAGGACGCGCCGGGCAGATCAGCTACTCGCGCAAGGTCTTCATCCCGCTGACCCGACTGTGCCGGGACCGCTGCCACTACTGCACGTTCGTCACGGTGCCGGGCAAGCTCGCCCGCGCCGGCCAGGGCGCCTTCCTCGAACTCGACGAGGTGGTGGCGTTGGCGCGCCAGGGCGCGGCCCTGGGCTGCAAGGAGGCGCTGTTCACCCTCGGCGACCGGCCGGAGGACCGCTGGCCGGCCGCGGCGCAGTGGCTCGATGAGCGCGGCTACGACTCGACGCTGGACTATGTGCGCGCGGCGGCGATCCGGGTGCTGGAGGAGACCGGGCTGCTGCCGCACCTGAACCCCGGCGTGATGAGCTGGGAGGAGATCAACCGCCTCAAGCCGGTGGCCCCGTCGATGGGCATGATGCTCGAGACCACCGCGCGGCGGCTGTTCACCGACAAGGGCGAATGCCATTACGGCAGCCCGGACAAGGACCCGCTGGTGCGGGCGCGCGTGCTGGTCGACGCCGGTCGCCTGTCGGTGCCGTTCACCACCGGGATCCTGGTGGGGATCGGGGAGACGCGGGTCGAGCGCGCCGACTCCATCCTGGAGATCCGCAAGGTGCACAAGGCTTTCGGGCACGTGCAGGAAGTGATCGTGCAGAACTTCCGCGCCAAGCCGGACACCGCGATGGGGGCCGCGCCGGACGCGGAGATGAGCGAGTTCCTCGCCTCGGTGGCGGTGGCCAGGCTCCTGCTCGGACCCGCCATGCGGATTCAGGCTCCGCCGAACCTGGTATCGGAGAACGAGTGTCGCGCGCTGATCGCCGCGGGCGTGGACGACTGGGGCGGCGTCTCGCCGCTGACCCCGGACCATGTGAACCCGGAACGGCCGTGGCCCAACCTCGACGACCTGGCCCGCATCACCGCCGCCGGCGGCTACACGCTCACCGAGCGCGTCGCGGCCCAGCCGCGCTATGTGCTGGCCGGGCAGCCGTGGATCGACCCGCGGATCGCCGGGCACGTGGCGGCGCTGGCCGATCCGGTCACCGGCCTGGCACGCGAGGTGCTGCCGGTCGGGCTGCCGTGGCAGGAACCGGACGAGGAGTGGGCCTCGTCGGGGCGCGTCGACCTGAACACCGACATCGACGTCGACGGCCGCAACACCGACACGCGCAGTGACCTCGGCAGCGCCTTCGGCGACTGGGACACCGTCCGGGAGCAGGTGCTCGCGCTCGGCGATCAGGGGGCACCGCGACGGCTGGACTCGGAGGTGGCCGGCGCGCTGGCGCGCGCCGAGAACGATCCGGCGGGCCTGTCCGACGAGGAGTACCTGACGTTGGCGACGGCCGACGGTGACGGGCTCGAGGCCCTTGCCGCACTGGCGGATTCGATCCGCGCCGAGGAGGTCGGCGACGAGGTCACCTACGTGGTGAACCGGAACATCAACTTCACCAACATCTGCTACACGGGCTGCCGGTTCTGTGCTTTCGCGCAGCGCAAGGGCGATGCGGACGCGTTCACGCTGTCCACCGACGAGGTGGGCGACCGGGCCTTCCAGGCGCACCTGGCCGGCGCCACCGAGGTCTGCATGCAGGGCGGCATCGATCCCGAGCTGCCCGCCTCCGGGTACGCCGACATCGTGCGCGCGGTCAAGGCCCGCGTGCCGTCGATGCACGTGCATGCGTTCAGTCCGATGGAAGTGGTCAACGGGGCCGCGCGCTCGGGCGAATCGATCCGCGACTGGCTGACCGGTCTGCGGGAGGCGGGGCTGGACTCCATCCCCGGCACCGCCGCCGAGATCCTCGACGACGAGGTGCGGTGGGTGCTCACCAAGGGCAAGCTGCCGACCGCCTCGTGGATCGACGTGATCACCACCGCGCACGAGGTGGGGCTGCGGTCGAGTTCGACGATGATGTACGGCCACGTCGACTCGCCCCGGCACTGGGTGGGGCACCTGAACGTGCTGCGCGACATTCAGGACCGCACCGGCGGTTTCACCGAGTTCGTGCCGCTGCCGTTCGTGCACCAGTCGTCGCCGCTGTACCTGGCCGGCGCCGCGCGACCGGGGCCCACCCGGCGCGACAACCGGGCCGTGCACGCGCTGGCCCGGATCATGCTGCACGGCCGGATCGACCACATTCAGACGAGCTGGGTCAAGCTCGGTGTTGAGGGCACGCGCGCCATGCTGCGCGGCGGCGCCGACGACCTCGGCGGCACCCTGATGGAGGAGACCATCTCGCGGATGGCGGGCTCGGCGCACGGCTCGGAGAAGACCGTCGCGGAGCTGCACGAGATCGTCGAGGGCATCGGGCGCACACCCCGCCAGCGGACCACCGAGTACGGTCGCGTCGACTCGCCCGTCGCCGCCCGACCGACGCTGGCGGTCATCGACTAGATACGCCTCCGGCGCGACCCCCTCGGGGGCCGCGCCGGACGCGAGGGCTCATCGGCCCGCTGGGGGCCGGGCTCGGCTCAGCGAGCGCCGAACAGCTTGGCGAAGCGGCCGGGCGCCTTCTCGTGACCCGGGCAGCGCTTGCTGGCGGGCACGCCGCGCATGACCTGGTCGACGTGCTGGCCGCAGCCGCGCCAGGTGACTTTGCCGCAGGTCTTGCAGGTGGCTTGCTGGCACATGTGTTCTCTCCTCGAGGGTGATGACGATCGGGGCGATCGACGGTTGTCTGGGGTGGATGGGGAAGGTCAGGCGAACAGGTCGCCGCGCGCCGCGCGCAGCGTGAGCATGCCGCCGGACAGGTTGGCCGCGGTCAGGCCGGACTGCCGCAGGATCCGGTACGCCAGGTAGCTGCGCTTGCCGCTGGCGCAGTACACCCGGATCGGCCGGCCGGCTGCGGCCTCGCGGATCTCGTCGAGGCGCTCGCGCACCTGCACGTGCGGCACCAGGAGCGCGCCGGGCAGGTGGCCCTCGTCGTATTCCTCCTGGCTGCGCGTGTCGAGCAGCAGGTAGCCGGGCTCGTCGACCTGCTCGGCGTACCAAAGCTTCAGTTCGCCGTCGAGCACGTTCTCGGCGATCATGCCGGCCAGGTTCACCGGGTCCTTCGCCGAGCCGTAGGGCGGCGCGTAGGCCAGATCCAGGTCGATCAGCTCCGGGCCGGTCATCTGGTTGGCGATGGCGGTGGCGAAGACGTCGATCCGCTTGTCCACGCCGTCCGGGCCCACGCCCTGCGCGCCCAGGATCAGCCCGTCGGAGCTGCGCAGGTGCAGCAGCAGGCTCATCTGGACGGCGCCGGGGAAGTAGCCGGCGTGATTGTCCGCGTGCAGGTGAATGGTGCGGTAGTCGATGCCCGCGGCGTCCAGGGCGCTGCGGTTGGCCCCGGTCAGGGCCGCGGTCAGCGAGCCGACGCGCACGATGGCGGTGCCCACCGGCTGGGGGATGGGGCGGGCGGTCTCGGGGGCGACAATGTGGTCGGCCACCAGGCGTCCGGCGCGATTGGCCGGGCCAGCGAGCGCCACCGGGCGGCGCACTCCGGTCACCCGGTCGGTGGAGATCACCGCGTCGCCGACGGCCCAGATGCCGTCGAGGTTGGTGCGTCCGTGCTCGTCGACGATGAGCGCACCGCGATCGTTGTCGATGCCCGCGGCGACGAAGACCTCGGTGTCGGGGCGCACGCCCACCGACAGCACGATCACGTCGGCCGGGATGCGGGTGCCGTCGGCGAGCACGACGACGTCCTCGTCGGCGCCGGTCTCGACGGAGGCGGCACCGATGCCTTCGTGGACGGTGATGCCCATCGCGGTCAGCTCGGCGCTGATCCGCGCTGCGATCTCGGTCTCCAGCGGCGGCAGCACGTGCGGGGCCAGTTCCACCACGTCCACGGCCAGGCCCTGCATCCGCAGGCCTTCGGCCGCCTCCAGGCCGATGAAGCCCGCGCCGAGGACCACGGCGCGCGTGGCGCCCTCATCGACGGACTCGCGCATCCGCACGGCGTCGCCGACGGTGCGCAGGGTCTGCACGCGTGGGGAGTCGAGTCCGGGCAGCGGCGGGCGGATGGCCGAGGCGCCGGGGGAGAGCACCAGGGCGTCGTAGCTCACGGTCTCCACGCCGGCCGCGTTGCGCACCTGGACGGTGCGCGCCTGCGGATCCACCGCGATCACGTCGTGCTGGATCCGCACGTCGATGTCGAGCGCCTCGCGCAGTGACTCGGGCGTCTGCACCAGCAGATCGGACCGCTCGGTGATCTCGCCGCTCACGTAATACGGCAGGCCGCAGTTGGCGAACGACGGGTGTTCGCCGCGTTCGAAGACGATGATCTCCGCGTTCTCGTCCAACCGTCGGGCTCGGGCCGCGGCGCTCATTCCGCCGGCGACGCCGCCGACAACAACAATTCTCATGAATGCCTCCTCGTTGCGCTCAACAATACCCTAGGGGGTATTAATTCCGGCAAGAGGTGGCTCGTCTCACGGCCTTATTCTCAGGCTGCGCATAAGTTCGCGCCGGTGGCGGGCCTAGCGGGCTCCACTGAGTTAGTGACGCCGGGTCCGGGACCGATAGTCTGTACTGGTTGTCCGAGACTCTCCGGTGCGATCAGCCCTCGACCCGGAGAACTGGCGTGTGTGAAGAGGAGAGACGTCGTGACCTACATCATCGCCGAGCCGTGTGTGGATGTGCTCGATCGGGCCTGCGTCGAAGAGTGTCCGGTGGACTGCATCTACGAGGGCGGGCGGATGCTGTACATCCAGCCCGACGAGTGCGTGGACTGCGGTGCCTGCGAACCGGTGTGCCCGGTGGAGGCCATCTTCTACGAGGACGACGTCCCCGACGAGTGGGAGCCGTACTACGCGGCCAACGTCGACTTCTTCAACGACCTGGGCTCGCCCGGCGGCGCCAGCAAGGTCGGCAAGGTGGACTACGACCCGCCGTTCATCAAGAACCTGCCGCCGATGGGCGAAGAAGCCTAGCGTGGCCGATCTCCTGCGCCCGGTCAGCGCCACGCTGCCCGATTTCCCGTGGGACTCGCTGGACGAGGCGAAGGCGACGGCGAGCGCCCATCCGGGCGGGATCGTCGACCTCTCCGTCGGCACCCCGGTGGATCCGGTGGATCCGATCATCCGACAGGCCCTCGCGGACTCCTCGGAGTTTCCGGGCTACCCGGCGACGGTCGGCACCGCGCAGCTGCGGGAAGCGGCCGCGGCGGCGCTCGGTCGGCGATTCGGCATCGACGGACTCGACGAGTCGGCGATCCTTCCGGTGATCGGCACCAAGGAGGCCATCGCGGGCCTGCCCGCGCAGTTGGGCGTGCCCGCCGGTGGACTCGTGGTGATCCCCGAGGTGGCCTACCCGACGTACGAGGTCGGTGCGCTGCTCGCCGGTGCGCGCGTGCTGCGTGCGGACTCGACGGTGGCCGTCGGTCCGGAGACCCCGGCCCTGCTGTTCCTGAACTCGCCGTCGAACCCGACCGGCAAGGTGCTGCCGGTGGACCATCTGCGCAAGGTGGTCGCCTGGGCGCGCGAACGCGGCGTCGTGGTGGTCTCCGATGAGTGCTATCTCGGCCTGGCCTGGGACAGCCCGGCCGTGTCGATCCTGGACCCGGCCGTGTGCGGCGGCGACCACACCGGCCTGATCGCGGTGCACTCGCTGTCCAAGGTGTCCAACCTCGCGTCGTACCGGGCGGGCTTCCTCGCCGGCGACCGGGCGCTGATCGCCGAGCTCCTCGCCGTGCGCAAGCACGCCGGGATGATCGTGCCGTTCCCGGTGCAGGGTGCGATGGTGGCGGCGCTGGACGACGACGTGCACGTCAACGAACAGCGCGAGCGCTACCGGGTGCGTCGGGACAAGCTCCGGATCGCACTGGAAGGGGCGGGTTTCACCCTCGACGATTCCGAGGCCGGCCTGTACCTGTGGGCCACGCGAGGCGAGGATTCCCGCGCCACGGTGGACTGGTTCGCCGCCCGCGGCATCCTGGTGGCCCCCGGCGAGTTCTACGGACCGCGCGGTGCCCGCCACATCCGGATGGCCTTCACCGCCACCGACGAACGCGTCGACGCCGCCGTCGCCCGCCTGGCCTGACACGCCCGCGCCGCTCGGCCACGCCCGCGCCGCTCGGCCACGCCCGCGCCGCTCGGGCGCGTTCGCGTCGGACGGGACCGCCGCGAACGTGTCTGAGCGACGCGAACGGCGGCCCCGTCGAGGGGGGACCGGCAGGGGGGACCAGGGTCAGTCGTTGGCGTGCAGGGCCTCGTTCAGGGCGATGCCGTCCCCATGGGACGCGGCGACCTCCACGGTCCCGGTCTGCGAATTGCGCCGGAACAGCAGATTGTTGCGGCCGGCCAGCTCGCGGGCCTTGACCACCTTGCCGTCCGGGCCGGTCACCTTGGTGCCGGCGGTGATGTACAGCCCGGCCTCCACCACGCAGTCGTCGCCCAGCGGGATGCCGCACCCGGAGTTCGCGCCGAGCAGGCAGCGTCGGCCGAGGGAGATGATCTCCTTGCCGCCGCCGGACAGGGTGCCCATGGTCGAGGCGCCGCCGCCGATGTCGGTGCCGTCGCCGATCACCACGCCGGCGGAGATGCGGCCCTCCACCATCGAATGGCCCAGCGTGCCGGCGTTGAAGTTCACGAAGCCTTCGTGCATCACGGTGGTGCCGGGGGCGAGGTGGGCGCCCAGTCGCACGCGATCGGCGTCGCCGATGCGGACGCCGCCGGGCACCACGTAGTCGACCATGCGGGGGAACTTGTCGATCGAGTGCACGCTCACCGTGCCGCGGGCGCGCAGGCGTGCGCGGGTGGCCTCGAAGCCGTCCACCGCGCAGGGGCCGAAGTTGGTCCACACCACGTTGGCGAGCAGGCCGAAGATCCCGGTCAGGTTCTGCCCGTGCGGCGGCACCAGACGATGCGAAAGCAGGTGCAGTCGCAGGTAGACGTCGTGCGCGTCCGCGGGCGGCGCCTGCAGATCGGCGATGACGGTGCGCACCGCGACGGTCCGGACCCGGCGGGCCCCGTCCACGCCGACGGCCTCGATCAGGTCGCGCGGGGTGTACGCCTCGCTCAGGACGACGGTGCCCGCGGCGTCGGCGCCGTCGGTGGTCAGGTGCGGGTCGGGGAACCAGGTGTCCAGGACGACGTCGTCGTCGGTCAACGTGGCGATTCCAATGGCGATAGCACCGTGAGTAGTCACAAGAACCGATTTTATCGCCTGCCGCGCCGGTGATAATCGACGACATGACCGAACCAGGCGACGGCGGCCCCGTCGGAATGCGCTGGGTGCCGCCCGGGGAGTTCACGATGGGGTCCGATCACGACTACCGGGAGGAGCGGCCCGCGCACCGGGAGCGGGTCGACGGGTTCTGGATGGACGTGGCCCCGGTGACCGTCGCGGAGTTCGGACGCTTCGTCGCCGCGACCGGGTACCTGACCACCGCCGAGCAGACCCCGGACGCCGTCGACTATCCGGACGCCGACCCGGCGCTGCTGGTGGCCGGCTCGCTGGTCTTCACGCCGCCGCCGGGCCCGGTGCCGCTCGACGACCCGGCCCGCTGGTGGAGCTACGTCCCCGGCACCTGCTGGCGCAGCCCGGAGGGGCCGGGCAGCACCGTCGACGGGCTGGCCGAGCATCCCGTGGTGCACGTGTCGCTGACCGATGCGCGGGCCTACGCGCGGTGGGCGGGCAAAGAACTCGCCACCGAGGCGCAGTGGGAGCGCGCGGCACGCGGCGGCCGGGACGGCAGGCGCTACGCCTGGGGCGAGGAACTGATGCCGGCGGGGGTGCCGGTCGCGAACACCTGGCAGGGCGACTTCCCTTGGCGCAGTGACGATCCCGACGGATTCTCGCGAACCAGCCCGGTGGGGCACTACCCGGCCAACCCGTACGGATTGGTCGATCTGATCGGCAATGTCTGGGAGTGGACGGCCAGCGCCGCCACCGATTCGCACGGGTCGTCGCCGTCGTCCTGCTGTGCGCCGAACCCCGCTCGCGCCGAGGCCGCGGCGCACCCGCGCAACACCATCAAGGGCGGCTCGCACCTGTGCGCTCCGGAGTACTGCCGCAGGTATCGGCCCGCGGCCCGCGCCGCGCAGGAGGTGGACGGTTCCACCTCCCATCTGGGGTTTCGCTGCGTCAGCTCCCATTCGGAGATCGCCAAACAGGTGTGAGGCAAGTCTCTTCGCCCCTATTGTCGTGCCTTGGGGGATCAACCGAAGGACTCACGCGATGCATGCTGCCCACGATGACGGACCGAACAACGGGGCCGGCGTGTCCCGTCGCGGTTTCCTGGCCACTGCGGCCGGAGCAGCGGTCGCGGGTGCGGCCCTGGCGTCCACGACGGCGGGGACGGGCGCCGCGCAGGCCAAGCCGGGCAAGATGGTCCGGCGCCCGAATCTGATCCTGTTCATCACCGATCAGGAGCGCAAGCCGATGTACTGGCCCAAGGGCTGGGCCAAGGCCAACCTTCCGAACCGGCAGCGCCTGATCGACCACGGGTTGTCGTTCGAGAACGCGTTCACCGCCGCCGCGATGTGCTCGCCGAGCCGCTCGACGTTCTTCACCGGAAAGTTCCCCGCCGAACACGGGGTCACCAACACGCTCACCGAGGGCGGCACGGTCTCGCCGACCGAGCGCACCCTGCCCGTCGACGAGCAGAACATGGCCAAGCTGCTGCGCTCGGCCGGTTACCGGGTCCACTACCGCGGCAAATGGCACCTCAGCAAGGGCAGCGACGGGCACAGCCCGTCGTCGGCGGACCTGGCCCGCTACGGCTTCGACGGTTGGCGCGCACCGGACTTCGGCGGCGACACCAGCACGGCGAACTTCGGCGGCGGCTGCGCCGACCACGACAGCACCGTCACCGCGCAGGCGGTCGACTTCCTGCGGAACCAGGCGCACACGTCGGACGCGCCCTTCGCGCTGATCGTGTCGCTGGCCAACCCGCACGACATCCTCTCGTATCCGAAGTCGTGGGACCGCCCCGAAGGCGACTGCGACAACTACGGTTCGGTGGCGCCGCAGGCCTTCCATCAGGGCATCTCGCTGCCGCCGAGCTTCGCCGAGAACCTCCGGCGCAACCACAAGCCGTCGGCGCAGGTGCAGTCGCAGGTGATGCTCGGGGCCGGACTCGGGGTCCTCCCGACCCGTCGTGCGGCGCACAACTACGTGAACTTCTACGCCTACCTGCACAAGGTGGTCGACCAGCAGCTCGGTCAGGTGCTCGACGCGCTCGAGGCGCGGCCGGAGGTGGCCGACCGCACCCTGTTCCTGCGCATCTCCGATCACGGCGAGATGGGCTTGTCGCACGGCGGGCTGCGGCAGAAGGCGTTCAACGCCTACGAGGAGACTCTGCGGGTGCCGCTCATCATGAGCAATCGGGTGATGTTCCCGCAGGCCACCTCGACCAAGGCGCTCGCCTCCCTGGTGGACCTGATGCCCACCCTGGCGTCGCTGGCCAAGGTGCCGAACCCGAAGGCCTGGATCTTCCGGGGCGCGGATCTGACGCCGGTGATCGCCGACGCGGTGGCGCATCCGGGCGCGCCGAGTGCCCGGGTGCAGGACAGCGTGATGTTCACCTTCGACGATCAGAACGCCGCCACCCCGAACGGGCAGAACATCGTCAAGGAGCCCAACCACATCCGCACGGTGCGCGACGAGCGCTGGAAGTACTCGGTGTACTTCGATCCCGACGGCGCGGCGCCCGCCCAGCGTGAGCTGTACGACCTGCGCCGCGACCCGTACGAACTGGTCAATCGGGCCGATCCGCGCTCCGGCGTCGATTTCGATCCGGCGCAGATGGCGGTGATGGAGGCCAAACTGTACGCGCGGATGCGGGAGACCGCGACCACCCCGCGCGGCGGGATCCTGCGCTGACCGCTGCCGCGTCGGCGGGCTCGTTACAGTGAGACGGGTGAGTGTTCCGGAGCTGAACCTGCGTGCCGATCCCGCCGAGCTGACCGCGGCCCTGGTGGACATCCCGAGCGTGAGCCGCGACGAGTCGCTGATCGCCGACGCGGTCCACGCGGCGCTGCGCGCGCAGACTCGCGGCTTCGAGATCGTCCGCCTGGGGAACAACGTGCTGGCGCGCACCGACGCCGGCAAGGACTCCCGAGTGATCCTGGCCGGGCACCTGGACACCGTGCCCATCGTCGACAACGTCCCGTCGCGCCGCACCGACACCGCCGAGGAAGGCGCGGTGCTGCACGGCTGCGGCACCGTCGACATGAAGTCGGGGCTGGCCGTGTTCGCGCACCTGGCCGCCACCCTCGACGATCCGCGGCACGACCTCACGCTGATCTTCTACGACTGCGAGGAGATCGCCGCCGAATTCAACGGCCTGGGCCGGATCGAACGGGAACTGCCGGACTGGCTGATCGGCGACGTCGCGATCCTGGGGGAGCCCACCGGCGGCCTCATCGAGGCCGGGTGCCAGGGCACCCTGCGCGTCCGCTTGTCCGCCACCGGCACGCGGGCCCACTCGGCCCGGGCGTGGATGGGCGAGAACGCCATCCACAAACTGGGCGGCGCGCTCACGACCCTGGCCGCCTACCGGCCGCGGCGCGTCGACATCGACGGCTGCGAGTACCGCGAAGGACTCTCGGCGGTCGCGGTCGCCGGGGGAGTGGCGGGCAACGTGATCCCCGACGGCGCGCACCTGGACGTGAACTTCCGGTTCGCGCCCGACCGCACCCCGGAGCAGGCCCTCGCGCACGTCCGCGAGGTCTTCGCCGCCGACCTGGCCGACGGCACGCTCACCGCCGAGGTCACCGACTCGGCGCCCGGGGCCCTGCCCGGGCTCGCCCATCCGGCGGCCGCGGCCCTGGTGGCGGCGGCCGGCGGGCGGTTCCGCGCCAAGTTCGGGTGGACCGACGTGGCCCGCTTCGCCGCGCTCGGGGTGCCCGCGGTGAACCTCGGTCCGGGCGACCCGAGCCTGGCCCACCGCGCCGACGAGCGCGTGCCGTTGACCCAGATCCGCGAGGTGACCGATCTCCTGCGGGGGTACCTGCGCGCGTAGCGCCGGGTGGGGGCTGCGCTGTTGCTAGCGTGAAGCCATGAGCGATGTGCGGCCCGAGCCGCTGGAGGACGACGTGCCGATCGAGGGCACGCAGGTGCGGTACGCCGGAGCCGCGAAGGTCCGGGTGGACGAGGACAGCGAGTACGTCACCAGTGACGAGAACCTGCTGGAATGGGTCGATCCGCGCGACAGCACCAAGATCCTCGAGCGCACCGTCCGCGACTCGTGGCGCGTGCTGCGCATCCAGTCCGAGTTCGTGGCCGGCTTCGACGCGTTGGAGAACGTCAGCGAGGCGGTGACCGTCTTCGGCAGCGCGCGTTCGGTGCCCGGCAGTGCCGAATACGAGATGGGCGTCGAGGTGGGGCGACGGCTGGTCGAGGCCGGCTACGCGGTCATCACCGGCGGCGGCCCGGGCGCCATGGAGGCCACCAACAAGGGCGCGTTCCTGGCCGGCGGGGAGTCCATCGGGCTCAACATCGAGCTGCCGTTCGAGCAGCACTTGAACCCGTACCTCACGCTGGGCATGCACTTTCGGTACTTCTTCGTCCGCAAGACGATGTTCGTCAAGTACGCGCAGGCCTTCGTCTGCCTGCCCGGCGGCGTCGGCACCCTCGACGAACTCTTCGAGGCGCTCACCCTGGTGCAGACCGGCAAGGTCAAGCGCTTCCCGATCGTCCTGGTCGGCCGTGCCTTCTGGGGGCCGCTGCTGGACTGGATGCGCCAGGTGCTGCTGGCCGACGCCAAGATCAGCCCGCAGGATCTGGACCTGATCACCGTGGTGGACACCCCGGAGGAAGCCGTCGACGTGGTCATCGCTTCGGGCGTCCGATGAGCGCGATCTGCGTCTACTGCGCGTCCGGTCCGGTGGATCAGACCTACCTCGACCTGGCCACGGCGACCGGCGCGGCGATCGCCGAGGCCGGACTGACCCTGGTCTCCGGCGGCGGCAACGTCGGCATGATGGGTGCGCTGGTGCAGGGCGCCCGGGCCGCGGGCGGCTACACCATCGGCATCATCCCCGAGCACTTGATGGCCGCCGAGGTGGCCGACACCGACTCCGACGAGCTGATCGTCACCGACACCATGCGCGAGCGCAAACGCCTGATGGACGAGCTCGCCGACGGGTTCATCACCCTGCCCGGCGGGATCGGCACGTTGGAGGAGCTCTTCGAGACGTGGACCGGCGGCTTCCTTGGCGTGCACACCAAGCCGATCGCGCTGCTCAACCACGAGGGCTTCTACGATCCGATGCTCGCGTGGATGGACGACCTGGCCACCCGCGGTTTCGTCGCCCGCCACGCCCTGGACCGACTCACCGTGGTGCCCGATCTGGCCGGTGCGCTCGCCGTAGCTGACTCAGCGGTAAGGTAGCGGAACTCCCCGTCGTCGTCGAGAGAGAGCTCACCCGCCATGCCACAGCAGACCAGTCCGCGTCCCGGCCTCGAACGCAACCGGGTGGGCGTCACCGACCTGCTCAAAGGCGTGATCGAGATGGCGCCCGACCTGCCCTCGATGGCGCGGCACGCACCCGGCATGGTGCTGCGTTCGCCCGACATGACCAAGACGATCGGCTCCATCTTCGCGAACCTGGCGGCCAAGCATCCCGATCGTCCCTTCGTCCGCTTCGAGGGGTCGACGCTGACCTACGGGGAGGCCAATCGGGAGGTCAACCGGTACGCCGCCGTCCTCGCCGAGCGCGGTGTGGGCGTCGGTGACGTGGTCGCGATCCTGGCCGAGAACAGCGACACCGATCTGCTGGTGATCCTGGCGGCGGTCAAGCTGGGCGCGGTGGCCGGCATGCTCAACTACAACCAGCACGGCGCGGTGATCGACCACAGCATGAAGCTGCTCGACGCCAAGGTGCTGATCCGCGATCCGCGGTGCACGGCGGCCTGGGAGACCATGAGCCCCGAGCGGCACCCCGAGCACGTGCTGGACTTCGCGGCGCTGGCGGAGGCCGCCGCCGACAAGCCCGACGTCGACCCGGCCGTCACCGCGACCCTCCCGGCCTCGACCACCGCCTTCTACATCTTCACCTCCGGCACCACCGGCCTGCCGAAGGCCAGCCTGATGAGCCACAACCGTTGGCTGGCCAACTACTCGGGCATCGGCGGTCTCGCGGTGCGGCTGCGGCCCAGCGACACCCTCTACGTCCCGCTGCCGATGTACCACAACAACGCGCTGTCGGTCTCGCTCGGCGCCGTGCTGGCCGGCGGCGCGTGCATCGCGATCGGCCGTAAGTTCTCGGCCAGCCGATTCTGGGACGACGTGATCGCCAATCGGGCCACCGCCTTCTGTTACATCGGCGAACTCTGCCGGTACCTGCTGGCGCAGCCGGCCAAGCCCGTCGACCGCGCACACGCGGTACGCGTGATCGTCGGCAACGGGATGCGACCGGAGATCTGGGAGGAGTTCGCGCAGCGCTTCGGCATCGACCGGATCGTCGAGTTCTACGGGGCCAGCGAACTGAACCTGGCGTTCGTCAACGCCTTCAACGCCAAGCGCACCGCCGGCTTCTGTCCGCTGCCGTACAAGGTGGTCGAGTACGACGCCGACGGCAGTCCCCGCCGCGACGCCGACGGCCGCCTGCGGCCGGTGCCGAAGGGGGAGCCGGGTCTGCTGATCGCCCAGATCAGCGCGCGCGTGCCCCTGGACGGCTACACCGACGACGCCGAGACCGAACGCAAGGTGATCCGGGACGCCTTCAAGCCCGGCGACGCGTACTTCAACTCCGGCGATCTGGTGCGGCAGCAGGGTTTCCTGCACATCGCCTTCGTCGACCGGCTGGGCGACACCTTCCGGTGGAAGGGCGAGAACGTGGCGACCACCGAGGTGGAGGCCGCGGTGGCCGGTGACGACGCGGTGGGTCAGGCCGTGGTCTACGGCGTGGAGATCCACGGCTGCGACGGCCGCGCGGGCATGGCGGCGATCACCGTGCGCGCGGGTGCGGCGATCGACGGCAAGGCTCTCGCCGACCGGCTCTACGCGGACCTGCCGGCGTACGCCCTGCCGCTGTTCCTGCGGGAGGTCTCGGAGATCGAGGCCACCACCACCTTCAAGAACCGCAAGGTGGAATTGCGGGAGGAGGGTTTCGCCGACACCGGTGACGACCGGGTGTGGGTGCTCGCCGGCAAGACCGAGGGTTACGTGCCGTTCTATCCCGAGTACCCGGCGGAGGTCGCCGCGGCCAAGGCCCCGCGCTGACGGAGAAAACGGCGCTGGCCCATGATGGAGGCATGACCCTGTCCGAGCCTTCCGGCACCCTGTGCGGACGCCCGGTCGCCACCGATCGGGCCCTGGTGATGGCGATCGTCAACCGCACCCCGGACTCGTTCTACGACGCCGGCAGCACCTTCACCGACGACGCCGCCATGGCGCGGATCGACACGGTGATCGCCGAGGGGGCGGACATCGTGGACATCGGCGGGGTGAAGGCCGGGCCCGGCGCCGAGGTGGATGCGGCCGCCGAGGCCGCGCGTGTGGTTCCGATGATCGCCTGGATCCGCCGGCGCCACCCCGACGTGCTGATCAGCGTCGACACCTGGCGCAGCGAGGTGGCCGCGGCCGCGTGCGCCGCCGGTGCGGACCTGATCAACGACACCTGGGCCGGCGCCGACCCGGACCTGGTGGCGGTGGCGGCCGACCTGGGCGCCGGGCTGGTGTGCTCGCACACCGGCGGGGCCGTGGTGCGGACCCGCCCGCACCGGGTGGCCTATGCCGACATCGTCGGCGAAGTGGTCGACGAGCTGACCGCGTCCGCGCAGCGGGCCGCCGACGCCGGGGTGCGCCGCGACGGCATCCTCATCGACCCGACCCACGACTTCGGCAAGAACACCCACCACGGGCTGACCCTGCTGCGGCACCTGGAACGTCTCGTCGACACCGGCTGGCCGGTGTTGATGGCGCTGAGCAACAAGGACTTCATCGGCGAGACGCTGGGTGTTCAGCTGCACGAAAGGGTGGCCGGTACGCTGGCTGCGACGGCTCTGGCCGCCGCAGCGGGTGCGCGTGTGTTTCGGGTGCACGAGGTCGCCGACACTCGCCGCGTGCTGGACATGGTCGCTTCGATAGCCGGCACGCGACCGCCTGCCCGGACGGTCAGAGGATTGGCATGAGCAAGGACATTCCCGTAGCGGACGCTGCCGGGCCGACGACGCTGGGCGCGCAGGCCACCTGGTCGCACACGCATGCCTGGGATCGGCCCACCTGGACCGTCGACGAACTCGTGGCCGCCAAGGGCGACCGGACGGTCTCGGTGGTGCTTCCCGCGCTCAACGAGGCCGATGCGGTGGCCGGGGTGGTGGCCTCGATCATGGATCTGGTGGGCTCCCTCGTCGACGAACTGGTGGTCCTGGACTCCGGATCCACCGACGACACCGCGGCGATCGCCCGCGCGGCCGGCGCCCGCGTGGTGGCGCGTGACGAGGTCTTCCCCGACCTGCCCCCGCGCCCGGGCAAGGGCGAGGCGCTGTGGCGGTCGGTGGCGGCCACCACCGGCGACCTCATCGCCTTCGTCGACGCCGACCTGATCGACCCCGACCCGATGTTCGTGCCCCGCCTGCTGGGGCCGCTGCTGCTGGACCCGGACATCCACCTGGTCAAGGGGTACTACCGGCGACCGCTCCGGTCGGGCGGTGCACAGGTCGCCGACGGCGGCGGCCGCGTGACCGAGCTGCTGGCCCGGCCGCTGCTGACCGCGCTGAAACCCGAACTGGGCGAAGTGATTCAGCCGCTCGGCGGGGAGTACGCCGGGACGCGGGAACTGCTCAGTTCGGTGCCCTTCGCCGCCGGTTACGGCGTCGAAGTGGGGCTGCTGATCGACACCTACGACCGCTACGGCCTGGCCGGGATCGGTCAGGTCAACCTGGGCACCCGCGCGCACCGCAACCGCCCGCTCTCCGAGCTCGCCGTGATGAGCCGTCAGATCATCGCCACGCTGCTGCAGCGCTGCGGCATCGAGGACTCCGGGGTGGGGCTCACGCAGTTCGTGCCCGGCGTCGACGGCACGTTCTCGCCGCTCACGACGGAACTGACCGTGGCCGACCGGCCGCCGGTGCGTCGGTTGCTCGACGCCGGCGCCGACCGGGATCGGTAGGGTGGCACCGTGCTGACCATCGCTGCGTACGTCATCGGCCTGGCGCTGGTGGTGGCCGTCGTCTTCGCGGTGGTCTGGTTCGTGTTCGGCCGCGGCGAGGACCTGCCGCCGCTGGAGAAGGGGACCACCCTCACCCGGCTGCCGCGCGCGGGGATCACCGGCGACGACGTGCGTGCCCTGGTCTTTCGGCAGGTGACGCGCGGATATCAAGCGCAAGAAGTGGATTGGGCGCTGGAGAAGCTCGCGCGCGAGCTCGACGACCTGCGCGCGGTGGTGCACGACCTCACGGTGCGCGCCGAGGAGGACGAGGCGGCCGCCGATACCGGACCGCTGCCGGAGGTAGACCCGTCCCGGCGACGGTGACGAGATCTGCGCCACGTATCATGGACGCAGATTGACGTGTGTCTGTGAAGGGAGCGCGAGAATGGCAGCGATGAAGCCCCGAATGGGTGACGGTCCTTTGGAGGCGGTCAAGGAGGGGCGCGGCATCGTGGTGCGCATTCCCATCGACGGCGGAGGTCGTCTGGTCGTCGAACTGAACGATGACGAAGCGGCCGCGCTCGGCGAGGTCCTCCGCGAGGTCGTGGCCTGACCGACGTCGCCTCTGACATCGGGCAACGTGGGGTTCAGGCCCTGCGTTGCCCGGTCTGTTCAGCGGCCCTCGACATCGTCGAACAGGGCCTGCGGTGTGCGCACGCACATCGTTTCGATCGCGCACGGCAAGGGTATGTGGCGCTGCTGAGCGGCCGGGGCAACCGGCATCGCAGCGATACCGCGACCATGGTCGCCGCGCGCCGCCGACTGCTCGGTGCGGGTCTGTTCGACCCGATGGCACGCGCGCTGGCCCGGCGGATACCGCCGGAGGCCGCGGTGATCGTCGACGCCGGTGCGGGCACCGGCCACTATCTGGCCGCGGCCCTGGACGCCGCCCCCGCAGCCGTCGGCATCGGCCTGGATCTGTCCAAGTACTGTGCGCGCGCCGTGGCGCGGGCGCACCCGCGGGCCATCGCGGTGGTTGCCGATCTGTGGGAACCCGTTCCGGTGGCCGATGCGGTGGCCGACGCCGTGCTGTCGGTGTTCGCTCCGCGCAACGTGCCCGAGACCGCCCGCATGCTGGCGCCGGGCGGCAGCTGGCTGCTGGTGACCCCCAACCCCGGGCATCTGCACCGGGTGCGCGCCGACCTGGGAATGCTGGAGATCGGCGCCGACAAGCTCGAGCGCCTCCACGAGGAGCTGACCGCGGGCGGCCTGCACGTGCGCCACACCGAGTCGGTCACCGCGCAGGCGCCGCTCGACGCCGGGCTGTTGGCCGATCTGGCCGGGATGGGCCCGGCCGGATTCCACCGCACCGACGACGAGCTGCGGCACGCCGCGCGGGTCCTCACCGCGGACCGCGCGACGATCGACGTCGGCATCGACGTGACGGTGACCGTCGCCGCGGCGACGCCCGCCTGATCGGTGCAAAACACCCGCGCGTGGTCCGATCGAACGAGGCCTAAGGTCGGTGATCGTCGACGCCGACCGCCCGCAGGTCCGCGCTTGGCGATATGTTGGACACGTGAGGTCACAACCGCATGTGCTTGGAATCGTGCTCGCTGGTGGCGAGGGGAAACGGCTGTACCCGCTGACCAAGGATCGGGCGAAGCCCGCTGTGCCCTTCGGTAGTTCCTACCGACTGATCGATTTCGTCCTGTCGAACCTGGTGAACGCCGGGTACGAGCGCATCTGCGTGCTGACCCAATACAAGTCGCATTCGCTGGACCGACACATCTCGCAGACCTGGTGGTCGTCCGGGTTCCACGGTGAGTTCATCACCCCGGTGCCCGCGCAGCAGCGTCTGGGGCCGCGCTGGTACACCGGCAGCGCCGACGCGATCTACCAGTCGATGAACCTGATCTTCGACGACAAGCCCGACTACATCGTGGTCTTCGGCGCCGACCACGTGTACCGCATGGATCCCGCGCAGATGGTGGAGCAGCACATCGCCACCGGCGCCGCGGTGACCGTCGCCGGTATCCGCGTGCCGCGCAAGGAGGCCATCGCCTTCGGCTGCATCGACGCCGACGCGGACCGGAAGATCACCAGCTTCGTGGAGAAGCCGAGCGATCCGCCCGGCACCCCCGACGACCCGGACGTCACGTTCGCCTCCATGGGCAACTACGTCTTCTCCACCGCGGCGCTGGTGGACATGCTCCGCAAGGATGCCGCCGACCCCGACTCCGATCACGACATGGGCGGGGACATCATCCCGGCGTTCGTGGAGCTGGGGCAGGCCTGGGTCTACGACTTCGACAGCAACCTGGTGCCCGGCCAGACCCCGGACGATCGGGGCTACTGGCGCGACGTCGGCACCATCGACGCCTTCTACGAGGCGCACATGGATCTGGTGTCGGCCAATCCCGCGTTCAACCTCTACAACGAACGCTGGCCGATCCGCGGCGGGACCTCGCATCTGCCGCCGGCCAAGTTCATTCGCGGCGGCAGCGCCAACGACTCGATGGTCGGGGCGGGCTGCATCGTCTCCGGCGGCACCGTCCACAATTCGGTGCTGGCGGTGGACGTGATGATCGACGAGGGCGCGGTGGTCCAGGGCAGCGTCCTGATGCCGGGCGTCCGGGTCGGTCGGAACGCCGTGGTGCGCAACGCGATCCTCGACAAGAACGTGTACGTGCCCGACGGCGGGCAGGTCGGCGTCGACCTGGAGGCCGACCGGGAGCGGTTCACCGTCAGCAGCGGCGGCATCGTCGCCGTCGGCAAGAACGAAACGGTCTGAGCGCCGGACCGGCGACCGGCTAGTCCGGGATCAACCCGGCCCGGCGCAGGGCGCCGCGGCCGTAGTCGATGAGGGTCGGCACCGAGTCGAGATCCACCCCGTCCGGGAGGGCGTCGACGGGCCACCACGCCAGATCCACCGACTCGCTGCTGCGCACGGGCGCCGGCGGCGTGCCGTCGGCGGTGGCCGGTGCGACCGCGGCGTAGCGGACGTCCAGGTGGCGGGTCGGCAGTCCGAGCGAGCACGTGATCGGGTGGGTGTGCAGGTGCACCGGTTCCGGGGACAGCCGCAGACCGCTCAGACCCGACTCCTCGGTCGCTTCGCGCAGCGCGGCGGCGTCGATACCGGTGTCCTCCGGCTCGCAGTGCCCGCCGAGCTGCACCCACTTGCCGACCCGCGGATGCAGCGTCAACAGCACGTGGCGCCCGGTCGCGTCGAACACGATCGCCGAACCGGTGAGATGACCCGGAACGCAGGCCCGTTCACACGGATTCTCGGCCGCATCGAGGAACGCCAGGTAGGTGTGGCGCAGCGCATCCTGGTCGGCGTCGGGCGCGTCCCATGCGGTCAGCACCGCCCGGCTTCGCGTGGTCGTCACAGCTCGATCACCAATCCCTCGGTCGCCGCGGCCGGGCGAAGCTCGTTCGGAGTCTGCGGGTACCCGACGGCGACGGCACCCAGCGGCGCCCACGCCTGCGGCAGGTCCAGCACCCGACGCACGGTGGGTGCGGCGAAGATCGTCGAACCGATCCAGCAGCTCCCGACGCCGCGGACCGAGAGGGCCACCAGCAGGTAGCCCACCGCGGCGCCGGCGGCGACGGTGAACATGGTGTTCTCGGCGGTCGTGCGGCGCGCGTCCGGATAGTCGTGCATGCCCTCGTCGGTGAGGACCGGAATCACCAGTTCGGGTGCGTCGTACAGGATTCGGCCGCGGGCGACGCGCTTGTCGATGGAGTCGGCGCTCTTGCCGTCGGCGGTCAGATCGCCGCGCCAGTCCTCGGCCATCGCGTCCAGGAGCGCGCGGCGGCGCTCGGGGTCGCGGACCCACAGGAACCGCACCGGGTGCGTGTGGTGCGGCGCCGGGGCGGTGAGCGCCTCGGCGAAGGCGGCGTGCATGTCGGCCGGCGGCACCGGGGCGGGGGCGAAGGCGCGTACCGAGCGCCGGGTCAGGAGCGCTTCCAGCCGCCCCGCGGCGAGGGCGTCGTCGGTGCCCAGGCGAAACAGGTCGGCCGCCGGCTCGCGCACCAGGTCGCGGGCCGCGCTGCCGTCGTCGACCGGCGCCAGACCGCGGATCACCGCCACCGGCACCCCGGCGGCCTTCCCCTTGACCAGATCGGCGGCGGCGGCCAGTTCGTCGGCCACCGCGATGTCGGTGACGCGCAGCAGGTTGCCGTAGGCGTCGGTGGTGCCGTCGTAGGCGTGCCGGACAGCGATCCCCGCCGCGCCGATGGCCACGTCGGTCTGTCCCGCGCGCCAGGCACGACCCATCGTGTCGGTCACCAGGACCGCGACCCGGCGGCCCCGCTCGGCGAGCGCGGCGCGGAGCCCGGCGGCGCTGGCATCCGGGTCGACCGGCAGCAGGGCCAGCTGATCGGTCGCCACGTTCGAGGCGTCGATGCCCGCGGCGGCCTGCACCAAGCCGTGCCGATTCTCGGTGATCAGCAGCTGGTCGCGGCGGGCGACGATACGGACCGCCTCGTCGGCGATGAGCGTGCGGCGCAGGGCGTCGCGCAGCTCCGGATCTGCGGGGGCCGGGACCAGGCGGCCCTCGATCTTGGAGAACACCTTGCTGGTGACCACCACGACGTCGCCGTCGGCGATCCACGGCGCGGCGGCGAGCAGCTCGGCGGCCAGGTCGCTGTCGGGGGTGAATTCGCCCAGGCCGGTGACCGGCAGGATCTCCACGGCCCCGGCCGCCCGGTGGTCGTGGGCCGGTGCGGTGGTCACGGGTGCACTCCGACCAGGGCGCACGCCGCGCGCACCATCGCCGCGGTGGCCGACGGGTCGGTCATCAGCAGCGGGGCGGCGGCGGTGGCGATCCCGGGGACGGGGTCGGCGACCGCGGTGTCGCCGGGGGCCACCAGCCAGCCGTCCAGCAGGCCGTTGCCGCTGCGCGCGCCGTAATGCTCGGCGATGGCGCGCGCGGTGGTGTCCACGCCGAGTACCGACAGGCATTCGTCGGCCATGCCGCGCAGCGGGCGGTCGTCGATCACCGGGCTGATCCCGACCACCGGGGCGGCAGTGTTGCGCAGCGCGGAACGGATGCCGGGGACGCTGGTGATGGCGCCGATCGAGACCACCGGATTGCTGGGCGCCAGCAGGATCACGTCGGCGTCGCTGAGGGCATCGAGCACGCCCGGCGCGGGGGCGGCGTTGCCGTCGACCTGGACGAAGCCGTGGGTTCGCACCTGCGCGCGGTGCCGCACCCACCATTCCTGGAAGTGGATCGCCACGCGCTCGCCGGGCTCGCCGCCGGGAGCGTCGATCAGCACGTGCGTCTCGTGCCGGTCGTCGGTGACCGGCAGCAGGCGCACGCCCGGCTGCCAGCGCTTGGACAGCGCGGCGGTGATGTCGGAGAGCCGGTAGCCGGCATCGAGCATGCGGGTGCGGATCAGGTGGGTTGCCAGGTCCCGGTCGCCGAGCCCGAACCAGTCCGGATCGGCGCCGTAGGCGGCCAGTTCCTCCTTGGCATGGAACGTCTCGCCGCGGCGGCCCCAGCCGCGCTCGGTGTCGATGCCGTCGCCGAGGGTGTACATGCAGGTGTCCAGGTCGGGGCAGATGCGCACCCCGTGCATCCAGGCGTCGTCGCCGACGTTGACCACCGCGGTGACCTGGTGCGGGCCGCCCGGCCCGTCGTCAGTGGCGGGAAAGGCGGTGGGTCCGAAGACCTCGCGCACACCCTGCAGGAACCGGGCGCCACCGACGCCCCCGACCAGAACCGTGACCTTCACAGCGTTCACCCTACGATGGGCGACGGGCCCGCGAACCGTCGGGCGGGCGGTACCGCGCGCCGAGCGCGACACGCCGAACATGCTCCCGATACGGCGGTACTTCCCAGAACGGGCCCGCCGCGGGTGATATCAAGGGAACTTCGCCGTTCGCTTGACCTGCGCGACCGATTCCGTGTGTAATCACAGGAGTGTGATTCTTGCCGTTGGACCCTTGACAGGGACCGAGGTGGGGGCAGAGCACACAACGAACACACCGGAACTGATCATCGAGCAGGGAGGCGACGAATGACGTTTGCGGGGAACGGTGATTCACGCGATAGCTCGACGTCGTCGGTTTTCGTCGGAGACAGCAGCCACCTGTCGCTGATTCACGGGGGACTGGACGCCTATTTCGACGCGGTCGAAGACGAATGGCAAGACCGGGCGCTGTGTGCCCAGACCGATCCGGAAGCGTTCTTCCCGGAGAAGGGCGGCTCCACGCGCGAAGCCAAGCGCATCTGCCACGGCTGCGAGGTCAAGGCGGAATGCTTGGAGTACGCGCTCGGCAACGACGAGCGCTTCGGTATCTGGGGCGGGCTGTCCGAGCGGGAGCGACGCCGCCTCAAGCGCGGCATCATCTGACGCCGACGCGTCGCGAGCATCCTCGCCGAAGGGCCGGGCAGATCACCGATCTGCCCGGCCCTTCTGCGTGCCGTCAGGCCTCCGGCCCGCGTTCGATGGTCTCCTCGTCCACGCCGAGGTAGGTCGCGACCTGCTGGATCAGCACTTCCCGCAGGATCTCGGGCAGGTCGTCGTGCCGGGCGCGGAGCTCCAGCGGCTTGCGGAACAGGATCAGCTGCGCGCGCGTGGGCTTCCCGGCGGCGTCCACGCCGGCCGGGATCAGGCGGGCCAACGGGACCGGTCCGTCGGCGGTGACCTCCTCGGGCCACTGCACCGTGTCGGCGTCGCGCGGCAACATGCGGGGGATCTCGTCCACCGCGAGGTCCAGGCCGGTCAGGCGCTCGTGCCAGTGGCGATCGATCTCGGCGAAGGCGACCATCGCGGCGCGGTCGAAGAGGCCGGCGCGGGTGATGTAGGCCGGCAGCGTCGGCGGCAGGACCGGGCTGCGCAGGCCCCGCCCGTGACGGTCGCGGGCCGGGCGCGGCGGACGCAGAAGCTCGGCGGAATCGGCCGGAAAGAAGCGCATGCCGGCAGTCTAGTGCCGGCGGTCCGGCGCCGCGGGGCCCGACGATCGGCCCCGGCCGGCTCCGGCGAACGTGGGTGCGAGCAGCGTGCCGCCAGCCGGTTTGCGTGTCGATGCCTGGTGCGGCGGCCGTGCGCGATAGGCTGGCCGGTGTGAACCCTCCCCGTCAGTGCTGCCGTCCCGGGTGCTCGCGCCTCGCTGTGGCGACCCTGACCTTCGTGTATGCGGAATCGACCGCGGTGATCGGCCCGTTGGCCGGTCCGGACGAACCCCACTCCTGGGACCTGTGTTCCGAGCACGCCGATCGAATCACGGTGCCGCGCGGCTGGGAGCTGCTGCGCAGCGAGCGGGAGTTCGTCCAGCCCGCCGAGGACCAAGAGTTGACGGCGCTCGCCGACGTGGTGCGGGAAGTCGGTGGCGCGGGACGGGCCTCGCTGCCGCCGATGCCGTCGTTCACGCCGCGCGCCGAGGTCGACGACTCGACGTCGGGGCGCCACCGCGCCGATCGTCGCAGCACCCCGGCGGCACCGGCGCCGGGTCCCCGACCCGGTCGGCGCGGCCACCTGCGCGTCCTGCCGGATCCGGTCGACTGATCGCGCGCCCCGAGTCGTGTGATTCATGCCGGTAACCATCGAAGTTCTCGACGACGCGGAGTTCCTGCACTCCGTTGACCGCGACGGTCTCCTCCGTGCCGCCGCCATGTCCGGCGCGCAGGTCCGCGCCGTCGCGGAGGCCCAGTCCGAAGGCGTCCTCGATCCGCTCGCCGACCTGCGCCCGCGCGCGGTGGTGGTGGTGACCGGCGCGGCGCTGCTGTCGGCGCGCGCCGGTGCACTGGTGACGGCGGTCTTCGCGGCCCGGATCGACGTGCCCGTCGTGGTGGTCCCCGTGCTGCCCGGCTGGATCGGTCCGCTCGACGTGGTGGTGGTCCTCGGCGCCGACGCGGGCGATCCGCAACTCTCCGACGCCCTCACTCGCGCCGCGCATCGACGCGCCGAACTGGTGGTGGCCGCTCCGCTGGAGGGGCCGCTGCGGGAAGCCGCGGGCCTCGGCCGTCCCGGAGCGGTACCGCTCATCGACCTCTCGCCCCGTCTGCCGATCGACCCCCGGTTCGTCTTCGCCGGTCAGGTCGCGGCGCTGGCCGCGGTGCTCACCGGGCTGACGGCCGTGCGCCTGACGCCGGCGCCGCCGGCGCTGGCGGAGATCGCCGAGCACCTCGACGCCGAGGCCGCCGCCGATCACCTCGGGCAGGAGAGCTTCCACAATCAGGCCAAGCTGCTGGCGCTGCGGACGGCCGGACATCGGTCGGTCTGGGTGGGCGACACCCCGGGCGCCGCGGCGGTCGCCGCCCAGGTGGCCGTGGCCTTCTTCGAGATCGCCGGACGGATCGCCGCGGTGACCGACGAGCCGCGGGCCCTGGCGGCGTTGGCCGCCGACGGCACCTCGGCCGGTGGCACGGACTCGCTGTTCTACGATCCGGAGTTCGACGGTCCCGCCGTGAGCGAGCCGTTACGCGCCTTCTGGGTCAGCACCGCCGATCGGGCCTCGACCCTGGCCCGCCGACTCGTCGGCCGGGAGGTCGACGTCGTCACCGAGCAGACCGACACTCCGGAAGTCGACGACCGGCCGTGGGTCGGTGGCGGCGAACCCGCCGTCGACACACCGACGGACTTGACGGCCTACCTGGTGACCGTCGTCCGAGCCCAAATGGCGGCTGCCTTCGCAGCCCTTGCCGAATCAGACTTGTGAGAAGGCGGCCACAGGCCGCGGGGGAGAAGGACAGGAGGACTGCATGAAGGTACTCACCGGGATGATCCGCCCGTACGCGTGGGGCTCGCGGACGGCCATCGCCGAACTGCAGGGCCGACCCACACCGTCGGCACACCCGGAAGCCGAGCTCTGGTTCGGTGCGCATCCGGCCTCACCTGCTCGCCTGGAGGGCGAGACGGGGGATCTGCTGTCGATGATCGACGCCGATCCGGTGGCCGCGCTGGGCGAGCCCACCGCACGGGCCTACGAGGCGCGCTTGCCGTTCCTGGTGAAGATCCTGGCGGCCGACGAAGCGCTGTCCCTGCAGGCGCACCCGAGCGCCGAACAGGCCAGGGTGGGCTTCGACGCGGAGAACCGCGCGGGACTGGCCGCCGACGATCCGCGCCGCAACTACCGCGATTCCTGGCACAAGCCGGAGATCGTGGTGGCCCTCGACGACGACTTCGAGGCGCTCGCCGGTTTCCGGGATCCGGCCGAAACCGTGGAGCTGCTGCGCAGCCTGCAGGTTCCCGGGCTGGATTCGGCGCTGGGCATGCTGGCCGGGTCCCCGGACGCCGACGGCCTGCGCGCGGTCTTCACCACCTGGCTGACCCTGCCGGAGCGGGTGATCACCGAACTGGTGCCCGAGGTGCTCAACGGTGCCGTGGCGGTGCTCGGTCGCGGGGAGACCCGCTTCGCCGACGAACTGCGCGCGGTGCTCGAACTGGGGGAGGCCTACCCCAACGATCCCGGCGTGCTCGCCGCACTGCTGCTGAACTTCCTGCGCATGCGCGCCGGCGAGGCGATCTACCTGCCCGCCGGCAACCTGCACGCCTACCTGCGGGGCACCGCGATCGAGGCGATGGCGAACTCGGACAACGTGCTGCGCGGCGGCTTGACGCCCAAGCACATCGACGTGCCGGAACTGCTGCGGGTGCTCGACTTCCGCCCGGTGTCCCGGGGCACGCTGATGCCCGCGGTGCGCTCGGTCGGCGCCGAACGGGTCTACCTCACTCCGGCGCCCGAATTCCTGCTGTCACGGATCGAACTGGACGGCACCGGCCTCCGGTTGCCGTCGAGCGTCAGCTTCGACATGCCGGGCCCGCAGATCCTGACCGTGACCTCGGGTCGCATCGAGGTGACCGGCGCCGACGGCGAGCGCGCGGTGGTCGACCGCGGCGAGGCACTCTGGCTGTCCGACGCCGACTCCGACGTGAGCGTGCACGCGGCGTCCGCGCATGCGATCTTCTTCCGATCGCGGGTGCCGCTCGAGGCGCCCGACCGGGCCGCCGCGAACGCCGTGAACGGGGACACCGAGCTCACCGGAGGGTGAGCCGGTCACCGGCCCCGACGCGCACGAGAGCGTCCTCGGCCGGGGTCGTCACCGAACGAACCCGCAGGTGTCGACCGTTGCCGGTGACCCTCACCCGATCGGTGTCGTCGGCCTCGGCCAGCCACACCGGGGCGCCGGTGTCGGCCAGCTCCGGTCGTCCCGGACCCGTCACGCGCAGCACGGTGCTCCCGGCGAGGGGGCCGAGCCGGTGGCCGGGCCGGTCGTCGATGAGCAGCGGCGCCGGGCCGTCCGCGGCCGGGTGCAGCAGTCGCGGGTCGGCCACCGCGTCGATCAGTCCGGCCCACTGACGGGGCCGGTCGGTGAACACCGCGGCGCCGATGCCCACCGCCGTCAGACGTGCCACCAGGCGGTGCACCGCTTCCAGGTCGCAGGCCGCCTCCGCCAGCGGGACGTCGGATCCGGCCAGACGCAGGGTGACCGGACGCCCGCGATGATCGGCGCCGACGATCACCCCGGCGCCGGCGACGGGGAGCACCGCGCCGCCGAGCGCGGGGACCGTCGCTCCGGGCAGCGGCCGGTCCACCCGGGCCGTCCCCGGCGTGGACGGCCGACTCGCCGCGGCGGCGCCCGACCCCAGGTGCGCCCGCACCACGGGCGCGCCCGATTCGACGCTCCACCGCAGAGCCGTGGTCGCGGCGCCTGCGGTTCGCCACACCGATTCCATCGCGGCGGGCAGGGCGTGCGGGTCGTCGGTGAGCACGGCGGTCGGCGGGCCCTCCTGGTGCAGCCGCGCGGACAACAGACCCGTCAGTTCGGCGGCGGTCACCCCGGTCGCGACCGGACCGTCGGCGGAGAGCAGGGCGGCGAGGCGGCCGGTGAGCGACCGGCAGGCGCGTAGGGCCGCAGCGGTGCCGGTGCCGTAGGCGGCGACCAGCCCGGGATGGTCCAGGGGTGCGAACTCGAGCAGCACGTGGACGCGGCGTTCGGCCGCGACCGACAGCGGCCCGGTGAGCGTCCGGTAGGCGGCGGCGGTGGGACCGTCGTGCAGTCCGGTGCGTCCCTCGGTCAGCACGGTCACCGAGGTGGCCGCGCCGTCGGGTCGAGTCATCCACTGCCGCAACGAATTCCATGCGATACCCGGGGCCCGGTCGCGCGCCGACCACGGGTTCTCCAGGCGCTCCGGGCCGGGTGCGCCGGCGTGCACCGACAGTGCGGTGACCAGGACGCCGGCGCGGTGGTGGACGCCGAGGAAGCCGTCCCCGCACGGCAGGTCGAACGGCGCCGAGTGTGGGCGGTTGCGAGTGGCCCGCGGCCGAGCCCTGCGACGAACCTGCATGTGTCTGCCTCCCCCGAGCGACATCTCGGCGTTCCCGGTTCATTCGCCGAAAGCGCCTGGCGTCACCCTACTGCGGCGCTACCGTGTGCACCACGAGATTTGATCGGGGGGGTCGAGTGTCGAGACAGTTGACGACGCGTGCGCAGGTCAGCGGCTATCGGTTCGGTGTGGCGCGGGCCGAGCACGCGCTGGTGCGACGCGACGCGCGCATGCTGGACGACCCGATGCGGGCGCAGTTCCGAGCGTTGCTCGCCGGGGCGGTGGTCGCGGTTCTGCTCGCGGCCGGGGCGGGTATCTACGGGCTGATCTCTCCCGCGCCCTCGGTGGCCGAGGCCAAGATCATCGCCTCCGACACCGGCGGGCTCTACGTTCTGGTCGACGACGTGATGCATCCGGTGCCCAATCTCGCGTCCGCCCGGCTGGTGGTGGGGGAGCCGTTGTCGGCCCGCACCGTGTCCCACGGCGCGGTGAGCCGGTATCCGCGCGGGTCCGCCCTCGGCATCGCGGGGGCGCCGGCCGCCCTGCCGGGACCGGACCGCCGGGAGTCGTCCACCTGGTCGGTGTGCGACGACCCGGCCGCGGGCACGGCGGTGATCGCCGGGTCGCTGACCGCCGAAGCCGCGCCGAGCGCGGCCGGCGCGCTGGTGCGCTCGCCGGCCGGGGAGTGGCTGATCTACCACCCGGGCGGGGAGGGCCGGCGGCGACCGGTCCGGGCGCGGGTGCAGGGCACGGCGACCGCGGTGCGGCGCGCGCTCGGCCTCGACGGCGCGACGGCGCGGCCGATCAGCCAGGCGCTGCTCAACGCGTTTCCCGCCGAACCCGAGCTGGCGGTGCCGGAGATCGCCGGCCGGGGCGGGCCCGGACCGGGCGCCCTCGCGGACGTCCCCGTCGGCACGGTGATCCGTTCGTTGGGCGTCGACGATCGGCCGTCCTACTTCGTGGTGCTGGCCGACGGCGTGCAGCCGGTCTCGGTGGCCGCGGCCGAAGCCGTGCGCGGCGCGGACCGCGACTCGGCCGGCGCGGTCCGCCAGGTCTCACCGGGAGCGATGAGTGCGGTGCCGGTGGTGCACCGGGTGCCGCTGGATCACTTTCCGGCCGGTCCGGTGACGCTGGCCGGGGCGTCGACGGTGCTCTGCCGCCGGTGGGAGTATGCGGCCGGGGCCGCGGCGGCGCGCGAGACCTGGACGATCACGCCGCACCTGCCGTTGCCGTCCGGGGCCCGCGTGGTGCCCCTGCGGGCGGGCGACGGGACCGGACCGGCACTCGACGGCGCCTACCTGCGGCCGGGCACCGCCGAACGGGTCCAGATCGCCGGCGCGGAGTATTACGTGACCGACGCCGGGGTGCGGTACCGGCTGGTGGGCGAGGACACCGCCGCGATGCTCGGACTGCCCGCTGCGGGCCGCCCGGCGCCGTGGCCGGTGCTGTCGTTGCTGCCGTCGGGGCCGACGCTGGCGCGGGAGGCCGCGCTGGTCGCGCGCGATCTGCCCCGGTGAGGGGCTGATCGGGCGCGCTCAGAGCGGCGGGGTGAGACCGGCGGCCAGGACGCGGATGAGCCGCTCCCAGTCGTCGGCCAACGCCGCGGGAGTGAGGCCGACGACGTCGAGCTGGTGCCGGACCGCGATGGCCTCGATGGGGGCCTGGACGGCGACCGCGGCGGTGGCCAGGTTGCCGGGGTAGCCCATCTGCCCGAGCAGGTACTGCACGTGGCGGGTGGACATCGCCCACACCGGATGGCTCAGGCGGTCGGGGTCGTCGGCCCCGGCCTCCAGCAGGATGTCGAGGTGGTCGACGGTCATCTTCAACCGGGCGCGGCCGTAGGCGATCAGACGGTCGAGCGGGGGCGCCCCCGGGCCGAGCGGCTGGGGGCCGGTCAGGAAGTTCTGCTGCAGTTCGAGCTCGGAATGGTCCAGCAGGGCCATCATCAGCCCGCTGCGGTTCCCGAAGCGGCGGAACACGGTGCCCTTGCCGACTCCGGCGGCCCGCGCCACCGCATCCATCGTCACCGCCGCGGCGCCGTGGTCGTCGATCAGCGACTTGGCGGCGGCCAGCAGCAGCTGACGATTGCGTGCCGCATCGGCGCGCTCGGTGCCGACGGCCGGCGCCTGCACGAGCTGCAGGGTCAGCGTCTGGCCCGGATCGGAGGACATGGCCCGAGGATAACCTGGTCACGTTCGTGACGGGACTCACCGCCGGACCGGGATGGCCGGTCGGCGCGGTTTCGTTGGAATCGGGGTAACCGTGTCCGGTCCCTCGACCCCAGGAGTCTTCATGTCCTCTGCTTCCCGCACCGTCGTCGTTCTCGTCGGCAGCCTGCGCCGCGAATCGATCAACCGCCGCATCGCCCGCCTGGTGGCCGAGCAGGCCGCCGACGGAGTCGACGTGCAGATCATCGAGGGCCTGGACTCGCTGCCCTTCTACAACGAGGATCTCGACGTCGAGGGTGTGCGCGGCGCGGGCGTGGACGCCCTGCGCGCGCGGGTCGCCGACGCCGACGCGGTGCTGCTGGTGACGCCCGAGTACAACGGCGGGCTGCCGGCCGTGCTCAAGAACGCGATCGACTGGCTGTCGCGCCCGTTCGGGGAGAGCGCCCTGAGCGGCAAGCAGGTGGGGGTGATCGGTTCGGCTCTCGGCCGGTACGCCGGTACCTGGTCCCGTCAGGATGCGCGCAAGGCGGTCGGGATCGCCGGTGCCGTGGTGGTCGAGGCCGTGGAAGTGGGTATCGCGGCGGGCGAGGTGGAGGCGGGCGAGACCGGTGACGCGCGGCTGGCCGAGCAGGTCGTCGGGGTGCTGGACACGCTGATGGGAGAACTGGTCGGCGCGCGCTGATCCCGGCGCTGGGCACGACACGCCCAACACGCCGAGACACGCCGGGAATGCCTGTGGATTACTCGTGATCGACCTGGGTCTTTCACGATTGTTATTCACAAGTTCTTGTGGTGTCGAGAAATGTCGGACACAAGGGGTAGTGTTCTGAGTGTCCGACGGGGGGAAGATCCCGCAGTGCGGATCCGGTGCCCAGGCACCGAAACCACACGGGGGTCATTCTTCACGGAGAAGCCGCCGGATCACATACCAGTTCCGAGTTCGACTGTTTGCGAGGAGTCCGCAATGGCCATCACCGTCTACACCAAGCCGGCCTGTGTTCAGTGCAACGCCACCTACAAGGCGCTCGACAAGCACGGTCTGTCGTACGACGTCGTCGACATCAGCCTCGATGACGAAGCGCGCGACTACGTGATGGCTCTCGGCTACCTGCAGGCCCCCGTCGTCGTGGTCGACGACGAGCACTGGTCGGGTTTCCGCCCCGAGCGCATCAAGGCTATCGCCGCCCGCGCAGCATAAGGAGGCGATCGTCGTGTCCGTCGTCGCCTCTGCACGGGAGACCGTGCATGCCGGCTCATCGAGCCGGGGAGTCGGTGGTGCGGAGAACACCTCTGAATCGGGGGAGTCGGTCGGCGGCGAACTGCCGCTGATCGTCTACTTCTCCTCCGTGTCGGAGAACACCCTTCGGTTCGTCGAGAAGCTCGGTGCCCGGTCTCAGCGGATCCCGCTGCACGACCCGACCGGCGCCTTCCAAGTGGACGAACCCTACGTGCTGATCAGCCCGACCTACGGCGGTGGCAAGTCCATCGCCGCCGGGCGGCAGAGCGCAGACGGTGCGCAGCGGAGCGGCGGTCACGTGCCCAAGCAAGTGATCCGGTTCCTCAACAACGCGCACAACCGATCCCTCATCCGCGGGGTCCTGGCCGCCGGTAACACCAACTTCGGCGAGGACTTCTGCGTGGCCGGCGACATCATCGCCGGCAAGTGTCAAGTGCCCTACCTGTACCGCTTCGAATTGATGGGCACCAGCGAGGACGTCGAACGCGTCCGCGCCGGTCTCGCCGGATTCGCCGCCAGTCCCGCATTCACTCGCTGAACGCTCGCGTTCGCCCTGATTCTGTATTCACCTCACGCAATATCCAGGAGTCGTCGTGTCGCCTACCGTTGTTCCCGTGTCTGACCTTCCCGCTGTCGAGCCCACCGTCTCGGCCAGTGTTTCCGGCGTGCACGCCGGACCGGCCGGACATACCCCGGGGGACCTCGACTACCACGCCCTCAACGCGATGCTGAACCTGTACGACGCGGACGGGAACATTCAGTTCGAGAAGGATCAGCAGGCGGTGCGGCAGTACTTCCTGCAGCACGTCAACCAGAACACCGTCTTCTTCCACGACCTCGACGAGAAGCTCGACTACCTCGTCAAGGAGAACTACTACGAGGCCGAGGTTCTCGATCAGTACGACCGTGAGTTCGTGAAGCTGCTGTTCGGCCACGCCTACGGCAAGAAGTTCCGGTTCCCCACGTTCCTCGGAGCGTTCAAGTACTACACCAGCTACACGCTCAAGACGTTCGACGGCAAGCGCTACCTGGAGCGTTTCGAGGACCGCGTCTGCATGGTCGCGCTGACGCTGGCCGCCGGCGACACCGCACTGGCGCGCAACCTGGTCGACGAGATCATCGACGGCCGCTTCCAGCCGGCCACCCCGACCTTCCTGAACTCGGGCAAGAAGCAGCGCGGCGAGCCGGTGTCGTGCTTCCTGCTGCGCATCGAGGACAACATGGAGTCGATCGGCCGGTCGATCAACTCGGCGCTGCAGCTGTCCAAGCGAGGCGGCGGCGTGGCGCTGCTGCTGAGCAACGTCCGTGAGCAGGGCGCCCCGATCAAGCAGATCGAGAACCAGAGCTCGGGCGTCATTCCGATCATGAAGCTGCTGGAGGACTCCTTCAGCTACGCCAATCAGCTCGGTGCCCGCCAGGGCGCCGGCGCGGTGTACCTGCACGCGCACCATCCCGACATCTATCGCTTCCTGGACACCAAGCGCGAGAACGCGGACGAGAAGATCCGCATCAAGACGCTGAGCCTGGGCGTGGTGATCCCGGACATCACCTTCGAGCTGGCCAAGCGCAACGACGACATGTACCTGTTCAGCCCGTACGACGTCGAGCGCATCTACGGTGTGCCCTTCGCCGACATCAATGTCAGCGAGAAGTACGAGGAGATGGTCGACGACAAGCGCATCCGCAAGTCCAAGATCAAGGCGCGCGAGTTCTTCCAGACCCTCGCCGAGCTGCAGTTCGAGTCGGGTTACCCATACATCATGTTCGAGGACACGGTGAACCGGTCCAACCCGATCGAGGGCAAGATCACGCACTCGAACCTGTGCTCGGAAATCCTGCAGGTGTCGACGCCGTCGACCTACAACGACGACCTCTCGTACAACCACATCGGCCGCGACATCTCGTGCAACCTCGGGTCGATGAACATCGCCAAGACGATGGACTCGCCGGACTTCGGCCTGAGCATCGAGACCGCCATCCGCGGTCTCACCGCCGTCGCCGACCAGACGGCCATCGATTCGGTGCCGTCGATCAAGCGGGCCAACGACGAGGGGCACGCCATCGGCTTGGGGCAGATGAACCTGCACGGCTACCTTGCGCGCGAGCGTGTCTTCTACGGCAGCGAAGAGGGCATCGACTTCACCAACATGTACTTCTACACGGTGCTGTTCCACGCGCTGCGCGCGTCGAACAAGCTCGCCAAGGAGAAGGGTCGCCCGTTCATCGGCTTCGAGAACAGCACCTATGCCAGCGGTGAGTTCTTCGACAAGTACATCGACCAGGAGTGGGTGCCGGCCACCGACAAGGTGCGCGAGCTGTTCGCCAACGCGGGCTCGGGCAACGAGAAGGGCCTGTTCAGCACCGACGGCATCGAGATCCCGACGCAGGACGACTGGCGCGAGCTGAAGGAAGCCGTCATGCGCGACGGCATCTACAACCAGAACCTGCAGGCGGTGCCGCCGACCGGGTCGATCAGCTACATCAACCACTCGACCAGCTCGATCCACCCGATCGCCGCACGCGTGGAGATCCGCAAGGAAGGCAAGATCGGCCGCGTCTACTACCCGGCGCCGTACCTGACCAACGACAACCTGGAGTACTACCAGGACGCGTACGAGATCGGCTTCGAGAAGATCATCGACACCTACGCCGCGGCGACGCAGCACGTCGACCAGGGTCTGAGCCTGACGCTGTTCTTCAAGGACACCGCGTCGACTCGCGACGTGAACCGCGCGCAGATCTACGCCTGGCGCAAGGGCATCAAGACGCTGTACTACATCCGCCTGCGGCAGATGGCGCTGGAAGGCACCGAGCTGGACAACTGCGTCAGCTGCATGCTGTAGAGAAAACAGAAAGTGTGCCGCCGGTAGGTCTGACCTACCGGCGGCCTACTTGTCTGAGGAGGTGTGTCTACGCGGCCTCTGCGGTGGCGCGCTCCTGCCGCAGCTTCAGCGTGTACAGGGACACCAGGCCGACGACCGCCAGGACCGAGATGATCGGTCCGATGCGCCAGATCTGATCGACCTGGCCGTTGATCACCGCGACCATCACCATCGGTGCGGTGCCGCCGACGACGGCGGCGAACTGGTAGCCGAGGCTGGCGCCGGAGTGGCGGACCTTCGCGGGGAAGATCTCGGCGAAGAGTGCCGGCTGCGGTCCGGTCTGGAAGCTCATGGCCAGGCAGGAGACGAAGATCGCGACGACCAGCGGCCACATGTTGTCGGCGCTGGACGAGGCCATCAGGAACCACATGGGGATCGCCCAGACGCCCATCATCGCTGACCCAGAACGGGATACGTCAACCCCAGGCCATGAAGGCCTCCGGGGACGTGACGGCGGTCATGATCAGGAAGACGCCGTTGCCCAGGATGAGGCCCAGGGGGATGTCCAGCTGCGGGAAGCTGCCGTAGAAGCCGCGCCGATGTGCCGGTGCGTATTCGGTGGCCAGCAGGATCGCGCCGCCCCACTGGCCGCCGACGGCAAGGCCCTGTGCAACGCGCGGGATGACCAGCAGGGTGGGTGCCAGCCAGACCGTCGAGGTCTCCGGGATGAAGCCGATCAGGATGGTGGCGATACCCATCAGGACCGGATTGAGACTGTGTGACCTGCGATATATTCGCTACTTACTTGCTCGTGGGGTCGGCGCCCGAGGCCGGGTCCTCGCTGTCTCCGGCGCGCAGGGTCAGCAGGCGCCGCGGGGGAGCTTCTTGAGGTTGCGACCCAGCCACGTCGCCATCCGATTCAGGTTGGCGGTGCCCACACCCATCTCCGCGCCGGGTTGATAGCTGCTCATGCTGACCGCGAGCTGGCGACCGTCGCGCCAGGTGATCAGGCCGATCTGGCGGACTTCGACGCCACCCTCGGCGGCCGGCCCCCAGCCGCCCTTGACCGCGGTGGTGATGTGCTTGGCGGTCATCGATTTCAGGCCCCACTGCTGGTTGCCGGCCACCTCGCCCATGTCGGTGACGATCTGCCCGGCGTCGGGCAGGCACGGCAGGTGCGCGGTGAAGACCGCGCTGGCGGTCAGCGGCCAGACGGTGAGGCCGAAGGTCTCGTCCGGCTCGACGATCTCCACCAGTTCGGTGGTGGTGTCACCGCCGTCGCGCAGGACCGCGGTGATCTTGTCGCTCGCCTGCTCCGGGGTGCCGAGGGATTCGCGCAACGCCAGGTTGGCGTCGTTGTCCGAATCGATGATGGAGCGGTTGATCAGCGACTGCTTGGCGCCGTTGCGCTGGGCGGCCAGCGCCACCGGCACCTTCATCGTCGACCAGGCCACCCGGGCTTTCTGATCGCCGAACACCGCGACCTCGGAGGAGCCGACGGGGGCCAGCACCATTCCCACCCCGGGCCCGAAGTCGGCCTTGTCGAAGCTCGCCGCCAGCTCGGCCGCGGCCGTCGTGGTGGGCCCGGCGGGCGTGACCGAGACGCCGGTGGACACCGCCGGGGTCGGTTGCGGAACGCCGGCGGTCTCGGCACAGCCGGTCAGAGCGGCCATCGTGCTCAGCGACAGCAACGCCGCTGTCGTACGGGTGCGGCGGGCCGTTCGAGTGATCTGCACCGACGCTCCTGTCAGTAGATGTAGACGACGGCCTGGTTGCCGCCGCGACACGCGATGACCTGCTGGTACGGGCCGCAGTTCATCACATAGTTCATCCGCTGCTGCGGTGCCCAGCCGTTCACGGCGCGGGTACCGCCCATCGGCCCGCTCTCGAGGTAGGCGGTGCGGACGTTGGCGGCGAACTCGCAGCCGGTCCATTGCGGGTAGCCGGTGCCGACGCCCGGGAAACCGGGGCACGGCTGGTTGTCCGACGGCGGCGGGCCCGGGGTCCACGCCGCGGTGGGTGCCGAGGTCGTCGCCTCGACGGTCGTGGGGGCCGCGGTCGGCGGGGTGATGACCACGGTGCTGGTGGCGGCCACGGTCTCCGCGTCCGTCGACCGCTGGTCGAGCAGATACCAGACGCCGACGCCGATCAGCGCCACCACGATCACGCTCAGGACCGCGATCAGGGCGGTGTTGAGCCCATTGCTCTTCGCGGGCGGCGGGCCGTAGGTCGGATAGGGCTGGCCGTAGGGCTGCTGACCGTAGTGCTGCTGCGGGTACGGCTGCCCCGGGGGCGGCTGCATTCCGTAGGCGCCCGGCGGCGGGGGCGCGCTGGCGGGCGCTTCGACGGCGGCGTAGGCGGCCTCGGCCGGGGCGGCGGGCTCGGTGCGATGCACGGTGGTCGGGGCGGCGCCCGCTGCGGCGATGAGGCCGGTCTCCGATTCCCCGACGGTCGGCGGACGCTCGCCGGACAGCGCGGCGCGCGCCGCCCGGGCCAGCTCGAGCGCGGAGGGGCAGCGCTGCGTCGGGTCCTTCGCCAGGCCCCAGGCGAGGACCTGGTCCATCGCCTCGGTGAGGGCCGGATTGACGGTGCTCGCCGCCGGGATCGGGTCGAAGAGCAGGCCCTTGGTGATGGTGGAGACCGACGAGCCGGGGTACGGCTTGGCGCCGGTGAGCATCTCGAAGAAGACCGCGGCGAGCGCGTAGACGTCGGTGACCGCGGTGACCGGCGAATCGTCGAACTGCTCGGGCGCCATGTAGGCCACCGAACCGACGGCGGTACCGGTCTTCGTGAGGTGGGTGTCGGTGTCGGCGTGGGCGACGCCGAAGTCGACGAGGTAGGCGAAGTCGGCCGACGTGACCAGAATGTTCTCCGGCTTCACGTCGCGATGCACCAGGTCGGCGGCGTGGGCGGCGTCGAGTGCGGCGGCCACCTGCTCGAGCAGCCCCACCGCTTCGGCCGGCTCCAGGGCGCCCCGCTCGCGCATCACCGTGCGCAGGTCGGAACCGTTGACCAGGCGCATGTCGAGGAACAGCTGACCGTCGATCTCGCCGAAGTCGTGGATCGGGATGACGTGCGGTTCGTCGAGGCGGGCGACGGTCTGGCATTCGCGGCGGAAGCGTTCGATGAACGCCGGATCCTGGGCGAGATGGCCGGGCAGCAGCTTCAGCGCGACGGTGCGGTCGCGGGTGGTGTCGTGGGCGCGGTACACCTCGCCCATGCCGCCGCGGCCGAGGAGCGCATCGAGCCGATACGGCCCGACCGTCTCGCCTTCTCGGCCCGTCGTCTTCTCAGTCATCTCGCACGCTCCTCATCGGTGGCATGAAAAGAGTAAAGGGAGAGCGGTGTCAGATGTGACACGGGGCTCGATCCGGTCGGCGGATGCCCGGGGTCACGGACTGTTCGGTGGTGCGGTCGGCGGGGTCAACCGGTCCCGGAGGAGGGGCAGGACGTCGTCGAGTGCACGGGTCATGGCCGCGACACGTTCACGCGGGCCCCGGGCGGTCAGGATCGCGTAGCGGTCGGCGGCGCCGAGGGGCAGCATCGCCGCGGTGCGGAAGGTGTACTCGGTGGGCGGCAGATCCTCGGGTGCCGCGAGCGTGGCGGTGGGACGTCCGCTGCGCTCGGCGATGCGGTCGTACAGCTCCTGGGCCTGCACCAGCGCGTCGGTCAACGCCGACCGTGCCCACTGCCAGTCGGCGGTGGTGCCCGCGGGCTCGTCCGGCCACATCTGCACCTCGGCGCGCGGGTACGGGTCGTCGTCGAGCCAGCGGGTCACCCGGATCCGGTCCAGGCCGCGACAGGCCAGACGGATCTGACCGCTCGCGTGACTCCGGTGACCCAGCAGTCCGGTCACCGTGCCCACGTCGCAGCGATCGTCCCCGCCGCCCACCTCGCTGCCGCGGGCGATCAGCACCACCCCGAATCGGCCGTCGCCGGCGACGACGTCGGCCACCAGGGCGCGGTAGCGCGGTTCGAAGACGTTGAGCTGCAGGGGTTCACCGGGGAGTAGGGCGTGCTCGAGGGGAAACATCGGCAGGACCGGCATGCCCTCAGCATGCCTCGGCGAAGACGGAACCGCTTGCAATCGGCCACGACACGCCGGGCCGCCGATTCCGGCGACACGCCGGGCGCGCCGAGACACACCATCTTGTGGTGGTTAGACCGGCCGGACGCAACGAGTAGTGTTGGGGGCGTTCTGAACTCCCAAGCCATTCATGAAACCCGAGGTGCCATGTCTGCGTCCGCTCACAGTCCTGCCGAAGGCGCTCCGATCAAGCTGGTCGACCGCGTCAGCGCGATCAATTGGAACCGCGTCCCGGATGAGAAGGACGCCGAAGTGTGGGATCGACTGACCGGCAACTTCTGGCTGCCGGAGAAGGTGCCGGTGTCCAACGACATCCAGTCGTGGGCCACCCTGACCGACTACGAGAAGACCATGACCATGCGGGTCTTCACCGGTCTGACGCTGCTGGACACCATCCAGGGCACCGTCGGCGCGATCTCGCTGATCCCCGATGCGCAGACCCCGCACGAAGAGGCCGTGCTCACCAACATCGCCTTCATGGAGTCGGTGCACGCCAAGAGCTACAGCCAGATCTTCTCGACGCTGTGCTCCACCCGCGAGATCGACGAGGCCTTCCGCTGGTCGGAGGAGAATGTGCACCTGCAGCGCAAGGCGCACATCATCATGGAGTACTACCGCGGCGACGACCCCCTCAAGCGGAAGGTCGCCTCGACGCTGCTGGAGTCGTTCCTGTTCTACTCCGGCTTCTACCTGCCGATGTACTGGTCCTCGCGGGCCAAGCTCACCAACACCGCCGACATGATCCGCCTGATCATCCGCGACGAGGCCGTGCACGGCTACTACATCGGCTACAAGTACCAGCGCGCGCTGGAGACCGAGAGCGCCGAGCGTCGGGCCGAGCTCAAGGAGTACACCTTCGAGCTGCTCTACGACCTGTACGACAACGAGTCCGACTACACCGAGGCCCTGTACGACGAGGTGGGTCTGTCCGAGGACGTCAAGAAGTTCCTGCGCTACAACGCCAACAAGGCCCTGATGAACCTGGGCTACGAGGCGATGTTCCCGAAGGACGAGACCGACGTGAACCCGGCGATTCTGTCGGCGCTCTCGCCCAACGCGGACGAGAACCACGACTTCTTCTCCGGTTCCGGCAGTTCGTACGTGATCGGCAAGGCCATCAACACCGAAGACGAGGACTGGGACTTCTAGTCACGGGCGGTTCCCCCCCCCGGGGACCGCGTTCCCGCGTCGCTTTCCGACCGCCGGCCCCCCGCACCGTTTCAGGTGCGGGGGGTCAGCCGTTCGGTCAGGACGAGCTTGGCGAACTCGACGCGGTTGCGGGACTTGGTGGCCGCCAGCACCGCGCTGACATGCTTCTTCACCGTGTCCAAGCCGATGGTCAGGGTCGCGGCGATCTCGTCGTTGGTGTGGCCGTCGGCCACCAGCTCGCCGATCTGGGCCTGCCGCGGGGTCAGCTTCGCCCGCCACGAGGGGGCGACCTGGCCGGGCAGCGTCTGGGCGAAGGTGGACAACTGCCGGGCGAGCAGGCCGAGGCTGGCCAGCCGCTCGGGTGCGATGCCCTTGTCCTCGTCGTCGAAGACGCCGACCATCGCGTGGCTGTGGCCGGCCAGTTCCAGGTGCAGCACCGAGGCGCTGCGCAGTCGGTGGCGATAGAGGAAGCGGTCGAGGTAGGTCACCGCTTCCGACGGCAGGCCGCGCAGCGACGTGTGGCAGATGGCCCGGGTGCGCGCGAGCGCCGCGTACGACTGCGGGGTGGCGAACATGTCGTCGGCGTACCACCCGGAGGTGTACTCGTCGATGATCGGCGTGATCCGCCCGGTGGTCACCGGGTGGGGGTCGCGGAAGGCGCCGCGAAACGTCGCCCCGGTGAGGAACGTGGTGTTGGGGAAGCGGTAGCGCTCGTGCAGCGACGCCATCAGCAGGTCCTTGAACTCGGCCAGGGTGGTGGCCTGCGCGCAATCGTCGAGGACCGCGAACAGGGCGTCGTATTCGCGACCGGGCAGGGCCGTCGTCGTGGATGGGCGCACGGTGCCTCCTGTGCTGCGCAGCGGCGGGTGATGTCGGACCGAACGGGTTCCGTCGATTCTGAGCCGTGACGGCCTATGGCGCAAGACACCACTTTGGTGCAATGTGCGGATCGTCACAGCGATCCTACGGTGGTGTCACCGTCGAGCGGAACTCGCTCGGCACCGATCACGAACCCAGGAGAACTCATGTCACGTCTGCGTTTCGGCTACTTCATGGCGCCCTTCCATCCGGCCGGGCACAACCCGTCGATGTTGATGGAGCGAGATCTCAGCTTCGTCGAGCACCTCGACAACGTCGGCTACGACGAGATCTGGTTCGGCGAGCATCACTCGGCGGGTTCGGAGATCTTCGCCTCGCCCGAGATCATGATCGCCGCCGCGGCCTCGCGGGCCCCGCGCATCACCTTCGGCACGGGCGTGACGTCGCTGTCGTACCACAATCCGCTGTGGGCGGCCGACCGCATGATTCAGCTCGATCACCTCACCCGCGGCCGGGTCATCTTCGGCGTCGGACCGGGTTCGCTGCCCACCGACTCGATGATGATCGGCCTGGATCCGATCGACACCCGCGAGCTGCTGCAGGAGAACCTGGACATCGTGGTGCGCCTGCTCAACGGCGAAGAGGTGACGGCCAAGACCCGCACGCACGAACTGATCAACGCGCGCCTGCAGCTGGCGCCGTACCGTCCGACCGGGCTGCCGGTCTCGGTGGCCGCGGTCGCCTCGCCGACCGGACCCCGACTGGCCGGCACGCACGGCCTCGGGTTGCTGTCGATCGGCGCGACGCTGTCGGCCGACGGCTTCGACGCCCTGGCGCACCACTGGGGCATCATGGAGGAGCGGGCGCAGGCGCACGGCAAGACGGTCAACCGTGACGACTGGAGCCTGGTGGGTATCTTCCACGTCGCCGAGACCGAGGACGAGGCTCGGCGCCAGGTTCGGCACGGCATCGAGCAGTGGTTCGACTACTTCCAGCGGGTGGCAGCCTTCCCGCAGATGGGCGTCTCCGGCGACAAGCTCGACGAGATGATCGACTTCGTCAAGGACTCCGGCATCGGTGTGATCGGTACCCCGGAACAGGCTCGCGACCAGGTACAACGACTCTGGGATCAGTCCGGCGGGTTCGGTTCCATGCTTCAGATGGCCACCGACTGGGCCACCCCGCGCGACACGCGACGGTCGGCGGAACTGTTCGCCGAGCAGGTATTCCCGTACTTCCAGGGTCAGGCGCAGCCGACGCTGGATGCCGCCGAGCGGGCGCGCGCGGTCCAGAGTGGCTACGCCGACAAGCAGCTGGCCGCCGTCGATCACATGACCAAGAAGTACGAGCAGGAGCTGGCCGCCAAGGCCTGACCGACAATGACCGGCAACGCTGTGAGTATTCCGCTCCAATCCCGCTTCCGGGATGCCATGGCCGGTGTGTGCAGCCCGGTCGCCGTCGTGACTTCACGCGACGGCGACCGGCCGCACGGCACCACCGTCTCGGCGTTCATGTCCCTGTCCATGGAGCCCCCGATGATCGCGGTGGCGCTGGACCATTCCTCCGACCTGCTGGCCGCGGTCCGTGCGCACGGACGCTTCGGCGTCAATGTGCTGGCCGCCCCGCAACACGAGATCGCCGGGGCCTTCGCCCGCAAGGGCGCCGCCAAGTTCGACGGCGTGCCGTGGACCGATTCCGGCGGGGTGCCCAAGCTGGCCGAGGTGGCCGGCTGGGTGGCCTGCGAGGTGACCGACCTGGTGGTCGGCGGCGATCACACGGTGCTGTTCGGCACCGTGGTGGAGGCCGAGGTCGGCGTCGACCGTCCCCTGACCTACTTCGCGCGCACGTTCGGCACCCACCTGCCGCACGAGGCGCCGCTCACGCAAGGAGCCTCCTGATGGGTATGCCGAACAACTCGATGTCCACCGTCGCCGACGCCGCGGCGGCCATCGCCGCCGGCGGCATGGTGGTGGTGCTCGACGACACCGACCGCGAGAACGAAGCGGACCTGGTGATGGCCGCCGAGTACGCGGACACCGACTCGATGGCCTTCTTCATCACCCACACCTCTGGTCTGCTGTGCGTGCCGCTGGAGCGAGCGCGCGCAGCCGAGCTCGGCCTGTCGGCGATGGTCACCGACAACACCGACCCGCACGGCACGGCCTTCACCCAGAGTGTGGACCTGGCCGGTACGGGCACCGGCATCAGTGCCGGGGCCCGGGCGGCGACGGCGCGCGCGCTCGCCGACCCCACGTCGGGGCCGGCGGACTTCGTCCGGCCCGGACACATGTTTCCGCTCACCGAGCACCCGCGCGGGATCGCCGCCCGCGGCGGGCACACCGAATCCGGGGTGGCGCTGTGCCGGGTGGCCGGCCGCACCCCGGTGGCGGTGATCTGCGAGCTGGTGACCGCCGACAGCCGGGACATGCTGCGGGGCGACGACGCCGTCGCCTTCGCCCGGCAGTGGGGTCTGCCGGTGATCACCGTCGGGCAGCTGCAGGAGCACCTGAAGGTGGTCCCGACCGGGAACGCTCCGGTGCCCACCGACCACGGCCGCGCGCACGCCTACGCCTACCGAAGCGGCGGGGTGGAGCACCTGGCCATGGTCTACGGCGACATCGCCGAGCGCGCGGAGGTCCTGGTGCGGGTGCACAGCGAGTGCATGACCGGGGACCTGTTCGGTTCGGCCAAGTGCGACTGCGGGCAGCAGCTGGCGACGTCGATCGACCAGATCACCGCGGCAGGCGGCGGCGTCGTGGTGTATCTGACCGGCCACGAAGGGCGCGGCATCGGCCTGGGACGCAAGCTCCGCGCCTACCGGCGGCAGGCCGAAGGGCTCGACACCGTCGACGCCAACCTGGCGGTGGGCGCACCGGTGGACGCGCGTGACTACGGGGTGGCCGCCCAGATCCTGGCGCACCTGGGCGTAGAAGAGGTCGCCCTGCTCACCAACAACCCGGACAAGGTGCGTCGCCTGAGCGATTTCGGGATCCCGGTGGGCCGCCGGATTCCGCTGGAGGTGGCCGCCGGTGCGGAGAACATCCGCTACCTGCAGACCAAGCGGGACCGGATGGGGCATCTGCTCGGCGAATCCACCGGCTGAGGCGGCGGCGCCTCAGCTCTCGCGGAGCACGGCGTACAGCTCGGCAAGATCATCGAGGGCCTCGCCCAGTTCGGTCGCCCCCACCCCCGAGGCGCGCAACGCGGAGCGGAGCGCACCGAGATCCAACTCGGTGGGCGGGTTGACCGACGGCACGGTGGGTACCGCCGGCACGGCCGCGTGGTCGCCGAAGTACGCCGCCTCCACCTGCTGCGGAGAGTCCGGGGTCGCGGCCGCGGTGGGGGCGGCGGCGTCGTCGGCGCCCCCGCGGCCGCGGGCCAATGCCAGCAGGTCGGGCAGGTCGGTGCCGAGCACCCGCAGCAGGACGGTCGGCTGTCGGTCGATCTGCGCGGACACCTCGAACGCCGTGGCCAGCACATGGATGCAGCGCGGGGCCTCGTCGGGGCACGTGCACGCCGAGGTCACGTCCGCCGACTCGGTCGGGGTGATCAACTCGCCGAGGGCCGAGGGCTGGTCGCCGCGGGCCAGTGCCAGCAGCGCATCGGTCTCGCCGGCGGCGACCAGCAGCGCCACCACTGTCGCCGGGTCGATGGGCCGGGGGATCAGGACCACCTGGAACGGGTCGAGCTGGCTGCCGCGCACCGAGGCGGTGATCTCGCCGGGCGCCACCACCAGAGATTCGACGTGATGGTCGCGGAAGTAGCGGCGGGCACCGGTGAGGTGGCGGTGATCGGCACCCGCCTCGACGACGGCGGCGAAGGCACGCCCCCACGGGGTGAGGCCGTAACCGCGCACCGGTGGCCGAGAACCCTTGCGCCGCGCGCTCATTCGCCCACCGCCTCGGCGCGCAGGGACAGCAGATCCAGCAGGGCGTCGTCGCCGAGGTCGGCGAGCCAGCTCTCCCCGGTGGCGACGGTGAGGGACGACAGTTCGCGTTTGGCGGCGATCAGTTCGTCGATCCGTTCCTCCAGGGTGCCGACGCACACGAACTTGCGCACCTGGACCGCGCGGGTCTGGCCGATCCGATATGCGCGGTCGGTGGCCTGCTCCTCGACGGCGGGGTTCCACCAGCGGTCGGCGTGGATCACCTGGTTGGCGGCCACCAGGTTCAATCCGGTGCCGCCGGCCTTCAGGGTGGCCACCATGATCGGCGGGCCGTCGTCGCGGCCGAAATCGGCGACCAGTTCGTCCCGTCGCGCCCGGGGCAGGCCACCGTGCAGTACCGGCACGTCACGCCCCAGGATCGGGCCCAGCCACTGGCTCAGCAGTTCCGCGAACGCGGCGAACTGGGTGAAGATCAGTCCGCGGTCGCCCTCGTCGACCAGTGTGGTCGCGAGGTCGGTGATCAGTTCCACCTTGCCGGAGCGGTGCCGTCCCCGCCGCAGCATCGGCGAGCCGTCGCCGAGATAGTGCGCCGGGTGATTGCACACCTGCTTGAGTCGGGTCAGTGCGGCGAGCACGGTCTGGCGGCGGGCCCCCAGGTACGACCGATCCTCGAGCGCCTCGTGCAGATCGTTCAGGATCGCCTGGTACAGCCCGGCCTGCTCGGCGGTCAGGTTGGTGCGCACCGTCAACTCCGTCTTCTCCGGGAGGTCGGCGGCGATGGCCGGATCGGTCTTGAGTCGACGCAGCACGAACGGGCGGGTGAGCGCGTTGAGTCGTTCCAGAGCGCGGGGATCGCGGTCACGTTCGATGGGTTCGGCGAAGCGGGAGCGGAACGACGAGGCGGTGCCGAGCAGCCCCGGATTCACCAGGTCGATCACCGAGCGCAGATCTTCCAGGCGATTCTCCACCGGGGTGCCGGTCAACGCGATCCGTCGCGGAACATCAAGCGCCCGAAGCGCTTTCGCCGCCGCCGTCCGCGAGTTCTTGACGTGCTGAGCCTCGTCGACCACCAGCAGATCCCACGGCAGCCCCGTGAACGACTCCCGGTCGCGGGTGAGAGTGGCGAACGTCGTCAGCACCACGGCGGTGGCCGACGACGACAGCGCCGCCGCGTCGCGGCCGGTGCCGTGATGGACCACGACCCCCAGGCCGGGGGCGAATCGGGTCAGCTCGCGTTGCCAGTTGCCGATCACCGACATCGGGCAGACCACCAGGGCAGGCGGTGCGGCGGGCGCCTGGTCGCGGCGGCACGCGAGCAGGGCGATCACCTGCACGGTTTTGCCCAAACCCATGTCGTCGGCCAGCACGCCGCCGGCACCGATACGACCGAGCGCGTGCAACCACTCCACCCCGCGCTGCTGGTACGGGCGCAGCGTCGCGTGCAGCGACGGCGGCAGCGTGACCGGTTCGGGTACCAGCGCGCCGCCGGCGGCCACGTCGTCGAGCCAGCCCAGGCCTTCGACGCTGCTGATCGGTACCGGCAGGCGGGTGTCGTCGCCGGTGATGAGCCGCATAAGCTCGGCCAGCTCCAGGTCGGCGCCGTCGCCGACGGTCCGCTGTGCGGTCAGGAAGGTCGCCGCGCGGCTCAACGCGGCGCCCTCCGCGCGGACCCACCGCCCGCGCACCCGCACCAGGTCGCCGTGCTGGCGGGCGAGCTCGTCGAGGTCGTCCTGGCCGAGGGCGGTGCCGGAGTCTCCGAGGGCCAGCCGCCATTCGAAGTCGGAGATCTCGTCGAGGCCCACGAGGCCGGGACGCGCGCCCCCGCCGGGTACGGCGCTGCCGCGCAGCTGCAGGGTCGGGGTCACGGTGGCCACCGTCCGCGGCAGCAGGACGGTGAGGCCCGCCGCGCCGACGGCGGCGGCGCCGGTGGCGAAGAACTCCGCCACCGCCGGGGTGCCGAGCAGGAAGTCGAGGGTGTGCGGGTCGGTCTCGGCGCGGGCGAGTTCACCGAAGGCCGCGACGGCGGTCGCCAACTCGCTGGTGAGGTCGTCGAGCTCGTGCGGACCGAGGCGATGGGGCACCACCGGGGTCACCAGGCCGTCCCCGTCGCGGCGGCAGACCTGCAGGCGCCAGCGCTCCTGCTCCGGGGGCAGTTCCGGGCCGGCGGGATCGTCGTCCGGCGGGTGCAGTCGCAGCACCAGGCTCGGCCCGGTCGGCGCGCCGGTGCTGTGCCAGCTCTGCCACGCGGCGCTCGCGCTCGCGCCGGACGGGAGGGGAGTGGGCGCCGGCTGGGTGAGACCGTCGATGAGCGGCACCCGCGACCGGCCGCGTTCGCCGGCCAGTGCGCGCCGGCATTCGGCGTCGACGGTCTCGGCGACGAAGTCGAACAGGGCGGTGGCGCCGCCGTTGGCGATCAGCGCCGGGGGAGCGCCGGCGGAGATCACCGTCTGCCAACCCAGCCATGCCGCCCCCGGCAGCAACTCCCAGCGGACTTCGCTCTCACCGGCGCGGACCCCGGGCGCCACCGCGCCCGCCGCCCGCAGCCGCCGCGCTCCGGCCAGCAGATAGCGGTAGAAGGCGACGTCGCCGCCGACGCTCAGATAGTCGCAACGATCGAGGAGTTCGACGGCGCTGGACACACCGAGGGTGACGGCGGGACGCAGCACCCGCGTGCCGTCGGCCGCGAGGTGGTCGACGGTGTGGCGGAACTTGCGTCGGGCCAGCAGGTCCGCGACCGACTCGGGGACCTCCGCCACGTCGCCGAGGGCGCGGGGTTCTCCGGCGGGGACGGGCTCACCGTCCGGCCACAGGGCCAGGCCGAGTCCCGGTCGCCACAGGGCGCGCAGCCCGAGCCGCTGGCCGTGGGACAAGCCGGTGCCGCCCTATTCGCCAGCCGAGCTCGAGTTGAGCGAGCTCTTGGCATCGTTGAGGACGAGCCACGCGGCGGCCAGGCCGGACGAGCGGAACCACACGTCGTCGTTGATCCACAGCACGCGCTGCCAGCTCGGCGCCCCCATCTCCAGCCAACGATCGCTGTCCAGCACCGAGGTGGCGCGGGACATGCCCTGCTCGCCCTCGGCGCTGATGTAGATCAGGTCGGCGTCGGCGTCGGTGAAGTTCGCTTCGGTGACCACCACCGGATCGGCGCCGCGCTGGGCGGCCGGGCGTTGCACCCCGATCTGAGCGAGGATGGACGCCCCGAAGTTGGCGGTGCCCTCCAGGAGCTCGGCGTCGGGTGTGAAGCGAACCAACGACACCTGATTGTGGGCGGCGTCCATCACGGTGCCGATGCGCTTGACCTCGGCGTCGAACTCGGCCAGGCGCTCGGTGGCGGCCGCGGACCGATTCAGCGCCGCGGCCACCGCGGTGAACTGCGCCCGCCAATCCTTGCCCGGTTCGATCGTCGCCACCCGTGCGCTGCCGAGCGCGCCGGTCTGCCGCAGAGCGGACAGTTCGGCCGCGGTGCTCGGGGTCGCCAGCACCAGCTGGGGTGCGGCCTCGCGCACCTGTTCGGCCGTCGGCTTGTCTCCGAGGGTGGGGACGGCGCCCAGTGCGGGGCCGAGGTAGGCGGGAATGGAGCCGGCGTCGGCGGTCACCGCCCGCACCTTGCTTCCGATACCGAGCGCGCAGAAGGCATCGAGCAGGCTCGGATCGGTGACGACCACCCGGGCGACGTCCGTACGCCCGGCATCGGTCGCGGTGGGCGCCAGGCACGTCTGGGCGTAGTCGCGGTCGGCGTTGACGATGTTCACGCGCGCGATCCGCGAGGTGACGGTGGAGATCACCTCGCCGTCGGGCGTGCGCAACGTGGTGTCGGCGTCGCCGCACGCGGTCACGCCGAGCGTGGCGACGGTGGACAGTGCGACGAGGGCGCTGATTCCGCGGGAGCGGGCGCGACCGAGTCCGCGGAGCGGGGAGTTAGCGAGCACTCGACCACGCTAGCAGAGCCGACCGTCGATTCCGCGGCGGGCGAGTCGGCCCGATGGCGGCTCCGACCTGCGAAAACCGGGTCTCGGTACAATCGAATACGACAGATCGTAGGACCCGTGCGGTGCGCGGGCTCGGTCTGGTTTACGATCAGAGGACAGCGCAGACGGCGTCGTGCCGTTTTGTGCCTTGCATGGTTAGAGTCCAGGCGCCGGTCGGGCGCCCAGGAGGAGGATCTGTGACCGCGTTAGACCAGCCGACGACCGAGGTGACTCCGGTTCGTCCGTACCCAGAGCGCTATCAGCGCAAGGGTTCGTTCTTTTACAAAATGATCACCACGACCGATCACAAGCTGATCGGTCAGATGTACATGGTGGCCTCGTTTGCGTTCTTCCTGGTGGGCGGCTTGATGGCCCTCCTGATGCGCGCCGAGCTGACCCACCCGGGACTGCAGTTCCTCTCGAACGAGCAGTTCAACCAGCTGTTCACCATGCATGGCACCGTCATGCTGCTGATGTACGCCACCCCGATCGTGATCGGCTTCGCGAACTTCGTGCTGCCGCTGCAGATCGGTGCTCCGGACGTCGCCTTCCCGCGTCTGAACGCGATGGGCTTCTGGCTCTTCCTGTTCGGCAACCTGGTGGCTCTGGGCGGCTTCCTCACTCCCGGTGGCGCCGCTGACTTCGGTTGGACCGCGTACACCCCGCTGACCGACGCCGTGCACTCGCCGGGCTTCGGCGCCGACCTGTGGATCATGGGTCTGGGCGTCGCCGGTCTGGGCACCATCCTCGGCGCCGTCAACATGATCACCACCGTGGTCTGCCTGCGTGCACCCGGTATGACCATGTTCCGCATGCCGATCTTCACCTGGAACATCCTGGTGACGAGCGTCCTGATTCTGCTGATCTTCCCGCTGCTGACCGCGGCCCTGATGGGCCTGGAGGTGGACCGTCAGTTCGGCGCCCACATCTACGACCCCGCCAACGGTGGCGTCATCCTGTGGCAGCACCTGTTCTGGTTCTTCGGCCACCCCGAGGTCTACGTGATCGCGCTGCCGTTCTTCGGCATCGTCTCCGAGGTCTTCCCGATCTTCGCGCGCAAGCCGCTGTTCGGTTACTCGGGCCTGGTCTACGCCACCCTCGCGATCGCCGCACTGTCGGTGGCCGTCTGGGCGCACCACATGTACGTGACCGGCTCCGTCCTGCTGCCGTTCTTCTCGTTCATGACGTTCTTGATCGCGGTGCCCACCGGCGTGAAGTTCTTCAACTGGATCGGAACGATGTGGAAGGGTCGAATGACATTCGAGACTCCCATGCTGTTCTCGATCGGCTTCATCGTGACCTTCCTGTTCGGTGGCCTGACCGGTGTGCTGATGGCCAGCCCGCCGATCGACTTCCACATCTCGGACACCTACTTCATCGTCGCGCACTTCCACTACGTCCTGTTCGGCACCATCGTGTTCGCCACGTACGCCGGCATCTACCTGTGGTTCCCGAAGATGACCGGTCGCATGCTGGACGAGCGCCTGGGCAAGTGGCACTTCTGGCTGACCTTCATCGGCTTCCACCTGACCTTCCTGGTTCAGCACTGGCTCGGTAACGAGGGCATGCCGCGTCGTTACGCGGACTACCTGCCGACCGACGGTTTCACCACGCTGAACGTGATCTCCACGTCGGGTGCGTTCGTCCTGGGTCTGTCGATGATTCCGTTCCTGTGGAACATCTTCAAGAGCTACCGCTACGGCGAGGTCGTCACGGTCGACGACCCGTGGGGCTTCGGCAACTCGCTCGAATGGGCCACCAGCTGCCCGCCGCCGCGTCACAACTTCACCGAGCTGCCGCGGATCCGGTCCGAGCGTCCTGCGTTCGAACTGCACTACCCGCACATGGTCGATCGCATGCGCGACGAAGCGCACGTCGGCTGGGGTAGCGAGAAGCACGCGGAAGCGAAGTAGTTCCGCAACCCGGTAGAAGTACCTGATCCACCAGGCCCGCCCGAGTCCTCCTCGGGCGGGCCCGGTGCATCTCGGGGACGGGCGGCCGCAGACCCCATGCCGGTGTGCGGCCGGAAACGCCGTGGCCCATAATTCAAGGGTGGCTAGCGCAGAGATGGATTCGTCGGTACTTCTTACGGTGAGCGGGCCGGACAAGCCCGGCGTGACGTCGTCGCTGATGACCGTCCTGACCGAATGCGGTGTGGACCTGCTCGACGTGGAGCAGGTGGTGATCCACGAGCACCTGACCCTCGGCGTGCTGGTGTCCACCGACCGTTCCGCCCACGCGCTCCGGGAGACGGTGTCGCAGGCGCTGGCCGAGCACGGGATGGACGTGGTGGCCCGGCAGAACGACGAGGCGGGCGTCCGCGGGCCGTCCAGCCACGCGGTGGTGATCCTGGGCAGCCCGATCGCCGCGGAGGCCTTCGCCGCCGTCGCGGCCGCGCTCGCCGAGCAGGGCGGGAACATCGACTCGATCCGCGGCGTCGCCGACTATCCGCTCACCGGTCTGGAACTGCTCGTCACCGTCGACGACGGCGACGACGCGGCCCTGCGCAAGGCGCTGGGCGCGGTCACCGGCCGCTACCCGATCGACCTGGCCGTCGAGCGTGCCGGGCTGGCGCGCCGGGCCAAGAGGGTCATCGTCTTCGACGTCGACTCCACCCTGATCCAGGGCGAGGTGATCGAGATGCTCGCCGCGGAAGCCGGTCGGGAAGCCGAGGTCGCGGCCGTCACCGAGGCCGCGATGCGCGGCGAACTCGACTTCGCGCAGTCGCTCCATCAGCGCGTGCGCGCGCTGGAGGGCCTGGACGCCTCGGTGATCGACCGCGTGGCACAGTCCATCGAACTGACGCCGGGTGCGCGCACCACCATTCGCACCCTGCACCGCCTCGGCTATCACTGCGGTGTGGTCTCCGGCGGCTTCCGCCAGGTGATCGAGCCGCTCGCGGCGGACCTGGAGCTGGACTTCGTGCGCGCCAACACCCTCGAGGTGGTCGACGGCAAGCTCACCGGCCGCGTGATCGGCGAAGTGGTGGACCGGCCGGGCAAGGCCCTCGCGCTCGCCGCGTTCGCCGCCGAGATGGGGGTGCCGATGGAACAGACCGTCGCGGTCGGCGATGGCGCCAACGACATCGACATGCTCACCGCCGCCGGCCTGGGCATCGCGTTCAACGCCAAGCCGGCGCTGCGGGAGGTGGCCGATGCCACGCTCGATCATCCGTTCCTGGACGCGGTCCTGTTCATGCTCGGCGTGACCCGCAACGAGATCGAGGCCGCCGACGCCGTCGACGGCGGCGTGCGGCGGGTCCCGCTGGCCTGATCGCCCCGGACGAGGGGGCTCAGCGCTTGGCGTCGATCGCCACCGCGGGCAGCTTCTGGAGATCGGCGATCACCTGCGGATCCTGCAGCTCCATCCAGGCGATCACGTCCTGGTAGGTGGCGCAGACGGTCTCCGGCTTGGTGCACGCATCCCGCATGAAGTCGGCGGTGGCCGGGTTGAAGGCGTTGGCGTTCCACTCGTTGAAGTGGTTGGCGATCACCAGGGGAGCGCGATTGCCCTCGTAGGCGCGCTTGTACATGTAATCGTATGTGGAGCGGACCGCTCGGCGGATCTTCGGGGCGTCCTTGGGGCGATCGCGCGCGCCGTTGTAGGTGTACCAGAAGTTGTAGTCCAGCGCGGTCTGCCGGTGCTTGAGGGCGGGCGAATACACGTAGGGAATGGGGAACTCCCAGATCCCCCGTTCCTTGGTGGGCCAGAAGATACCCGGCTGCGCCGCCGCCATCGACGAATCCCACGTCATGTGGTGCTTGCGGAGCGCGGGGAACAGGGCCTTCGGGGTGCCCTCGAGGCACTGGGTGCGGCCGCCCTTGACCACCTCCGGTCCGAACGCCAGATCGGGGCCGGTGGTGATGCCGTTGTTGGTGCGCCAGTTGACCATCAGCGAGAAGAACTGATCGAGTTCGTGGTTCCAATCGGCGGTGGTCCACGCGTTGCCCGGATAGGACGTGCCGGCGCAGAAGTGGCCGACGTAGTGGGTGCCCATCTCGTGGCCGTCGTACCAGGTCTTGTTGAGGTACTCGATCTCCTCGATCACCTCGGCCTTGGTGCCGCCGAAACCGATCGCGGCCTCGCCCGGCTTGCGGCCGGGGGCGCGGTACTTCTTGCGGGCCGCGTCGGTGAGGAAGTACAGCCCGGTCATCAGTGCGCTGAAACGGGCGTCGGTCTCCTTGGCCGTCTCCAGGAACAGGTCCCAGTTGGGGCCGACGCCCACACCGTCGAAGGAGAACAGAATGAACTGGGGTGGTTTGGCGCCGGGCGCCAGCTTGGTCAGCGGAACATTCGACTCGGCGCGCACCGGCACGACGGGTGTCGGGTCGGCGGCGACCGGAACCCGGACGGCATGGCCGGAGGTGTCGCTCGAACACGACAGCGTGCCGGTCGATAGCAGCGCGGCGGCCAGGAGCATGGCGGCGGTTCGGGCCGGCCATCGGCGGGTCGTCGCAGGCATGGAGCCCTTTCACGGTGGGTGCTGAGCGTGTGTGGGTGTGAGCGTATCCGCTGAGCTACGGTGTGCTCGATGGCACTATCGCAGAACTTTGCCCGGCTTGCGCATTATTCGCCGCGTGGCGTCGATCCGGACGACCCCGGCCAGGTGCTGGCCATGCCGTTAGTCTTGCGTATCGAGAAGTCGACGCCGCCGGACCGGGCAGCGCTGCTGGAGGCGGCGGCGCAGGCGAGTATCGCGGCCTGCCTGGACCCCAGGGCCGAGCCCGGAGGCGAATGGGCCGAGGCCTTCGATGCCTGGTGCGCCGGCCGTATCCGCAAGATCGCGCGGCGTGCGCGGGGCGCATCCTGGGCCGCGGTCCAGGAACTGCCCGGCGTCACCGCCCAGGTGGGAGCGGCCCAGGCCCGTGCGCTGGTGCCCGGGCCGGTGGGCCGGGCCGACCGGCGGGTGACGAAACTGCAGATCGAGGGCACCGACATCGCCGGGGAGCTTCCGTCGGCGCCGCGTGCCGACGGGCGCGGGGCCCGGTTGCGCCTGTGGACGGCGCCCGACCTGGCGATGACCGTCGGCAAACTCGCCGCCCAGGTGGGGCACGCGGCCATGCTCGGTGCCGAACTGGTGCCGCCGGACGCCGCACCGCGATGGGCCGAGGACGGCTGCCCGGTGCAGGTGTGTCAGGCCGATCGGCGCCGGTGGGCGCAGCTGCTCGCGGCCGCCGAGCACGGGCGTGCCGCGGTGGTCCGCGATGCCGGGTACACCGAGATCGCGCCGGGGTCGGTCACCGTGATCGCCGAGGCCCTGCCTGCGGAGTGATCGCGGTCAGGCGGTCGGCGCCAGCGCCCGCACGGTACCGAGCCAGACCGCACGGTCGGGGGCCATGGGCGCGAGCATGAGTTCGTCGGCGCGCGCGTACTCGGCGAAACCGGCCAGCGTGTCCCGCACCTGCTCCGGGGTGCCGACGGCGGTGTGGTGGAGCATGTCGTCCACCTGGCGGCCCACCGGACCGGCGAGCAGCGCGTCGGCCTGTTCGTCCGAGAGCGACGTGTCCCGGGCGAACAGGAACTTGGCTCGGTGCCGACGGGTCGCGTCGAACTGTGCGCGGGCGAGGTCGGCGTCGTCGTCGGCGATCACGCCCGCTGCGGCGATCACATAGGGCTCGGCGAGGCCGCCGAACTCGGCTTGGAGGGGACGGAACTCGCTGCGGTACAGGGCGACGGCCTGCTCGAGTGCGGCCGGCGCGAAGTGCGAGGCGAAGGCGTAGGGGAGCCCGAGGTAGGCGGCGAGCTGCGCGCCGAACAGGGACGAGCCCAGGATGTACAGCGGCACATCGGTGCCTGCACCCGGCGTGGCCACCACCCCGGATTGCTGCGGGGTGCCGCGCAGGTACTTCTGCAGTTCCACGACGTCGGCGGGGAACTGTTCGGAGGCGGCGGGGCTCCGGCGCAGCGCCGCGAACGTCGCCTGGTCTCCGCCGGGGGCGCGGCCGAGGCCGAGGTCGATGCGGTCCGGGTACAGCTCGGCAAGCGTGCCGAACTGCTCGGCGATCGCCAACGGCGAATGGTTCGGCAGCATGACGCCGCCGGCGCCCAACCGGATGCGGCTGGTGGCCGCACCCATGCGCGCGATCAGCACGGCCGGGGCGGCCGAGGCGATGGCCGACATGTTGTGGTGCTCGGCGTACCAGAGACGTCGATAACCGGTGGTGTCAGCGAACTCGGCGAGCTCCAGGGAGTGCCGCAGCGATTCGCGGACCGTCTCGCCGGCTCCCACCTGGGCCAGATCGAGCAGGGACAGGGGAACATTCGACAGGTTCACGGTCTGGTTCAAGTCCGCCGCCACCGGTTGTATTCCCGTGGGCCTCCCGCACCCGAGCCGCGCGGTCGTCCATCATGGTGGGGTGACTGATGCGCAGACCGACCCGGACCTGATTCTCGATTTTACCGACGTGCGCCTGGTACGCGGCGGCAAGACCCTGGTCGGACCCATCGACTGGAAGGTGGAGCTCGACGAGCGCTGGGTGATCATCGGGCCGAACGGTGCGGGCAAGACGTCGCTGCTGCGGATGGCCGGGGCCGTCGAGCACCCCACCGCCGGCACCGCCTTCGTGCTCGGCGAGCAGCTGGGGCGCACCGACCTGCGGGACCTGACCACGCGCGTCGGTCTGGTGAGTTCGGCGACGGCAGGTCGTATTCCGCCCGGCGAGGTGGTCGCGGACCTGGTGATCTCGGCCGGCTACGCGGTGCTCGGCCGGTGGCGCGAGGACTACGACGACTTCGATCGGCAGCGCGCGGTGGAGGTGCTGGAGTCGATGGGCGCCGAGCACCTCGCCGACCGCACCTTCGGCACCCTGTCGGAGGGGGAGCGCAAGCGCGTGCTGATCGCCCGCGGGCTGATGACCGATCCGGAACTGCTGCTGCTGGACGAACCGGCGGCCGGGCTCGATCTGGGCGGGCGCGAGGAGCTCGTCGACCGTCTGAGCCGGTTGGCCCTCGATCCGGATGCCCCGGCGATGGTGCTCATCACCCACCACGTGGAGGAGATCCCGCCGGGCTTCACCAACCTCATCATGCTGTCCGAGGGCGAGGTGACCGCGCAGGGGCCGCTCGCGGACACGCTGACCGCCGAGAACCTGACCGCGACCTTCCGGCAGAACATCGCGCTGAGCCGGGAAGACGGACGCTACTTCGCCCGCCGGGCGCGCCGGGCCGGCGGGCACCGGCGAGCCGCCGACGTCTGAGGGATACAGTCGAGCCATGACGAGTGAGCGCTTGCTCACGCCGCCCGAGCAGGAGACGAAACCATGAGCGCTGACAGCCCGCACGAGATCGCCCCGCTGCGTGATGCGTCGACGGTCGTCCTGGTGCGCGACGGCGGCGAAGGCATCGAGGTCTTCCTACAGCACCGCGTGCAGCAGATGGCCTTCGCCGGCGGCATGACCGTCTTTCCAGGCGGTGGCGTGGACGATCGTGATCGGGACGCCGCGATCCGGTGGGCCGGGCCCGAGGTCGGGTGGTGGGCCGAGCAGCTCGTCACCGACGAGGCGACCGCCCGCGCGCTGGTCTCGGCCGCGGTCCGCGAGACCTTCGAGGAATGCGGCGTGCTGCTGGCCGGCACCGCCACCCAGGTCTGCGCCGACCCGTCGATCTACGGCGCCGAACGGGCAGCGTTGGTGAGCAAGGAACTGTCCTTCGCGCAGTTCCTGCAGAACCACGACCTGGTGCTGCGGACGGACCTGCTGACACCGATGGCGCACTGGATCACGCCGAAGAACGAGCGGCGCCGCTACGACACCCGGTTCTTCCTCGCGCAGGTGCCGGACGGTCACGACGCAGACGGCGCCACCACCGAGGCCGAGGCCACCGAATGGCGCACTGCCGACGCGGCTCTGGCCGACTGGCAGGACGGACGTCGCTTCCTGTTGCCGCCCACCTGGACTCAGCTGCGCGACGTCGCCGAGTTCGCGACGGTGGCCGAACTGGTGGCCAAGCCGCGGGTCCTGACCCCGATCGAGCCAGAGGTCTCCGACGGCCAGGGCATTCTCGGGCTTGGCTTCACCGGTGCCGACGACTACTTCGCGGCGCTCAAGGACGGGCGTCTGGACCGTCTGCGCGACGCAGCCAAGTAGCCCACCGCGTCACCTACTCTCCGAGTCGGCAGTGTCATCGTCGGCCTCGTCTCGGTCCGCCCACTCCAGCAGGGTGTCCAGCCGGTGTGCGGACTCCTCCATCGGTGCGAACAGGTCGCCGCGTCGGGCGAACCGCTGCGGCATGGTGGCGACGGTGAAGTCGTCCGGTTCGGCGTCGTCGACCTCCGACCAGTCCAGCGGCGCGCTCACGGTGGCCCGCGGGGTGGAGCGCACCGAGTAGGCCGCGGCCATGGTGTGATCGCGGGCGTTCTGGTTGAAGTCGATGAAGACCTTCGCCGGGTCCCGGTCCTTTCGCCACCACACCACGGTCGCGTCCTCGGGGAGCCGCCGCGTCACTTCGCGACCGAAGGCGCGGGCGGCGCGGCGAACGTCGGCGAAACCCCAGTCCGGGGCGATCCGGACGTAAATGTGCAGGCCGCGGCCGCCGGAGGTCTTCGGGAAGCCTCGAATGCCGAGCTCGTCGAGGAGCTCCTGCGCGGCGCGCGCGACGCGTCGCGTCCGCGCTAGATCGCAGTCGGGCATCGGGTCGAGGTCGATCCGCCATTCGTCCGGAAACTCCACCGCCGTGCGCCGGGAGTTCCACGGATGGAACTCGACGGTCGACATCTGCACCGCCCACAGCACGGCGGCGAGCTCGGTGACACAGAGCTCGTGGACCGTGCGCTGATAGCGCGGAAAGTCGATGCCGACGGTCTCGATCCAGTCGGGGGCGCCCGCGGGCAGCTTCTTCTGGTGCACCTTGGGTCCGGCCAGACCCTTGGGTCGCCGGTGCAGCATGGTGGGGCGCTGATCGAGGGCGGCCACGATGCCGGGCCCGACGGCCCGGTAGTAGTGGGCCAGATCCAGTTTGGTGATTCCGGTGCCGCGCGGCCCGGGCGCGTCCGGGAAGTAGATGCGATCGGGACTGCTGAATCGGACGATCCGCCCCGGACGCGCCCCGTCGGCGCCCGGCGGTCCCGGTACGAGCAGTTCCACGGCGTCGCCACCCATAGCCGGATTCTACCGACGAGTACCCCCGTGGCGGGTGCAGTTGGGAACGACGGGCATCCACCCGGTAACGTGCCTGACATGGCTGAGTTCGTGACCTTCGAAACCGCCCCGGACCACCCGGGCGTCGGCATCATCGAGCTGCGTCGCCCGCCGATGAACGCACTGAACCGTCAGGTTCAGGACGAGCTCGTCGCGGCCGCCGCGGAGGCGAATGCGCGCGACGACATCAAGGCCGTCGTCGTCTACGGCGGACCCAAGGTCTTCGCCGCCGGCGCCGACATCAAAGAGATGATCGACATCACGGCCACCGAGATGGCGAAGATCGCGCGCGGCTTGCAGCGCGGCCTCGGGGCGATCTCCGAGATCACCAAGCCCACGGTGGCGGCCATCACCGGTTACGCCCTGGGCGGCGGACTGGAAGTGGCGCTCGGCGCGGACCGCCGCATCGCCGGCGACAACGCGAAGCTCGGCGTCCCCGAGGTGCTCCTCGGCGTGATCCCCGGAGGCGGCGGGACGCAGCGTCTGGCCCGCCTCATCGGCCCGTCGCGGGCCAAGGACATGGTGTTCACGGGTCGTTTCGTCGGTGCCGAGGAGGCGCTGGCGATCGGTCTGGTCGACGAGGTCGTCGCTCCCGACGACGTCTACACCGCGGCCGTGACGTGGGCGGCCCGGTTCACCGGTGCGGCCTCGGTGGCGTTGGCCGCCGCGAAGGCCGCGATCGACGAGGGCCTCGACACCGACCTGGAAACCGGGTTGAAGATCGAAGCGCACCTGTTCGCTTCTCTCTTCGCCACCGACGACCGTGCGATCGGCATGGCGTCGTTCATCGAGAATGGCCCCGGCAAGGCCGACTTCACCGGAAAGTAGCACCACCTTCATGACGACGATCGACGATCCGAAGCCGAACCCGCACGCTACCGCCGAGCAGGTGGAGGCTGCGCTCACCGACACCAAACTGGCCCAGGTCCTCTACCACGACTGGGAAGCGGAGAGCTACGACGACAAGTGGTCGATCTCGTTCGACGAACGCTGCATCGACTACGCGCGCGGCCGCCTGGACCGCATCGTGCCCGACGCCGATCTGCCGTACGGGCACGCGATGGAGCTGGGCTGCGGCACCGGCTTCTTCCTGCTCAACCTGATGCAGTCGGGGGTGGCCACCAAGGGGTCGGTCACCGACCTGTCGCCCGGCATGGTGAAGGTGGCGCTGCGCAACGCCGAGGGCCTCGGGCTCGACGTGGACGGCCGGGTGGCCGACGCCGAGAAGATCCCGTACGACGACAACACCTTCGACCTGGTCGTCGGTCATGCCGTGCTGCACCACATCCCGGACGTCGAGCAGTCGCTGCGCGAGGTGCTGCGCGTGCTCAAGCCGGGCGGCCGTTTCGTCTTCGCCGGCGAGCCGTCGACCCTGGGCGACTTCTACGCCCGCTGGATGAGCCGGGCCACCTGGTGGGCCACCACCACCGTCACCAAGTTCGGGCCGCTGCAGTCGTGGCGCCGCACGCAGGCCGAGCTCGACGAGTCCTCGCGGGCCGCGGCACTCGAGGCCGTCGTGGACATCCACACCTTCTCGCCGCAGGACCTGGAGGACCTCGCGACCGCAGCCGGCGCCGTGGAGGTGAAGTCGGCCAGCGAGGAGCTCGCGGCCGCGATGCTCGGCTGGCCGGTGCGCACCTTCGAAGCGGCCGTCCCCGGCGAGAAGCTGGGTTGGGGCTGGGCGCGCTTCGCCTTCGGTGGCTGGAAGCGGATGACGTGGCTCGACGACAACGTCCTGTCCAAGATCGTGCCGCCGCAGTACTTCTACAACGTGCTCATCACCGGGGTGAAGCCGACCCCGTAGGGGCGTCGACGTCGACCGACCGCCGTGACCTACGCCCTGAGTCCAGAGGACGTCGCCTTTCTGCGCTCGCGGTACGGCAGCAAAGCGCTCGAGGTGGCCGCGCAGTTCGCGCTGACCTCATCGTCGCTGCTCGCTGACCTCACCGCGCTGCGTTCTCGGTACCCCGAGCATGCGGCGGCACTGGTCGAGACCGTCCGCGCCCGGCGCCGAGCGGCGGGCAAGCTGGCGAACGCCGACGAACTGCTGGCCGACGACAACGCCGTGCAGCAGGCCACCGCGACACCGGTCGCGGCGCTGCGTGCCGCCGAGATCGCCCGCCGCCATCCGGGTGCGATGGTGCACGACCTGACGTGCTCGATCGGGGCGGAGCTGTCCGCGCTGGCCGCCGAGCCCGGTATCGGCGCGGTGCTCGGCTCGGATCTGGATCCGGTGCGGCTGGCCATGGCGCAGCACAACCTGGGTCTGCTCGGCGGCGTGGCGCCCACGCTGCTGCGCGCGGACGCGCTCACACCGACGTCGACGGCCGACCTCTTCATCGCCGACCCGGGACGCCGCAACAGCGGCGGCCGGGTCTTCGGCATCGATCAGCTCGATCCGCCGCTGCTGGAACTGCTCACCGTCTACGCCGGGCGGCCGCTGGTGGTCAAATGCTCACCCGGCCTGGACTATCGGCACTTGCGCACTCGCTTCGGTTTCGACGGTCAGGTCCAGGTGGTCTCCCTGGACGGCGGGGTCCGCGAGGCCTGCCTGTGGACCGAGGCGGCCGGGCAGCCCGCCAATCGCGCCAGCGTGCTGCGCAGCGGGCCGGACGGCACCACCGTCTACGAGGTCACCTCCGACGACCCGGACGAGCTCGAGGAGCCGGGGGTGGGGGAGTGGATCGTCGACCCCGACGGCGCGGTGGTGCGCGCGGGTCTGGTGCGGCATTACGCGCACGCCCACGGCCTGCGTCAGCTGGACCCGCAGATCGCCTATCTGACCGGAGACACGGTTCCCGCCGGTGAACGCGGCTTCCGCGTGATCGAACGATTGCCGGTCGCCGAGAAGGCGCTGCGCGGAGCGCTGGCCGCACGCGGCTGCGGCAGCCTGGAGGTGCTGGTGCGCGGCCTGGACGTGGACCCGGATCGACTCCGCAAGCGACTCAAGCTCAAGGGGACCGAGCCCTACGCGCTCATCCTGACGCGCATCGGACGCCAGGGCGTGGCGTTCCTGTGCGAACCCGGCGTCCGCGCGGCCGCCTGACGGCGCGCGGCAGCCGAACTACCGGGGACTGAAGTAGAAGACCTCGCCGGCGTGGGTGGCCACCGCGACGCTGCCCCATGCCGAGACCGCGATACCGGTGGTGAAACCGGCCGCGTTCGGCAGTTCCAACGACCGCAGTGTCGCACCGTCGGACGTGGAGACCTCGGTCAACATCAGCTTCTGGTCGGCGCCCGTGCGCACCACGGTCCAGGCGCGGTCGCCGCCGGTGATCGTCGACAGGCTGACCGTCTCCAGATCGGTGCGCTCGGCGATCACCTCGGCGCCGTCGCCGGTGTCCTTGAGGATCGTCAGGGGAGCTCCGACCGTGCCGGTGGGGATGAGCACCCCGTCCGGGGACACGGCCAGCGTCGCGAAGCCGAAGCCACCGAGATCGTGATTCCATCGCGGCGAGCCGTCGGCGGCGTCGTAGGCGTAGAGGCGACCGTCGCGGCCGAAGGCGTACACCGTCGTGCCGTCGGCCGAGACCGTCGGCGGACCGACCATGCCGCCGGGCACCTCTACGTGCCAGCGCTGAATGATCTGGCGCTCGACGTCGGTGGGCTTCCCACCATCGGCCAGCAGGGCGGACTCGGCGTAGGTCAGGGCGCTCAGCTGCGACTGCGCGGTGCCCTCGGGACGGAAGTTGAGGTAGAAGCGCTCATTGGCGGCGTCGACGGCCGGGGGCGCGGAGACCGCGCAGAGCGGGCCGCCGGTGACGCAGTCGCCGAGCCCGAACAGCGGCTCATCGGGTCGGGCGTCCGGCCGCAGCCGCACCTCCGGCGTCTCGAAGGCGTTGGTCTGGGCGTTGATCAGCAGGATTTGACCCTGCGTGGTCACCATCAGCACGCGGCCCGGTCCGGCGAACTTGGCCGAGACCGGGACCCCGATGACCGGCATCCGCCACCGGATGGAGCCGCCGCCGTTGAAGGCCAGGAACGTGCTCGACTCGCCGAGGTAGGGCTGCGAGTTCTGGTCGAAGGCCATGGCGTTGAGTTCGACGCCCGCGGTCATCCGCTTGCAGAAGTTCTTCCGGCCCGCGGCGTGGTCGAAGACGAACATGTTGCAGCCGTTGCCGGTGTTGGCCGTGACCCCGATGTCGCCCAGGGCGTTCATGGTCAGGGGAGCGCTGATGGGGCCGCCGGTGGGGCGGGTCCAGGCCAACGCCAGATCGTCCGGCGCGGTGACCGGCGTGTAGTTCGAGTTGGCGCCGTCGCCGCCGTAGGTGGGCCACCCGGCGGCCGGGATCGCGCGGACCTCGGTGTGCCCGTCGGAGCAGGCCGTCAGCATCAGTCCGATGATCGCCACCAGCGCGATCGAGGAGAGGGTACGACCGCGCCGCAGACGTGATCCGGCTGACTGCTGCATCCCTTGGGGTACCTTCCTTCGCCTGCCCCGGCCGCGGCGTGAAGCGCGGACGGGCCGTTCGGGCAAGACTCTATCGTGTCGGAAAATTGCGTCGATTAGGGTTTGTCCTCATGACCACCATGTGGAACGCCTCGTACCGTTCGCGCTGGCGTGCCGGATTGCGCCGCCGGGACCCCGCGCAAGCCCGTTTTCTCACCATGGACTCGCTCCGCTGGATCAAGAAGAACAAGGCCTGGACCCCCTGGTACCTGGTGCGTTACTACCGGTTGGCCCGGTTCCGGCTGGCCAACCCGCACATCGTGCTGCGCGGCATGGTCTTCCTCGGCAAGGACGTGGAGATCCACGCGACGCCGGAGATCTCGCGGATGGAGATCGGGCGCTGGGTGCATATCGGCGACGGCAACTCGATCCGCTGCCACGAGGGCAGCCTCCGGATCGGTGACAAGGCCGTCTTCGGCTGCAACAACGTGGTGAACGCGTACCTGGACATCGAGATCGGCGGCTCCACGCTGATCGCCGACTGGTGCTACATCTGCGACTTCGACCACGTGACCGACCACATCGGCATTCCGATCAAGGACCAGGGCATCGTCAAGGGCCCGGTGCGCATCGGCGCCGACACCTGGGTGGCCACCAAGGTGACGGTGCTGCGGAACACGATCGTCGGGCGGGGCAGTGTGTTGGGCGCGCACGCGGTCACGCGCGGGGTGATCCCAGACTATTCGATCGCCGTCGGCTCGCCGGCCCGCGTGGTGAAGAACCGCCTGGAGGCCTGGGAGGCCGGCGCCGAGCAGCGCGCCGAGTACGAACGGGCGCTGGCCGACATCGAGCGCAAGAAGGCGCAGGCCGCCCAGAGCGACTGAGCCGGACCCGGGGGAAGGCTCCGGGCCGGCCGGTCGGCGAGGTCCGCCGCCGCAGCCCGATGTAGGCGTCATTCTTGTCGGTGGGTGGGTCTAGCATGGCTTTAGAACACCAGAACTAGTTTAAGGTGTGCTGACTCGCTTGGGGAGGTGAGTAGCCATGGCGCAGCGAACAGCTTCGAGGTGGCCCGACGCCGACCTGACCGCCTGCGGCCTCCCCGCTCCCGGCACCGACCTCGCGAACCTGCCCACCGGTGCGGTGGTCGCGGCGATCACCGCGACCAAGAACGGACAGTGCTTCCTCGATTGGCAGTTGTTCCAGTTCGCGTTGTCCATGTTCGCCCGCGTCTGCGCCTCGACGAGCGACCTCGTCGCGACCCAGAAGTCGCTGATCGACGCCGAAGCCCAGACGACGCTGGAACTGCAGATGAGTCTGGAGAGCACCGAGTACGCCGCCGAAGCGCTCCTCGCCGACGCCCTCGACGCGCGGGATCGACTGCCGCGCGTGTACGCGACCATGCGGCTGGGTCTGATCGACCGCGATCGCTTCCACCGCATCGCCCACGAGGGCCGCTTGGTGGTCGACGAAGCCATCATGGCCATGATCGACGCCCTGATCGCCAAGGAGATCACCGGCGCCCAACGCGGCTATACCTCGATCTCGGTGGCCAAGACCGGCGCGCTCGCCCGCCGACTCGTCGCCGAGAACGATCCCGATGCCGCGCGCCGCGAACGCGAGAACGCCAAAGACGGCCGCAGCCTCGGCCACCAGTCCCTGGAAGCCGGCATGGCGCAACTGTTCCTCACCGCAACTGCCGAGGACGTCCGCCTCGCGCGCCAGATGCTCGACGCAGTCATCGCCGGCCGCTGCCCCGCAGACCCGCGCACCAAGACTCAAGCCCGCTCGGACGCCGCGATCGCGCTCCTGCAGCGCAAGCAGTTCACCTGCGAATGCGACACCGACGGCTGCACCGCGCAGATCAGCGAGGTCGAACTCGACGCGCGTGCCGCGCGAATCGTCGTGCACGTGCTGTGCGACGCCACCACCCTGGATGGCGGCGACAAGTGCGGCTACCTCGACGGGCACGGCCCGATCTCGGCCGAACACGTCCGCGAGATTGCCGCGCGCGATGATGCCGTGATCCACCGGCACCGTCTCGACGACCTGCTCGAACCCAGCTCCGCTGCCGGACACGACTCTGCTGCGCGTCCCGAGGAGGCGGCGCTGCATCGACGAGCACCCCGCTCCGACACCCCGGACGAGCGCCGGGGCGATGACTCACGGCCCGAGACCGAAAACGGCGGAGAACCGGCCGCGGTGATCGCCAAGACCGCTCTTCCGAGCGATCCGTACCGTCCGAATCTGCTGACCGACCTGATCGCGCGGTTCCTGTGGGGCACCTGCTCCATCCCCGGCTGCGAGCGCGCGGCGTTCGCGTGCGATCTGGACCATGTGGCCGAGTTCGACAACGTCCATCCGGAGCTCGGTGGGCCCACGTGCGTTTGCAATCTGTTGCCCAAGTGCCGCTATCACCATTTGGTGAAGACGAATCTGGAGAGCTTCGTCGACGACCTCTGGATCGACTCGAATGGTCGTTACCACTCGAGCGTGACCACGCCCCTGGGGCAGAGGAGTCGAGGTGCTCGCGCCCAACCAGTGGTTGATTCCGCGCCTGGCTGATCTGCGCTGCACCCACCAGCTCGCCGGCCAACACGCCACCGGAATCGCCACCGGAACCGTCGCAGGCGGCCCGCAGCGAGCCTGCACCCGGACCGCGGCCAAGCACGCCCGGCGTCGGGCCGAACGCAAAGCCAATCACGACCGTCGCCTCGCCGAGCTGTCCGAGCAGCCCCCGGAGTCCATCGCCGCCGATCCTGTCGACGACGAGCCGCCGTTCTGAGGGCCGCGCTAGGGCGCAGACTCGCGCAGCACTCCGAAGTGCCGGACCGTTCCGGAGACGCCGGGCAATTCCTTGACCGGCGACCAGGTGTTCATTCCGTCGCTGCTGTCGGAGTAGAGGTACTTGCCCGCCTTGTAGGCGTCCAGATACAGGCGCCAATCACCGTTGGGCAGCTGCGTCACCGCCGGTCCCTCCACCAGGGTGCCCCACGGGCCCGGCGCCACGAACGAATACGGACCGCGCAAGGCGGGCGCGATCGCATGCTCGATCACCTTCTTGGTCTCGTTCTTGGTGAACGCGTGGTAGGTGGATCCGGCCTTGACCACGGTGGTGTCGATCCGATCGGCGCGGAGCCCGTCGAGGGGCACCGGCCAACTCCAACGCTCCAGCGATGAGTCCAGCGCGGTGAGCAGGTAGGGCACGAAGCCGCCGCCGGTCGACATCGACAGGATGAGGTGAACGCGGCCGTTGTCGATGAACCACTCCGGCGCCCACGCCTTGGTGGTGAACGGAGACAGGGACGGACCGTCTCGGAATCCCGCCGAACCGTTGATGCCCAGCGGATTCACCGGACCTTTGCCGTCGCCGGTGCCCGGCAGAAGGGCGCAGCACAGCGGTACCGGCCAACTCGCCATGGGTGTCCAGGTGAGGCGGTCGACACTGCGGGCGAAGCCGATGTTCGCGCCGTCGGCCGTGGTGTGCGTGAGGTAGTACATCCCGTCGGTGTGCCGGAAGATGCTCGGATCACGGACGAACCCGGAGGCGGGTCGGTATGCCCCCAGCTTCAGCGGAGTGAAGTCGGTGCCGTTGCGCGACTCGTAGACGTCCATGACGCGGGCGCTGGTGTTGCTGAACGCGACCATCGTGTACCGATCGGTGGCGGTCGGTTCCGCGGTCGCGGTGCCCGGCGCCAGCATTCCGGCGAGCGCAAGCGTCAGCGTGGCGACGACGGTACGGCGACGCCTCCGAGAAGGTCTCATTCAGGGAGTATCGGCGAGAACCACCAGTACCATCCACCCCTGTGGCCACATGGGCGCCAAGTTGTGACCCTCCGTCGAACGAGGCAGTCCGCCGAGTCGGCTACCAGCGATTGTGGACGTGTTCGGCGAAGCCGGTCAGCCCGCTGAACTCGATCACTTCCAGGCCGGTGTCGTAGCTGCCCGACCAGGTGCCGAAGCACTGGTCGGTGGCACCGGACAGCACGCCCAACTGCATGCGGCTGCGCTTGTCGTGGAAGGGCACCAGCTCAGCGGACAGTCCGCCGCCGGACAGTCGCCACGGCGCGAGGAAGTCGGTGGTCGAGTAGTCCCAGCGCAGCTCGGCGCCGATCTTGTGCAGGCGACCGTCGATCACGATGCCGTTCTCGGTGACACCGGTGCCCGTGGTCCATTTGCCGCCGACCTGCAGACCGATGGTGTGCCCACCGGATCTGCCGGAGCCGGCGCCCCAGTTCCAGGTGATGTTGTACGGCCACCGGCCGCGCCCGTGGTCGAGCACCGCCCAGGATTCGCCCTCGGGCAGCGTGTACTCGGTCCCGCGGATGATCAGCGACCCGGATGCAGGCAGCGCGACGTCCTTGACCGTGTACTGGAACCGGGAATCACTCCACGGGACCACGACGGCCAGGCAGTCGTGCGCGGCGGGCCGGCTGACGACCACATCGATGACCCCGTCGGGGATGGTGGCCCGCAGCCGCGTGCCGCCGTCGGCGATCGGGGTGAGGTCGATCGCGAGCTTCTTGGCGCGCGCCCGGGTCGGCCCGTCGGCGAGCGAGGCGGGCAGTGTCACGCCGCGCGGCGGCAGGACGGTCGCCGATTCGCCGACCTCCTCGCCGGTGGTGCGGTCGAAGATCCACACCTCGTGCACCGCCGCGTAGTCGATCGAGGAGACGGTGAGCGCCGCGATGTGGGTCGGAGTGATGACGTTCCAGTACTCCCACCGCTTGTTGCGTCCGCGTCCGTGCGAACCGTGCCCGATACCGGCGGTGTCGACGAGGGGCCAGCGGGCGAAGCCGACGGCCTCGCGATTGAGCCGGCCGTCGGGAAGCGTCAAAGAGACCCGCTCGGTGAGTTCGCGCTCACGGGCGGTCGGATGATCCGATTGCATGCGCACGAGCCTACGGGGGCCGCGAGCGCGGGCGTAGTCGAGCGCTCGGGGCGAATAACGGTTGGCCATCGCGCGCGCCGCCGACCAGAATGGCAGCCGTGGACGATCTACTCATCGCGCCGGGCCCGGGGGCCCCGCACGGCCTGCGGGTACCCGCATCGGAGTTGATCGAACAGTTCTCCCGCTCGTCCGGCCCCGGCGGCCAGGGGGTGAACACCACCGATTCCCGCGTCCAGCTGAGCCTGGACCTGGCGACGACGACGGCCCTGGACGAGGCTCAGCGTGCCCGTGTGCTGCGCATGCTCGCATCGCGACTGGACGGCAGCGTGCTGACCATCGCGGCCTCACCCGAGCGTGCGCAGCGCCGCAACCGGGTCGCGGCCCGTCAACGCCTCGCCGACCTGCTTCGCGAGTCGGTGGCGCCGGAGATCCCGCGCCGCCCCACGCGGCCCACCCGCGGTTCCCAGCGTCGTCGACTCGACGCCAAGACCCGACGCGGGGCGGTCAAGGCGAACCGCCGTCGGCCCGTCGCCGACTAGCTTCCGCGCCGAGGTCGGGCGGTGGGGTCAGGCGGTGGGGATGGCGGGGCCCTCGCTGGGCTGGACCACCACGAAGCCCGGGCCGTGGAAGGCGAGCTGGAACGACTCGCCCGAGCCGCGGCCGATCAGCGAGCCCATCTTGAAGTCGTTCTTCAGCGTCGGCGTCAGATTGGCCGACCAGCACACCGCGGCCTGCGGGTCGACGTAGGTGGGCTGCTGGGAGCAGTCGAGGATCATCGGCGGGCCGTCGCTGGTGACACCGACGACGCCGTGCCCGGACAGCGTCAGGTTGAACAGCCCGCCCGCCATCATCCCGGCGTTGCCGATGGAGGTGATCTTCCAGGTCAGCGAATCGTCGAAGGCGAGGAGGCTGGAGGTGTTGACGGTGATGGCCTCCTACGGGCCCTCCAACTGCAGGGTGAACACGTCCTGGGCCCGTCGGGCGAAGAAGACCTCGCCCTGACCGGCCACCCGCATCAGCTGGCCGCCCTCATTGCTGATGGCCTTCTTCAGGAAGTTGCTGACCGAACCGGAACCTTCGTGCTTGAAGTCGAAGACGCCCTGGTAGGCCACCATGGCGCCCTTGGCGGCCAGTGCCCCCGGACCGAAGGCGACGCGCAGCATCTTGGCCGACTGCACCGTCCACCGCTGCCCGGTCTCCTTCTCGCGGTTGGTCTGGTCGAACAGGGAACTGCGCATGTGTCCATCTCTCCATCTCCGGCCGCCGCGGCGACCGGCTCAGTTCTCGTGGTCGCGCTCCGGAAGGGGACGCAGGGGGATCTCCGGCCGCGCGAGGTCGCGGTGCCGGCGTCGGGTGGCCACCTGATAGACCGCCGCGGTGCGCTCGGCCACCACCGGCCAGGTGAACTCCTCGGTGAGCACGGCGCGGGCGCGGTGGGCCCAGACCGCCGCGTCGTCGGGCTGCGCCAAGGTGCGGCACACGGCCTCCACCAGCGCCGGGACGTCGGCGGGGGCGAAGGTGGCCCCGGTGGAGCCGTCGACGACGGCCTCGCCGAGTCCGCCTGCGGTCGAGGTGACCAGCGGAATTCCCGACGCCGCCGCCTCCAACGCGACGATGCCGAAGGGCTCGTAGCGGCTGGGCAGCACGATCGCCGCGCAGCGCTGCATCAGGGTCACCAGACCATCATGGTCCTGCCGCCCCACGAAGGCCACCGATGCGGCGACCTCGTGCTGCTCGGCGACCTGCGTGAGCCAGGTCAGCTGGGTGCCGTCGCCGGCGACGGTCAGCGTGGTCCCGGGGTAGGCGCGCTGGATGGCGGGCAGCGCGGCCAGCAGGTCCTGCACGCCCTTCTCGTATTCGAGGCGACCGGCGAACAGCAGCTCGGCCGGTCCGTCGAGCGCCGGGCGTTCGGCGAACGCCCACGCGGTCAGATCGATGCCGTTGTGGATCACGGTGATCGGCGCCAGCTCCGGGCCGAAGAGGGCCGACACCTCGTCGCGCATCGAGGTCGAACAGGTGATGAGGGCGTCCGCGGAATTGGCCAGCCACCACTCCACCGAGTGGACCTGCCGGTTGACGTGCCCGGCCACCCAGCCCGAATGCCGACCGGCCTCGGTGGCGTGCAGGGTGGCCACCAGCGGCGCGTCGAAGTACTCGGCCAGGGCGATCGACGGGTGCGCGACCAGCCAGTCGTGCGCGTGCACCACGTCGGGCGTCCAGTCGCGCCCGAGATGGCGCAGCGCGGCCCGGATGAAGCTGTGCCCCATCGACAGCGTCCACGACATCATGTCGACGCCGAAGTCGAACTCGGTCGGATCCTCGGCGGCGGCCACCACCCGCACACCGTTCACCACGGTGTCGGTGGTGGGGTGGGTGGACGGATCGGTGCCCGACGGCTGCCGGGTCAGCACGGTCACGTCGAGTCCCTGGGCGGCCAGCGCCTCGGCCAGGTAGTGCACGTGGCGACCGAGGCCGCCGACGACCACCGGCGGATACTCCCAGGACACCATCAATACTTTGCGGCCCGTCATCGGAGGCTCCCGTCGCGTGCAGGCAGGCGGCGGGCGTCGAGCGCGCCGAAGAGGTTGTCGGCGTGGCGCCAGCCCCGCGCCAGTCGTGCCGCGTGGTCGTCGTGTCCGGCGGCCGCCGCGGCGCAGATCTCCCGCGTGGCGTGGGCGTGCTTGTAGGCGCGGTCCTCGGCGTAACCGGCGGCGGTGTCCTTGGACACCATGAACGGCCAGTCCGACTGCAGGGTCATCAGCGTTTCGCGCAGCACCTGGTCGGCGGTGGCGTCGCGGGCCGCGGCGCCGTCGAGTCGCTTGTCGAGCACATCGAGCGCGGTCTCGGAGACCTCCTCGTTCAACCGGACCAGGTGTTGGACCTGCGGGCCCTCCCAGACGCGCCAATCCTTGCCCGATCCCCAGGAGGAGTCGGCCAGCTCGACGGGTTCGCCGACGAAACCGTCGGCGCGCGCGTTCGCGAGCGTGCCCACGGTGACGCCGATCTCGGGGAGACGACGCAGCACGCGCTCGAGCCACACCGGGCCCTCGTGCCACCAGTGGCCGTACAGCTCGGTGTCGAACGCGGCGACCACCAGTGCGGGGCGGCCGATGCGGGCGGACTCGTCGATCAGGCGCTGCCGCACGCTGCCGACGAAGTCTTCGACGTGCGCCTCGATCACGGCGTCGACCAGCGCCGGGTCGTAGGGCTTCTTCGCCTCGCCCGGGACGTTCTTGCCGGTCACCCGGAACGGCTTGAAACCGGTCCGGTGGTCGTAGGTGTGGAAGTCGCGGTACGCGCTGTGGCCGGGATACCCCGACTTCGGCGACCACACGCGATAGCTGACGGTCAGGTCGCGGCCGAAGGCGACCACGTCGGTGCCGGCCACCGGCCGGCCCAGCGCGGTGTCGCCGCGCAGCGTGGGCCCGTCGACCATGAAGTGCTCGACGCCGGCCTCGGCGTAGTCGTGCTCCATGCCCGGGGTGTAGGCGCATTCGGGCGCCCAGATCCCGGCCGGCTTGCGGCCCCAGCGCAACTGCGCGTCGGCCAGGCCCTCGGCGAGGGACAGGCGGCGCAGGCGCGGATCGAGCAGCGGCTGGAACGGATGGGCCAGCGGTCCGCCGAGCAGTTCGAGGACTCCCGACGAGGCCAGGGCGCGGATCTGCGGGCTGCCGCCGTGCCGCCAGTGCTGCTCGAAATCGGCGAGCGCGGCGGCCGCCTCCCGATACTCCCGGTGGCCGCTGACACGGCGGTCCGGATCATCGTCGAGCGCGGCCTCCATGGCGCGCAACTGCCAGTCGGCGAGCCACTCGTACATCGAGGAGGTCGCGTGCGGATCGTCGAGCTGGGCGGCCAGCACCGGGGTGATCCCGAGCGAGAGCTGGTCGGTGAAGCCGTCCTCGGCCAGACGCCGCAGCATGGCGTACAGCGGCAGGTAGCAGTTGGCCCACGACTGGTAGAGCCACTCCTCGCCGACCGGCCAGCGGCCGTGATTGACCAGCCACGGCAGGTGCGAATGCAGAACCAGGGTGAACTGGCCGGGTACCGGGTCGACCACGGTCACGAGTCGGCCCGGCGGGTGGCGATCGCCAGCAGATCCAGGCTGGTGTCGATGTCGCGCTCGTCGGCGTCGACGATCTCGAAGTCGGCGGCGGTGATCCCGGCGACGTCGGCGACCAGCTCGGCCGGCCATTCCTGGGCGGCCAGCGCGCGCTCGATCTGGGCGTCGATCAGCGAGCCGCCCCATTTGGCGTCCAGCTCCCGCAGGCGCGGGCCGTGGAAGACGCCGAGCATGGCGTGCACGTCGAAGCCGTCGTCGGTGAGCAGTCCGGTGAGTTCGGCGGCGTTCAACTCCCGCGTGTGGAAGGGGTTGAGCGGCGTGTCCAAGCCGGGGGAGAAGGTGATGCGGTTCGGAGTGCTCATCAACAGTTCCCCGCCGGGGCGCAGCACCCGGTGGCATTCGGCCACGAAACCGGGCTGGTCCCAGAGGTGTTCGATCACCTGGAAGTTGACGACGAGGTCCACTGAGCCGTCGGCCAGCGGCAGATCGATCAGGTTGCCCTGGTGCACGGTGACTTCCGGGTAACGGCGGCGCGTGTGTTCCACGGCCTGCTCGTCGTAGTCGACGCAGACCACCGAGGCGGCGCGCCGGGCCAGCTGGGCGGCGCCGTAACCCTCGCCGGAGCCCGCCTCGAGGATGTCCTTGCCCGCACCGCGCGGCTCGATGAAGTCGTAGGCCACCTCGTGGCGGCGGAACCAGTAGTTCTCCGCGGGAATGCCGGGCACGGTGCGCTCGCCGGTGAGGGCGAGGTGCTGATCCACGTCGAGGGGACGCTCGGACGAGGCCGGGGAATCGCTCATCTGCACGACACTAGGGCATGCACGGGGCCCGGCTCCGAGTCGCCCTGGCCGGGGCGGACGCCCGCAACCCTCCCGAATGTGAGTAAGACGACGCGGTTTCCTCCCGGGTGGTGTATTCCCCGAGTGAGCAAACGGTTAGAGTTACCAATGACCCATGGCCTTACCGGCCGGTAAGTTGCCGAAACCTACGCAGGAGGTCGACGAAGACCCATGACGAACGTTGTTGTGCTCATCAAGCATGTGCCGGATTACACGGCCGAGTGGACGCTCTCTGCCGACGACTACACGCTCGACCGCGCCGCTGTCGACGGCATCATCGACGAGATCAACGAGCGGGCCGTCGAAGCCGCGCTGCAGATCAAGGAAGCCAACGGCGGTGAGGTCACGGTGCTGTGCGCCGGTCCCGCGCAGGCGGCCGACGCGATCCGCAAGGCGCTGTCGATGGGTGCCGACAAGGCCATCCACATCCAGGACGACGCCGTGCACGGCAGCGACGCGGTGCAGACCGCCTACCTGCTGGCCACCGCTCTGGGCACCGTTGAGGGCGTCGAGCTGGTCATCGCCGGCAACGAGTCCTCGGACGGCCGCGCGGGTGCCGTTCCGGCGATGATCGCCGAGTACCTGGACCTGCCGCACCTGACTCACCTGCGCAAGCTGGAGGTCGACGGCGAGTCGCTGCGCGGCGAGCGCGAGACCGATGACGGCATCTTCACCGTCGAGGCCACTCTGCCGGCCATCGTCTCGGTGAACGAGAAGATCAACGATCCGCGCTTCCCGTCCTTCAAGGGCATCATGGCCGCGAAGAAGAAGACCCCCGAGGTCCTCACCGCTGCCGGGCTCGGCATCGAGGACGGTGTGATGGGTGTGGCCAACGCCGCCAGCAGCGTCACCGGTGTGACCCCGAAGCCGCCGCGCGCCGCGGGCGAGCGCGTCGTCGACGAGGGCGATGGCGGCACCAAGGTCGCCGAGTACCTGGTCGGCCAGAAGATCATCTGATCGCCCCCGCCCCCGACAAGCAAAGACATTCAGGAGAGACAACATGGCTGAAGTACTCGTGCTCGTTGAGCAGGATCCCGAGGGTGGGCTGAAGAAGGTCACCACTGAACTTCTCACCGCCGCCCGCGCGCTGGGCGAGCCCGCCGCCGTCGTCATCGACGGCCCGGGCAAGGCCGACGGCGTCCTCGGTGCACTGGCCGAGGCCGGCGCCGAGAAGATTTACGTCGCCGAGTCCGACGACGTGACCAACTACCTGGTGAGCCCCAAGGTGGACGTGCTCGCCGGCCTGGCCGAGGAGAACTCCCCGGCAGCGGTGCTCATCGCGGCCAACGCCGAGGGCAAGGAGATCGCCGGTCGTCTGGCCGTGCGCCTGGGCTCGGGCCTGCTGGTCGACGTCATCGAGGTCGGCGCGGGCGGCACCGGTGTGCTGTCGGTGCGCGGCGGTGCCTTCACCGTCGACGCCGCTGCCGGCGGTGACACCGCGGTGATCAGCGTTCGTCCGGGCGCCATCGAGGCCGCTCCGGCCGCCGGCGCGGGCACCCGCGTCGACGTCTCGGTGCTCGAGCAGGCCGAGAACGCCGTCAAGGTGACCGGCTTCGAGCCGAACGTCGGCGGCGACCGTCCGGAACTGACCGAGGCTTCGGTCGTCGTGTCCGGCGGCCGCGGTGTCGGCTCGGCCGAGAAGTTCTCCGTGGTCGAGGATCTCGCGGACGCGCTCGGCGCTGCCGTGGGCGCTTCGCGTGCGGCCGTCGACTCCGGTTACTACCCGGGCCAGTTCCAGGTGGGTCAGACCGGCAAGTCGGTCTCGCCGCAGCTGTACATCGCGCTGGGCATCTCCGGCGCGATCCAGCACCGCGCGGGCATGCAGACCTCGAAGACCATCGTGGCCGTCAACAAGGACGAAGAGGCCCCGATCTTCGAGATCAGCGACTTCGGTGTGGTCGGCGACCTGTTCGACGTCGCCCCGCAGCTGACCGAGGCGATCAACAAGCGCAAGTGATCGACGGGGCGCCGGTTCTCGGGTAAGGACCGGCCCCCAACCCGATCGACGACACCCGCTCCGCAATTCTGCGGAGCGGGTGTTTCGCATCTCGGGGGACGACGGGGCCCGGTGACCGGCCAGCCGTTCACCGAGCGGTTCGACGGGCGTCGCCGAGCGGCCGCCACCGCGTTGTTCTCGACGGTTTGACTGCGGGCATGACGGTTCTTCCGATCCACAGTCCACTGTCCGAATCGCCCGTGCGGCAGACGCTGTTCGTCGCCGGGGAGTACGACGTCGTCGTCAGCGGTCATCCGGCCGATATCCGTGCGGCACAACGGCTTCGGTTCGAGACCTTCCGGTCCGAGCCGGGCTACTCCGACGCCATCGGCGACGACGACACCGGGCTCGACGCCGACCGCTTCGACCACTTCTGCGATCACCTGTTGATCCGGCACCTGCCGACCGGTGAACTGGCCGGATGCGCGCGGGTGCTGCCGCCGGCCCGGGCCATCGCCGCCGGGGGCTGGTACTCGGCGGGTGAGTTCGATCTCAGCGAGCTGGCCTCCATCGCGCCGGAGACCGTGGAGATGGGTCGCGCCGTGGTGGCCCCGGCGCACCGCAGCGGCGCGGTGACCGGCCTGCTGTGGACGGCGGTCCTCGGCTACCTCGACGACGGCGGCTACCGGTACCTGATGGGCTGCGTCTCGGTGCCCGTCGACGCCGCCGCCGGGCGCGGGCGGGAACTGCGCGGGATCCGCGATCTGGTCCGCGATCGCCACAGCGCCCCGTGGCAGGTGTATCCGCACCGCCGCGTCGAGGTCGACGGCGCCGGCCTCGACGACCTGGCACCGGTGGAGCGTCCGGTGCTGCCGCCGCTGCTGCGTGGCTACATCCGCCTCGGGGCGCGCGTCTGCGGTGAGCCCGCCTTCGACGAGACCTTCGACGTCGGGGACTTCCTCACCGTGATCGACCGGGAGCAGGGCGACGACCGCTACCTCGCGCGGCTGCGCGGAGCGCTCACCCGACTGACGGCACCGCCGGCCGGGTCGGCGGCCACGGACGGGCAGCGCTGACGGTGCCGGAGGCGTCGACCCTCGATCCGTGGGTGCCGGTCAGCGGGTGCGGCAGCCAGTGCGTTCCGGGGGAGCGGGCGCGGGTCGGCGCGGTGCGGGTGACCGGCCGCGTCGTGGCCCTGGTACTGGCCGTCCTGGTGTTGCTGCCCGTCGGGCTGCTGGCGGCGGTGTCGCCGCGCGCGGTGCGCACCGGATACTGGCGGTTCGCGGCGCGGTGCGGGGTGCAGGCGGTGGGCCTTCGACTCACGGTGATCGATCACCGGCCGCGCGGGGCGCGCGGGATGCGCGGCGCCCTGGTGGTGGCCAACCACGTTTCGTTCCTCGACATCTTCGCCGTGGCGGCGGTGGCGCCGGCCCGTTTCGTGGCCAAGCGGGAGGTGCTGGCGATGGGGGCGCTGTCCCCGCTCCTCCGGTGCTTCGGGGTCGTGCCGCATCGGCGGGGCCTGCGCCGCGGGCTGTCCGACGACGTGCGTCGGGTCGCCGGACTCCTGGCCCGGGGGCGGCCGGTGGTCGTCTTCCCCGAGGGCACCACCTGGTGCGGGGTGGCCGCGGGCGAGTTCCGTCCGGCCTTCTTCCAGAGCGCGATCGACGCCGGAGCTCCGGTGCTGCCGGTCGGCGTGCGCTACCACCGTGCCGGAACACCGGCGGTGGCGCCGGGCTACCTGGGGGAGGACTCGGTGGGCGACACGTTGCGCCGGGTGCTGCGGGCCCGCGGGCTCAGCGTCGACGTGGTGGTTCATCCCGCGCAGCCGCCGGTGGCCGGTCGTCGCGACCTCGCCGCGCGCTGTGCCGCGGCGATCCGGCCGGAGCGGGAACTGCGCGCCTGGCCGGTGTCGGTGCCGCGGGGTGAGGTGGCCGTCGGCATTGGGCCGCGGAGGCCATCCACGGCTACTCTGGATGGGAATCATGTCCGTGTATCTCGACAACGCCGCCTCCACCGCGCTGGTGCCCCAAGCCCTCGCGGCGATGAGCGATGCCTGGAGTCGTCCGGGTAACCCGATGTCGCTGCACGACGCGGGGCGTCGTGCCCGGCGATTGCTGGAGGAGTCCCGCGAGACGATCGCCCGGTGCGTCGGGGCCCGTCCCTCCGAGGTGATCTTCACCGCCGGTGGCACCGAGGCGGACAACCTGGCGGTCAAGGGCATCTATCGGGCCCGGAACGCGCAGGATCAGCGGCGACGTCGCCTGGTGATCTCCGCCGTCGAGCATCACGCGGTGCTCGACCCGGCACAGTGGCTCGCCGACAACGAGGGCGCCGAACTGGTGGTCCTGCCGGTGGACGCGCATGGCCGGGTGGACCCGGCCGACCTGCGGGCCGAGTTGGCCGCGCACGCCGACGAGGTCGCGATGATCTCGGTGATGTGGGCCAATAACGAGGTGGGCTGCCTGCAGCCCATCGACGAGCTGTCGTCGCTGGCCCGCGAGTTCGGCGTGCCCCTGCATTCGGATGCGGTGGCCGCGGTGGGCCACGTGCCGGTCGACTTCGCCGCGAGCGGGCTGTCCGCGCTCAGCCTGGCCGCCCACAAGTTCGGCGGCCCGCAGGGCTTCGGCGCGCTGGTGCTCGGTCGCGAGGTGCTGGCGCAGCCGCTGCTGCACGGCGGCGGTCACGAACGCGATCTGCGCTCGGGCACCCAGGACGTCGCCGGTGCGGCCGGCACGGCGGCGGCACTGCAGGCGGCGATCGAGCGCGCCGCGCAGGACACCGCCGCGGTGACCGCGGTGCGCGACCGACTCCTGAACGTCCTGGCCACCATCGACGGGGTGACGGTGAACTCCGGCACCGACGGTCTGCCCGGCATGGTGCACGCGAGCTTCGAGTACTGCGAGGGCGATTCGCTGCTGATGCTCCTGGATGCGAAGGGCGTTCAGTGCTCCACCGGGTCGGCGTGCACGGCGGGCGTCGCCTCGGCCAGCCACGTGCTGTTGGCGATGGGCCTGGACCGCGCGGCCGCGCGCGGCTCGCTGCGCTTCTCGATCGGCCCGGACAACACCGTCGCCGATATCGACCACGTGGCCGCCGTTCTGCCCGAGGTGGTGGACCGCGCTCGCGCGGCCGGACTGATGGGAGTGCGTTGATGACCGACCCGAACACCGAGTCCCGACCCGCCGCGCAGGCCCCGTCGGCTGTGGTCGATCCCGCTGCGCTTGATCTCTCTGCGCTTGATCCTTCTGCGCGGCGCCGACGGGTGCTCGTGGCGATGAGTGGCGGCGTCGACTCCTCGGTGGCGGCGGCGCGCGCCGTCGACGCCGGACATGACGTGGTCGGCGTGCATTTGGCGCTGTCGACGGCGCCGGGTGCGCTGCGCAGCGGGTCGCGCGGCTGCTGTTCGCGGGAGGACGCCGACGATGCGCGCCGGGTGGCCGACATGCTGGGCATTCCGTTCTACGTGTGGGACTTCGCCGACCAGTTCAAAGAGGACGTGATCGACGAATTCGTCGCCGCCTACGCCGCCGGTGAGACCCCGAATCCGTGCTTGAGCTGCAACGAGAAGGTCAAGTTCGCGGCGCTCGCCGAGCGTGCCGTCGCACTGGGCTTCGACGCGTTGGCCACCGGCCACTACGCCCGCGTCGACGAAGCCGGCGTGCTGCGCCGCGCCGTGGACGCCGACAAGGACCAGTCGTACGTGCTGGCGGTCCTCGACCACGGGCAGTTGAGCCGAGCCCTGTTTCCGATCGGCGACACCCCCAAGCCGGAGATCCGGCAGGAGGCGCAGCGCCGCGGTCTGCTGGTGGCCAACAAACCCGACTCTCACGACATCTGCTTCATCCCGAGCGGTGATACCAAGGCGTTCCTCGGTGCGCGCATCGGGGTGCGGCGCGGCGCGGTGGTCGACGGCCGCACCGGGGAGCAGCTCGCCGAGCACGACGGAGTGCACGGTTTCACCATCGGCCAGCGCAAGGGCCTGGGCATCGAGGCGCCCGCCGTCGACGGCACGCCCCGGTACGTGACCGCGATCGACCCGACCAGCGGCACCGTGACCGTCGGCGCCGCCGCGGACCTGGAAGTGCATTCGATCAGCGCCACCAAGGCCATCTGGTGCGGCGGTGCGGTGCCGTCCGGTCCGGTGGAATGCACCGCGCAGGTGCGCGCTCACGGGGGCCTGGCCGAGGCCGTGGCGACGCCGGTCGACGGACCGGACGGCCCGGGCATCGAGATCGCCCTCCGGCAGCCGTTGCGCGGGGTGGCCCGCGGTCAGGCCGCGGTCCTCTACCTCCCCGACGCCGAGCGCGGCGACCTCGTCCTCGGTTCCGGACGCATCACCGGCGCTGCCTGACCCGCGGGCGCCGCCGTGCGGCGCGCGTCAGAGCTCGAAGGTCTCGCCCGCGGTGGCGGCCTCCAGTTCGGCCAGGAGCCGATCGCGCGCGGAGATCACCCGCGCGAACTCCCGCACCCGGGGGGTCCACGGGCCGTCGCCGCCGAGCAGCGGGATCTCCAGCTCGAAGAGGCGCTTGCCCAGGGTGCCCAGGGTGCTCTGGACGAAGACGAGGTCCCGGATCCGGAGCCGCACCGACGGCAGGGTCAGGGCGAAGAGCAGGGAGAACGGGTCCAGATCGGGGGTGTCCGGGGCCACCGAGATCACCCGCAGGTGACTCTGCACCAGGCTGCGCACGTTGCGCTCGGTGATCATGGCCGCCGTGCCGATCCGGTAGCGTCCGTCGACGACGATCAGCACATCGCCGGCCCGCAGGTCGATCGCCGCCCGGTGCTCGTCGTAGACCGCCTCGCTCACCGATTTGGTGGGATCGGTCGACACCTCGAAATTGCTGAGGTCGGAGGTCCGGATGAACGGGATGTCCCCGGTGCCGTAGGCCGCCGAACCGGGTTCGCGTCCCTTGCGCACACGGATGAGGCCGCGCTCGCGCAACTGGCCGAGGGTCACCCATTCGGCGCCGTCGAGGAGGGCCTGCTCGTCGGCGCTACGAGGGGCGGGCCGCTCGAAGTAGCGCGGCACCAGGTAGGTGTGGCCGGTCAGGTCCACCGCCGACCACGCGGTCCGGCCGTCGGCCCGGTGCGGATAGGCGGCCGCGAGCGCGGCGAAGTCGTCCGGAAGGGCAGTGCCGTCGGCGCTCACCGACTTGCCGCGCCGGTCGTGGCCGCAGTGCAGCGCCGCAGCGATCCAACTGGTGGCGGCGGGGGCGCCCTTGGTGAAGAACAGCACGTTGGTCTTGGTGTCGGTCCCCGGCTGGAAGGTGGTGCGCGGACAGTCCAGGAGCGCATCGATGCTGCCGTGCCTGCGCAGCCAGGTCCACACGAAGCCGGAGCCGAGATTGCCGAAGACGCCCTCGGGCAACACGATGCCCATCCGGCCGCCCGGGCGCAGCAGGTGCACGCACAGTTCGAGGAACAGGATCTGCGGATCGCGGCTCTTGTCCACCTGATCGGTCGGGGACCAGACGCCGTCGGCATCGCGGGTCCACACGTGCCCGAAGTCGTACTGGCGCAGGATGTCCGGATCGGTGATGCCGATGCGCGCGCCGAACGGGGGATTGGTGGCGATCACGTCGAACTGTTCGGGCTGCCCGTCGGCGTCCACCCAGGCGGCCCGGTCCAGGGAGTTGCGGTGGAAGGCACGGCCGTCGTCGCCGGCCACCACGGCCAGCAGCGCGGTCATCAGGCGATACAGGTCGAAGTCCTTGTCGGCGCCCACCACCGCGATCCGGGCCCGCTGCCGTGCGGCGTGCGCCACCGCCTCGACCAGGAAGCCGCCGGAGCCCGCCGACGGGTCGAGGACGCGTTCGCCGTCGGCGGGGTCGAGCATCGTCACCATGGCCCGCACCAGCGTGTGCGGGGTGAAGAACTGGCCCTTCTCGCCGCGGATCCGAGGCCCCAGCACCGCCTGGAAGGCGTCCCCGACCACGTGCGCCGGCGCCGCGTCGAGCGAGATGTCGGACAGGGCGTGCAGTGCGTCGCGGATCACCGCGTCGTCGTTGTGGAAGGACTCCTCGGGGGAGATGGCGCCGGGGAACTCGTGGTGAGCCAGCTCCAGCAGCACGGCCGGGTCGGCGCCGTCGAGCACCGACTGCCACACGTGCGCGCGGCCGGCGCGTTCGGCCGCCAACTTCACCAGCAGCGCCAACGTCATGTCCTCGACGATCCGCTCGGCACGACTGCTCTGCCCGTTGGCGTACAGGTGGTAGTACAGGCCGCGGAAGGCCTCGCCGATGTGCGAGTTCGAAGGCGAGGGCATGGCGTTCATCCTAGGGCGGCGGCCGGGGCCGAACGCACTAGGCTGGCCTGGTGAGCGAGCGTTCTGTTTCGACGGCATCCGGATGGCCCGTGGCGCGGGCGACGGGGATCGGCTCCATGCCCGGAACCGATCCGCGGGAGGCCGTCGCGGTGGTGGTCGGCGAGCTCGGCCTGCCGCATCTGCCCGAGTTGCCCGCCCGCGGCGTCGGCGGCGACCTCCTCGGCCGCACCGCCGGGCTGCTCGTGGAACTGCCCGTGGACTACGTGCACCGCACCTACCGACTCGCCGCCGCGCCCACCGTCGAGACGCGGCGCGCCCGCGACTATCTGCGCTGGGACCTCGATGCGATCGAGGAGTGCTGGGAGACGCGCGGGCTGCGCGGCGAGCACGAGGTCCTCAAGGTGCAGGCGTGCGGGCCGTTCACCTTCGCCGCGCACGTGGAACTGCGTGGCGGACACAAACTGATCCGCGATCCGGGCGCGGTCCGCGACGTCGCCGAGTCGTTGGCCGCGGGACTGCGCGAGCACGCCGAGGATCTCGAACGGCGTCTCGGCGTGCGGGTGGTGGTGCAGCTGGACGAGCCGGAGGTCGGGCGGGTGATCGACGGCGCCGTGCCGCCGCTGACCCGGCTGGATCCGATCGCCCCGGTCCCGGCGCCGGAGATCGCCGCGCGCCTGGAAACCTTTGCCGCGCAGGTGAATCGACCGATGCTGCTGCACAGTTGCGCCGCGCCGAGGTGGGAGCTGTTGGCGGAGCTGCCGGCGTTCGCGGTGTCGATGGACCTGACCGCGCTGACCGTGCGGGACTACGACGCGCTCGGCGGTCTGCTCGACGCCGGTCGGGTGCTGGCCGCCGGGGTGGTGCCCACCGACGATCCGGGCCTGCCGCGCAACCAGGTGGTCGACGACCTCGTCGCACGACTGCAGGGCCTCGTCGACCGCATCGGCCTGGAGCGCGCCGTGCTGCGCGATCAACTGCTGGTGACCCCCACCTGCGGGCTGGCCGGCGCCGGGGACCGCTGGGCGCGGACGGCCCTGGCCGTCGCCGAGTCCGTCGCCGAGGGCGTGGCGACGCTGTGATCGGCACCGTCGACGTCGCTGCGGTGCAGCGTCGCACCCTCGCGGTGGTCATCGCCAGCCAGGTGCTCGGCGGCGCCGGGCTCTCGGCCGGGGTGGCCGTCGGCGCCCTCCTGGCTCGCGAGATGCTCGGCTCCGAGGCGATGTCGGGGCTGCCCGCGGCCATGTTCACCCTGGGGTCGGCGGGGGCGGCGTTCGGGGTGGGACGGATCGCGCAGCATTCGGGTCGCCGAGTGTCGCTGGCCGTCGGCTTCGGCGCCGGCGCCCTCGGTGCGGTGGGCATCGTGGTGGCCGCGGCCCTCGGCAACGTGCCGCTGCTGTTCGCGTCGCTGCTGGTGTACGGATCGGGCACCGCCACCAATCTGCAGGCGCGCTACGCAGGCACCGACCTGGCCGCGCCGGACCGGCGGGGACGGGCGATCAGCGTGTCCCTGGCCGCGACCACCCTGGGTGCGGTCGCGGGCCCCAACCTGCTGACCCCCACCGGCGCCTTCGCCGAGGCGATCGGCCTGCCCCGCCTGGCCGGTCCCTTCCTGCTGGCGGCGGTGGCCTACGGCGCGGCCGGACTGATCTTCTTCCTGCTGCTGCGCCCGGACCCGTTTCTGCTGGCCCGCGACGTGGCCGCGCGGGCCGCTGCGGCGGACCCCGAGGGCGGGGCCGCCGGTTCGGTGCCGGGCGGCGGCGCCACCGCGCCCCGGACCGCGTTGTACATCGGCGCTGCGGTGATGGTGACCGCGCAGATCGTGATGACCGGGGTGATGACGATGACCCCGGTGCACATGGTGGATCTGGGCCGCGGCCTCACCGCGGTGGGCGTCGTCATCGGTCTGCACGTGGCCGCCATGTTCCTCCCGTCGTTGGTGACCGGTCCGCTCGTGGACCGCGTCGGCCGCGGTCCGATGGCCGTCGGTGCGGTAGTGCTGCTGGTGGCGGCCGCGCTCCTCGCGGCCTGGGCGCCGCACGACGGGCTCGGCTGGCTGACCGTCGCACTGATCCTGCTCGGGCTCGGCTGGAACCTCGGATTGATCAGCGGCACCGCCCTGGTGGTCGACGCCACATCGGCGCCGGAACGGCCGTCGGTGCAGGGTGCGATCGATGTCCTCATCGCGCTCGCCGGGGCCGGTGCCGGGGCTTTGGCAGGCGTGATCATGTCGGTCTTCGGATTCGACGTGGTCGGTTACGTCGGCGCGGTGATCGCGGTACTGCTGCTGCCGGTGCTGGCCATGTTGCGGCGGGCGGGGGGTTTGGGCAAGGTGGCGGTGTGAGTGAACAGGTGGAGTCGACCGAATCCCTGGGGGAACCCTCGACACCGCCGACACCGCCTCGCCGTCGCCGTGTCGAACTGCTCCTGTTCGGCGTGCTGCTGACGGTCCTGGTGGGACTGGTCATCGCGCTGGTGGCGCGGGGAACCCAGTCGTCCTCGGAGACGTCGCCGTCGCAGGCGTCGGCGGCCCCGGCGACCTTCGGGCCGTTGGGCGATCTGTCCCGGCGCACGGCCGACGACCCGCGCGCGCTGGGCGAGGTGGACGCCCCGGTCACCATGGTGGTCTTCTCCGACTTCCGGTGCCCCTTCTGCGCCACCTATGCGCGCGACATCGAGCCCCAGCTGATCGAGAAGTACGTCGACGCGGGCAAGCTCCGCATCGAATGGCGAGACCAGCCGATCTTCGGCAAGGAGTCCGAACTGGCCGCCCGCGCCGGATGGGCGGCCGCCGCGCAGGGCAAGTTCTGGCAGTTCGTCGACGACGTCTACGCCGACGCGCCCACCACGGGCCATCCCGACCTGCCCATCGACGTCCTCGTCGAGCACGCGAAGGCCGCGGGGGTGCCCGACCTGGAGCGGTTCCGCAGCGAAACGCTCAGCGATCGGTACGACGGCGACATCGCTCAGGACGTGGCACCGACCGAAGAATTCGGCATCATCGGCGTGCCCGCGTTCGTGATCGACGGCGAGCCGATCGTCGGGGTGCGACCGATCGAGACCTTCGAGGTGGTCATCGACCAGTACCTCGCCGGACGCTGACGTCGTGGGCCAGATCGGTCTGGTCGGCGCCTTCCTCGGCGGGCTGCTGGCATTGCTGAGTCCCTGCGCGGCGCTGCTGCTGCCGTCGTTCTTCGCGTTCACCTACGACGGCACCCGCGCGCTGCTGTCGCGCACCGCGCTGTTCTTCCTCGGCCTGGTCCTCGTGCTCGCCCCGATCGGCGCCGGTGCGGCCGCCCTGGGTTCGCTGTTCACCGTGCACCGCGGCACCGTCACCGCGATCGGCGCGATCGTGGTGATCGTCTTCGGCGTGCTGCTGATCCTCGGCAGCGGCTTCGGCTTCGGTCGACTGTCCGGGCTCGCCGACAGCGTGCGCGTGGTGGGACCGGTCTCCACCGTGGTGCTCGGCGCGGTGTACGCCTTCGCGGGCTTCTGCTCCGGTCCGCTGCTCGGCGCCGTCCTCACGGTGGGGCTGGTGAGCGGGCAGCCGGTGTACGGCGCCGCGGTCATGGTGGCCTATGCCGCCGGGATGACGGCGCCGCTGCTGCTGTTGGCGGCGTTCTGGACGCGGATCGGTCCGCGCCTGCGGGGCGTGCTGCGGGGCCGGGAGATCAGGGTGGGTCGCCTGTCACTGCACAGCACGTCGTTGATCTCCGGCCTGGCGCTGATCGCGATCGGCATCCTGCTGTGGGTCACCGAGGGCACCGCGTCGCTGGGCGCCCCGGTCGGCGCCGACACGCAGGTGCGGTGGCAGGCGCAGGTGGCCGACTGGGCCGACTCGATCAGCGGCCTCGCCGTGCTCACCGTGGTCGTCGCCGTGGCCGTGGTGGTGCTGGCGGTGCGGCTCCTGCGGCGCCAGGACGTCGAGCGCTGATTCCGGTCGAGCGTTGACGTCGGTCGAAGGCTGACACCGATCGAACGCCGACTCAGGGCGCGGTGCCTGCGTCCGGAAGCTGCGCGATCGCCCGCTTGGGGGCGATCCGGCGGTAGCTGGCGTCGAGCAGTTCGGCGACCTCCGCCCAGTCGGTGTCGGCGGACAGCTCCAGACCGAGCCAGCCGTAGGCGCCCACGTAGGCGGGGACGAAGAAGCGTCCGTCCTGCTGCAGGGCCTCCTGTTCGCTCGGGTCCGGGATGAAGAGCAGCGCGGTGGGCAACGGTGTGGCGGTGGCCCCCTTGCGGGAGCCGCCGTACATCGCGAACATCTTGCCGCAGCGGAAGGTGGGGCGGCCGTGCGCGACCTTCTCGGTGGCTTCGGGCAGGGCGAGGGCGATCTGCCGGACACGCGCGAGCACGGGGTCGGCGTCGTCGAACATGATCGGATGCGGCATGGTTCCAGGGTAGGGTGCCGCCGTCGGCGGCCACCGATGATTGCTCATCGATGGGTGCGGCGGGGCCGCGGAAGTGGGGGACACCGTGCACGAGGATCCGACGCGGGGGCCGGTCGACGACCCCGGGCTCAGCCGGGAACCGTTTCCACCGTCCGCGCCGACCGCCGGCCGGACCCTGACCCGGCCGATGATCGCGGCGCTGGTGGTGCTGGCGCTCCTGATGGTGGGGGCCGTGGTGGCGGCAGTGCTCGCGGTGGTTCAGGTGCGGGAAGCGAGTACCTCCTTGGCCGGCTCGGCGTCGAGCGCGCGGGTCACGGAACTGCCTGAATCGGCCGTACCCCCTGCGGCCGAGCGCGACTGGGCCAATCCGGCGTGGCTGGGCACCTTCGTCGGGGACACCGACACGGGGCGCTACACCCTGACCTTCACCGACGACGATCCGGTGACCGGACTACTGCACATCAACAACGATGCCGGCGGGGTGTGCCGGATGTCGGTGCAGCAGACCTATCGGCTCAACGAGTCCTCGGTCGTGATCCGCATGACGTCGCTGGCGGGCTCGAGTTGCCGGGAGACCAACTGCGACGTGGTGGTCAACGGCGACACGGTGACCATGATCTACCGATCCGTCACCTACATCCTCACCCGCGCGTGACGGGAAGAGGAATCGTCGGTGGGGCCGACTAGAATCCGGTTGTGACGAACCCGCAGCAGCAGTGGTCTGAGCTGGCCGCCGAAATCCGAGATCACCAGTTCCGCTACTACGTCAAAGACGCGCCGATCATCGCTGACGCCGAGTTCGACGTGCTGTTGCGGCGGTTGCAGCAGCTCGAGGACGAGAACCCGGAACTGGCCGTGCCGGATTCGCCGACCAAACTGGTCGGCGGCGGCTTCTCCACCGCGTTCACCCCGGTCGACCACCTCGAGCGGATGATGTCGCTGGACAACGTCTTCGACGCCGACGAACTGCGCGCCTGGATCGCGCGCACCGAGGCCGACGCCGGGACCGGCATCGACTACCTCTGCGAGCTGAAGATCGACGGCGTGGCCCTGTCCCTGGTCTACGAGGACGGCAGGCTCGTGCGCGGGGTGACCCGCGGGGACGGCCGGACCGGCGAGGACGTGACGCTCAACGCCCGCACCATCGTCGGTGTGCCGCACCAGCTGACCGCGACCGAGCAGTACCCGGTGCCCGCCCTGCTGGAGGTGCGCGGTGAGGTGTTCTTCCGGCTCGAAGACTTCCAGAAACTGAACGCATCGCTGGTGGAGGCGGGCAAGGCGCCCTTCGCCAATCCGCGTAACTCGGCCGCCGGTTCGCTGCGCCAGAAGAATCCGCAGATCACCGCGCAGCGGAATCTGCACATGATCTGCCACGGCGTCGGCCGCATCGACGGCTGGCACCCGGCCTCGCTGCACGAGGTGTATCTGGCGCTGGGCGCGTGGGGCCTGCCGGTGTCCACCCACACCCGCAAGGTGGTCGGCGCGCAGGCGGTGGAGGAGGCCATCGTCTACTGGGGCGAGAACCGGCACTCGGTGGAACACGAGATCGACGGTCTGGTGGTGAAGGTCGACGACACCGGTCTGCAGCGCCGCCTCGGCGCCACCTCGCGCGCCCCGCGGTGGGCCATCGCCTACAAGTACCCGCCCGAGGAGGTCACGACCGAACTGCTCGACATCAAGGTGGGGGTCGGCCGCACCGGTCGCGTCACGCCGTGGGCGGACATGATGCCGGTCCTGGTGGCCGGGTCGACGGTCGCCCGCGCCACCCTGCACAACGCCTCCGAGGTCAAGCGCAAGGGCGTGCTGATCGGCGACACCATCACCATCCGCAAGGCCGGTGACGTGATCCCCGAGGTCCTCGGTCCGGTCGTGGACCTGCGCGACGGCACCGAACGCGAATTCGTGATGCCCACGCACTGTCCGGAGTGCGGTGCCCAGCTGCGGCCGGAGAAGGAGAGCGACGTCGACATCCGGTGCCCCAACGCGCAGCGGTGCCCGGCGCAGCTACGCGAGCGGCTGTTCCACCTGGCCGGTCGCGGAGCGTTCGACATCGATGCGCTCGGCTACGAGGGCGCCAACGCGCTGTTGACCGGCAAGGTGATCGAGGATGAGGGCGACCTGTTCGCGCTGACCGCCGACGATCTGGCGACGACGTCGTTCTACACCAACCTCAAGGGTGAGCTGTCGGCCAACGGGCAGCGCCTGCTGCAGCATCTGGAGACCGCCCGGCAGGTCCCGCTGTGGCGGGTGCTGGTGGCGCTGTCCATTCGGCACGTCGGCCCGACGGCGGCGCGCGCGCTGGCGACCGCCTTCGGCTCCCTGGAGGCCGTCGAGAACGCGAGCGCCGAGGACCTGGCCCAGGTCGACGGGGTCGGGGAGACGTTGGCCACCAGTATTCGGGACTGGTTCGACGTCGACTGGCACCGCGAGATCGTCGCCAAGTGGCGGGCGGCCGGGGTCTCGATGGCCGACGAGGTGGACGAGTCGATCGTCCGGACGCTGGAGGGCAAGACCATCGTGGTGACCGGGTCGTTGGCCGACTTCACCCGGGACGGGGCCAAGGAGGCGATCATCGAGCGCGGCGGCAAGGCATCCGGTTCGGTGTCGAAGAAGACCGACTACGTGGTGATCGGCGATGCGCCCGGCAGCAAGGCGGCCAAGGCCGAGCAGCTCGGGGTGCCGATCATCGACGAAGCCGCCTTCGTCCGGCTGCTGGAAACCGGCAACCCCTAGGCCCCGGCCCGCGCCGGGGACGGGCGCCCGACACCGTTCAGACGGACTGCACCAGGCCGGAGACGATGCCGGTGAGGTGGCTCAGGCGGGCCACCTCGCTGGGCCGGAAAGCCGGTCCGCCGACCCGGCCCAGGAGCAGGGCCTTGCCGCTGCGGGCCAGCGGCGCCGCGGCCAGGGTGGTGGCCAGCTCGCGCCACGGACCGGGCACCCATGCGGCGTCGCCGTCGAGTTCGCAGGCCTGCGTCAACGGCAGCCAGTCCGCGCGCGTCAGCGGAGTCTCCGGTGCGCTGGCGCTGGCGGCCAGGCGGACCGGTTCGTCGGCGCAGCCGGCCACCACCATCGCCCACGACACGTGCAGGCTGCGCGGGGCCAGATCGACGAGCACCTGCAGCCGGTCGGCGCGCGCAGCGGCGACGGCATCGATCAGTTCCAGCTCCTGGTGCAGGTCGAGCTTGCCGGTGAAGGGACGCAGCGAGTCCACGCTCACCCCGTCGACCGACTCGGCCGCGGTGATCAACGTATCCGGCAACGCTCCGTGGGGCAGTTCCACCACCACGTCGTCCACGGCCAGCCCGTCGCCGCGTTCGATCACCTCCAGGGAGCGGATATCGGCGCCCACCGTACCGAGCGCCATCGCGAGCAGGCCGAGGCTGCCGGGTCGATCGGCCAAGGTCACACGCAGAAGATAAGACACGACTTCCATTATTCGAACCCTTGTTGCGCCGTGGTTACGTCGCCGTTGCGGGCGCCGCTAGGCGCTGCACGGTGACGATGGTCATAGCTTCACGCTACCGACGCGAGGCCCGCGGCGCAGGTGCGTGCGGGAGGGCCCTAGGCTGGTGACACCGCACGTGTACGAGAGGAGCCTGACGATGCCATCGCAGTCCGAGCCGACCATCAGCAGGACCGAGGTCGCCCACCTGGCGCGTCTGTCCCGACTGGCGCTCACCGACGACGAACTCGATCAGTACGCCACGCAGCTCGACTCGATCCTGGGTCACGTGGCCCAGGTCGCCGAGGTGGCCGCCGACGACGTTCCGCCGACCGCCCACCCGGCCGATCTGAGCCACATCGTCCGGCCCGACGCCGTGGTGCCGGGCCTGACCGTCGCCGAGGCCCTGTCCGGGGCGCCGGCCGTCGAGCAGGACCGTTTCGCCGTTCCGCAGATCCTCGGGGAGGAATGACCACCGTGAGCACCCGTACCGCCAATGAGATCACCGGCCTGTCCGCCGCCGAGCTGGCCGCGAAGATCGCCGACCGGGAGCTGTCCTCGGTGCAGGTGACCCAGGCGCACCTGGATCGCATCGCCGAGATCGACGGCGAACTCGGCGCCTTCCTGCACGTCGGCGCCGACGAAGCGCTCGCCGCCGCCCGCGCCGCCGACGCGACGATCGCCGCGGGCGAGGCCCCGTCCGCGCTCACCGGCGTGCCGATCGCCCTCAAGGACGTGTTCACCACCGTCGACGCGCCGACCACCTGCGGCTCCAAGATGCTGGAGAACTGGACCGCGCCGTACGACGCGACGCTGACCACCCGGCTGCGGGCCGCCGGCATCCCGATCCTCGGCAAGACCAACATGGACGAGTTCGCGATGGGCTCGTCCACCGAGAACTCCGCCTACCAGGTGACCCGCAACCCCTGGGACACCGACCGGATCCCCGGCGGTTCCGGCGGCGGCAGCGCCGCGGCGCTCGCCTCCTACCAGGCGCCGCTGGCCATCGGCACCGACACCGGCGGTTCGATCCGGCAGCCGGCCGCGGTCACCGCCACCGTCGGCGTGAAGCCCACCTACGGCACCGTCTCCCGCTACGGGTTGGTGGCGTGCGCGTCCTCGCTCGACCAGGGCGGGCCGTGCGGCCGCACCGTGCTCGACACCGCACTGCTGCACGAGGTGATCGCCGGTTTCGATCCGCGCGACTCCACCTCCATCGACGTCCCCATCGGCGACGTGGTCGGTGCCGCCCGCGCGGGCGCCACCGGCGACCTGACCGGTGTCCGCGTCGGCGTGGTGAAGCAACTGCAGGGCGAGGGCTACCAGCCCGGCGTCCTGGAGTCGTTCGAGAAGGCCTGCGAGGTGCTCCGCGCCCAGGGCGCGACCATCGTCGAGGTGGACTGCCCGCACTTCGAGTACGCCCTCGGCGCCTACTACCTGATCCTGCCCTCGGAGGTGTCCAGCAACCTGGCCCGCTTCGACGCCATGCGGTACGGCCTGCGCGTCGGCGACGACGGCAGCCACAGCGCCGACGAGGTGATGGCGCTGTCCCGTGCGGCCGGTTTCGGCCCCGAGGTGAAGCGACGCATCATGATCGGCACCTACGCGCTGAGCTCGGGCTACTACGACGCCTACTACGGCCAGGCGCAGAAGGTCCGGACGTTGATCGCCCGGGACTTCGCCGCGGCCTTCGAATCGGTCGACGTGCTCGTCTCGCCGACCACCCCGCAGACGGCGTTCAAGCTGGGGGAGAAGGTCGACGACCCGTTGTCGATGTACCTGTTCGACCTGTGCACCCTGCCGGTGAACCTCGCGGGCAACGCCGCCATGTCGGTGCCGTCGGGCCTGTCGTCGGCCGACGGCCTTCCGGTGGGTCTGCAGATCATGGCGCCGGCCCTGGCCGACGACCGTCTGTACCGCGTCGGTGCGGCCTACGAGGCGGCCCGCGGACCGATCGAAGGCTGAGTCGAGCGCGTTGCGGTGGCCGGTCCCGTCGGGATCTGATCGAATGGAGGCGTTCGCCCGCGGTGGGGCGTCGCAGCGATGGGAGATCAGGCACGATGGCTCGATACGGGATTCTCACGTCCGGCGGTGACTGCCCCGGCCTGAACGCGGTGATCCGCGGGACGGTGCTGCAGGGCACCACGGTGCACGGCCAGGAGTTCGTGGGTTTCCGCGACGGCTACCGGGGCCTGGTGTACGGCGACATCCGTCCGCTCAACCGCCTGGCGGTGCGCGGCATCTCGCGCAACGGCGGCACCATCCTCGGCACCAGTCGCTTCGGTCCGTACAGCGAACCCGACGGCGGTCCCGAGAACATCAAGAAGGTGCTCGAGCGGCTGGAGATCGACGGCGTGATCGCCATCGGCGGCGACGGCACCATGGCCGCGGCCAACCGGCTCTACGAGGACGGCATCCCGATGGTGGGCGTCCCCAAGACCATCGACAACGACCTCGAGGCCACCGACTTCACCTTCGGTTTCAGCACCGCGGTGGAGATCGCCACCGACGCCGCGGACCGGCTGCGCACCACCGGCGACTCCCACCAGCGCTGCATGGTGCTCGAGGTGATGGGTCGGCACGCCGGGTGGATCGCGATCTACGCGGGCGTCGCCTCCGGTGCGCACGTCACGCTGATCCCGGAGGCGCCGGAGACCCTCGACCAGATCTGCCGGTGGGTCACCGAGGCCGCCGAACGCGGTCGCGGCCCGCTGGTGATGGTGGCCGAGGGCTTCACGCTGCCGGAGATGGACGACGCCTACTCCGACAAGGGCCTGGACGAGTTCGACCGCCCGCGGCTGGGCGGCATCGGCGAGATCCTGGCGCCGCTGATTCAGGAACGCACCGGCATCCAGACGCGCGCCACCACCCTCGGCTACATCCAGCGCGGCGGCGTGCCGACGGCCTTCGACCGGGTGCTCGGCACCCGCTTCGGGCAGGCCATCAGCGATGTCCTCGCCGACGGCGACTGGGGGCAGATGGTGGCGCTGCGCGGCACCCAGATCGAACGGGTGCCGTTCACCGACGCCGTCGGGCACACCAAGTCGGTGCCGCTGGACTTCTACCGCGGCGCCCGCGCCCTGTTCGGCTGACATGGCCGAGCAGCCCGCGCTGCCGTCGGTCGCCGAGCAGGCGCGGCGGCTCGTCGACCTCGGTGTCGCCGAGCTGTCCGGGCTCTCCGCCGCCGACTTTCTCGCCCACGCGGAGGCCCTGACCTGCGATGACGGTGTCGAGCGGCTGCTCGTCGTGGATCCCGCGCGGGTGCCGCCGTCGGAATTGGCACCGCTCATGCGGCTGCCCGGTCACGACGCGGCCGAGGCCAAGGAGGGCTTCGTCGTGGTCGACATGAGCGACGTCGACCGGTTCGGTCCGCTGCCGGAGATCGCGGTGCCGGACGGACCGCTGTACACGGTGACCGCCCCCGATCGCGGCGACGGCTACGCGAACTGGTCGCCCGACGAGGCGCTGCCGGAGATCCACGCGGCCGGGCGCACCCCGCTGCTGCTGCACGAGGCGATCACCTGGGCGCTGCAGACGCCGCGGGTGGTGGCACCCAACCACTGCTACATGGCGATCGGCTCCCGGCTGCGCAAGGCCGACGGCAGGCTCGACGCCCGCACCCCCGCGGTGTGGATCTCCGGCGGCACCGGACGCGACGGCCGGGCGCGCAAGGGCGCGCCGAAGGTGGGCTGGTGCTGGGCCGGAAACCGGCACACCTGGCTGGGCATCGCCTCCGCGCAGGGGCGGGCGGGCCGTCGGGCGTCGTCGACCCACTGACCACCGCCCGCGGGGGCTGGCGGGGGACAGCCTGCATCGGGCCCCAGATACGATGGTCGGCATGAGTGTGGCTACCGACGACCTGATGGATTTCGACGAGGCTCTCCAGCGATTCGATCCCGTGATGGGCATGGAGGTGCACGTCGAACTCGGCACCGCATCCAAGATGTTCTGCGGCTGCCCGACCACCTTCGGCGGCGACCCCAACACCCAGGTGTGCCCGGCGTGCCTGGGCCTGCCGGGCTCGCTGCCGGTGGCCAACAGCAAGGCCATCGAGTCGGCCGTGCGGATCGGTCTGGCGCTGAACTGCTCGATTCGCAGGTCGAGCGTGTTCGCGCGGAAGAACTACTTCTACCCGGACCAGCCGAAGAACTACCAGATCAGCCAGTACGACGAGCCCATCGCCTATGAGGGCCACCTCGACGTGATCCTCGACGACGGCACCACCTGGCGGGTGGAAATCGAACGCGCGCACATGGAGGAGGACACCGGTAAGTCGCTGCACGTCGGCGGCAGCACCGGCCGCATCCACGGGGCCAGCCACTCGCTGCTGGATTACAACCGCGCCGGGGTGCCGCTGGTGGAGATCGTCTCCAAGCCCATCGTCGGCGCAGGGGAACGCGCCCCCGAGGTGGCCCGCGCCTACGTGACCGCCCTGCGTGATCTGCTGCGCGCCCTGGAGGTCTCCGACGTCCGCATGGACCAGGGTTCGATGCGCTGCGACGTCAACCTGTCGCTGATGGCCAAGGACGCCACCGAGTTCGGCACGCGCACCGAGACCAAGAACGTGAACTCGCTCAAGAGCGTCGAAGCGTCGGTGACCTACGAGATCCGTCGGCAGGCCGCGCTCCTGACCTCCGGCGGCGAAGTGATCCAGGAAACGCGTCACTTCCACGAGGCCGACGGCAGCACGTCGGCCGGCCGCCGCAAGGAGACGGCCGAGGACTACCGGTACTTCCCGGAGCCGGACATGCCGCCGGTGATCGCCGAGCCCGCCTGGGTGGACGAACTGCGCGGCACCCTGCCGGAGCTGCCGTGGGTGCGCCGGGCCCGGATCCAGGCCGACTGGGGCGTGTCCGACGAAGTGATGCGCGACCTGGTGAACGTCGGCGCCGTGGAACTGATCATCGCGACGGCCGAGGCCGGTGCCAGCCCGGACGCCGCCCGCAGCTGGTGGGTGTCGTTCCTGGCGCAGCAGGCCAACACCCGCGGCGTCGAACTCGACGGCCTGGCCATCACCCCCGGCCAGGTGGCCGAGGTGATCGGGTTGGTGGACGAGGGCAAGCTCACCAACAAGCTGGCCCAGCAGGTGGTCGTCGCCGTGCTCGACGGCGAGGGCGAGCCCGCCCAGATCGTCGCCGACCGCGGCCTGGAAGTGGTGCGCGACGATTCGGCGCTGCAGAAGGCCGTCGACGACGCCCTGGCCGCCAACCCCGACATCGCCGACAAGATCCGCAGCGGCAAGGTGCAGGCCGCGGGCAAGATCGTCGGTGACGTGATGAAGGCGACCCGCGGTCAGGCCGACCCGGCCCGCGTCAAGGAACTGGTGCTGGCCGCCTGCCAGTAGGCCCGAACAGCCGACGGCCCGGCACCACCCGCTTCCGGGTGGTGCCGGGCCGTTCGCGTCGGCGCTCCAGGCGTTGTCTGCGTCAGGTGTTGTCGTCGGCGGAGGACGCGCCACCGGTGTAGATCGCCACCCGATCGTTGGTGGTGGTGGGCGGAGCCCCCGGCACCGACTTGTTGACGGTGGCGATCTGCATCGCCGCGCCGAACGAGGTCATCCGGCCCACGGCGCCGTACTGCTCCTTGACGTCGCCCTGCTGCGGGTTGCCCACCGCGGGGTTCGCATTGGAGGGCGCGGCCAGCGAATCGATGCGGAAGGCTTTGGCCATCGACACCGAGATCACGCCGCCGGACACGGCGCAGCCGGTGATCCCCGGCCGGTCGGCCCAGGTCCACAGGCTCCGCAGCCCGCCGGCCTCCACCTGCTGCAGCCGGTCGCCGGCCGGTCCGCTGTCGGCGACGAAGAGGTTGCCGCTCTCGGGGTCGGGGCACAGCGCGACGTTGGCTCCGAATCCCGAGGCGATGATCTTGGGTCGCGGCTCGGTGAGGTTCGGGTCGATGGTGAACAGCTTGCCGGCCAGGGACCCCGGGTCGGCGGCAGCGGCCGCGTTGCCGGCGTTGCCGGTGGCCACCCGCAGTTCGGTGGGGGACACGAAGCTGATCGACCCCATGTTCCCGGTGGCGCCCTTGGGGATGCCGGTCAGGATCGGCTTGACCGAACTGCCCGAGGCGATGCGGACCACCCGATTGTCCGAGCCGGTGCTGATCAGCGCGTAGATCATCTGATCCTGCAGGTAGGTGGGGGACAGTTCGAAATCGATCAGCCCACCGTCCCCGGCGGCGTCGACCGGCACCGTCGCCACCGTGCGCTGCGGACCGTACCGCTGCGAGATGATGATCTTGCCGGTGGTGCGCTCGGCCACGTAGGTGGACTTGCCCTCTGGATCCGCTGGACGGACACCGCTCGTGGTGCCCAGGCAGGTGGCGATCACCGCCGGATTGGGATCGACGCACGGGCCGCTGGGCACCGGTCGGTCCTCTTCGGTGGGCGGTGGTGGAGGAGGCGGCGGCTTGGGGCCCGCGGCGCCGTCGGGCACCGTCGTGAAGCTCCCCGCCTCGGCGGAGCGCTCCTGCTCGCTGAAGTCCGCGCAGCCCGCCGCCGACAGCACGGTGATCGCGGCCACAGCGGTGGCCGCGAGCGCACGACGGGAGGCGATTCCCGGGATCGGCAAAGGCATGCCCCAACACTATGCGATCGTTACCAAATCGTCGGGTGGCGATCCCCCGGTGCGCGCGCGGGCGCACCTACCCTCGAGGGTGTGAGTAGTTCAGACGACGCCCGACCGGCGCGGCGACCGCAGCCAGACCGGGATTCCTTCTACGACAAGCATGCGCGCACCCCTGCGCCCGCCGTTGTCAACGACATCGACGACGACGTGCCCGCGACCACCGTCATCAACACCTCCGACGACGACGCACTGCCGACGGTGCAGATTCAGCAGCCGGACGACGACGAGACCACCGAGACCCCCGCGGTGCGGTCGGGTGCCACCCGCACCGACGTGCGCAGCGACTCGGACACCGTGGTGACCGAGCCCTTCGTCGACGTCGACGACGAGACCGCCGACGAGGCGGCGTCCGCCCAGAAGCGGCGGGCCGCCGAGCACCTCACCGAGGATCCGCTGCCGTACATCGAGCCGCAGCCCACCGCGCGCCTGGACTGGGAGGACGAGCCGCCGGTGCCCGAAGCGGGTACCGCCTACGCGGCCGCGCCGGTGGAACCGGTCGACGAGCCCGGTCGCGACCGCGACGACGAGGCCGACGTGGAACCGGTCGGTCGCGGCACCGCCGACCTGGGTCTGCTGATTCTCCGCGTCGTGGTCGGCATCGTGTTCGTGATGCACGGGCTGCAGAAGCTCACCACCTGGACCTGGCTCGACGGTTTCGGGATCGACGGCTTCGCCGCGTTCCTCGCCAACACCGCGCCCGGAGCGGACCCGAACCTGGGCTTCGACCCCGACGTCACCCGCACCCTCGCCCTGCTGGGCGGGCTCACCGAGACCATCGGCGGCGCGTTCCTGATCCTCGGCCTGATCACGCCGATCGCCGGGTCCGCCGTGCTCGGGGTGATCCTGGTGGCCGGCGCCTACAAGATGACGCTCGCCGGCGGCGTGTGGTTCTTCACCGCCCAGGGCGGCGGAGGCATCGAGTACGAGCTGGTGCTCGCGGCCGCGGCCGTCGCCCTCATCCTGTGCGGGCCGGGCACCTACTCGTTCGACCGCCAATGGGGCTGGTCGCGTCGACCCGCATGGGGCTCGGCCGCGTGGCTCATCATCGCGATCGCCGCGGCGGTGGCCGTGTGGGTTGTGTTCAATGGGTCCAACCCGCTCCTCGTCGGGGCCTGAGCTGCTTCTTCTCTTCGTCGTGTCCGCGCGGGCGGGCACCCACGATTCTCACTAGTCCTCGCCGATCGGCGAGGAGGGTCCCCTCGCGCGTCAAGGTAATCGGCTGCGGAGGGTTCGAATCGCGGGTGCCCGCCCGCGCTGCGCGTGTGGGTGTGCCCCGGCTTGAGGGTCCGCGCGGGCGGGCGCCCTCGATTCTCACTGGTCCTCGCCGATCGGCGGGGAGGGTGCCGTCGCGCGTGAGGGTAATCGGGCTCTTCCCAGATGAGGGTGTAGGTCGGTCGGGCGCGTCGGTCCGCAGATAGACGTCGAGGTCTCCCGACGATGGAGGTTCCTACGCCATCCATCCGAAAGACCTCGACGTGACCGACACAACCCCGCCGGCCGGCTTCGGCCGCCCTGACCTCACCGCCTTCGCGGCTCATCCCAATCGACCCTGATCGGGTCTGCTGACCCCCTCGACGAGAACGCAGCGACATCACAGCCACCCAACCCCGACCGTCCGGGAAGCTGGGGCACGTCACACGGCCTGTGCTGCGGGCGTGTCGAGTGGGTCGTCCAGGGGCGACGCAGGAGCGTCGACGCGACGTGCTGAGAGGTGGTTCCAACCGAGCGCTAGGACACTGGCTACAGGCATGGCGATAGGTCAGGAACGGCGTCGCTCCCTGCGCAGGAGGGAGCGCAGAGTCTCGGCGTTCGCGTAGCCGACCCGTAGCGCGATCTCGGCGGAGGTGAGGTCCGTGGTTGCTGAGAGGTGCCGAGCTCGTTCGATGCGAAGCCGTTGGACGAAGCCGAGCGGAGTGAGGTTGAGCGCCGCACGGACTCGTCGTTCGAGGGTGCGCCGGCTGGTGCCGAGCGACTGCGCGACGAAGGCGACGCTGAACGGCTCGTCCAGGCGGGCGCGCACGAAGCGTTCGAACTCGACGACGATCGGGTCCTCGTGCCGGAGATGTTCGTAGGCGACGAAGGCCGCCTGCGACGGACGCTCGTCTATGATGAGGAGCTTGGCGACATGTTGGGCCAGGTCGGGGCTGATCGATCGCACGAGTGAGAGCGCGAGGTCGATGTGGGCGAACGCGGCGCCGGCGGTGACGAGGTTCCCGTCGACCACGACCATGGTGTCGAGATCGAGGGCGACGGTCGGATAGCGCTTCAGGAACTCCGGCCCCAGGAACCAACTGGTCGTCGCCCGCCGATGATGCATCCGTCCGGTCTCGGCGACAGCGAACACGCCGGTGCACGCCGCGGCGATCCGGGTGGTCGCCTCGTCGAGGCGCCCGAGCGAGGCGATGACCGAACGAGCATCTCGGCTCTGGAGGGCGTCGTGGGTCGCGGCGGCCGTGAGGGTTCCAAGCGCAGGGACGACGACCACGTCGAACTCTCCGGACTCCGACAGCGGGTGGTCCACCGACAGGGTCATCGATGCCGTCGTGGTCACTCGCCGTTTCGGTCCGAGGATGGCGAGTTCGATCGCGTCGATCCGCGGGTCGACATCGCTGCGGGCTCCGTCGGCCACCCGCACGATGTCGATGATCGACGCGACAGCCGAACCGAAGCAGCCGTCGATCGCGATCAGTCCGATACGCATGGCGCAAACAATAGCAATACTGCCGTATACGCCACTTCTCACATGCCCTTGCTCGTCATACGCTGAACTCGCTTCACCAAGAAACCTCGACACCTAGGAGAACCCCTCATGTCCACACCCGCATCACTTCCGTATGCCTTCGTCGCCAAGATCGTCGCGGCCGATGGACAGCACGACGCGCTCGCCGATCTGCTCGCCGGCGCTGTCGCGCTCGCCAACGAAGAAGTAGGAACGATTGTCTGGTTCGCGGTCAGGACCCACGCCGACACCTTCTGGATCTTCGATGCATTCCCCGACGAGGCCGCTCGCGACGCCCACGCCAACGGCGCCATCGTCGCAGCCCTGATGGCCAACCAGCACCTCCTCGGCGCAGCACCCGAGATCCTGGCGGCCGACGTCCTCGCGTCCAAGCTTCCGTAGTCCGCCAACGCACGAGACGATCGCGCCCCGCCGAGCCGTCGCCAGGTCGCGACGCAGCGCCACGCTGCGTTGCCGAGCGGTGCGAGGCCTATCGGCACACGGACAGGATGTCCGAGCGTTCATCCGGCGAGGGGTCCGTCGCAGAGGAGAGCGACGTCGGGTGTCGGGCAGAGCGGTGAGGCCAGCGCATCGCGCGACCATCAGAACCGAACCGCCCCTGCCCTACGTTTCCGCAGGTCAGGGGCTGTTCGCCGGAGCCGCCTGTCGGAATCGAACCGACGACCTAATCACGTCGGCTTTGCGTCTATCGCCTGATGCGCCCACTGGGCGAACGAGCCGCTGACCTGCGCGAACGCCGAGCGTGGGGGACGCCGCCATCCGGTGGTGACCGACGACGACCGACTAGTACCGACCGTTTCACCGGAGCTTGCGGCGGCGTCGAAGCCGAGCAAGCTCCATTCTTTTAGCTCACCGCGCCCTCCTCCTCGCCGGTCCCGTCTTCGTCGAAGACGTTTCAGGGGTCTTCTCAGATGCCGGTGTAGGTCGGCCGGGCGCGTCGGTCCGCAGATAGACGTCGAGGTCTCCCGACGACGGAGGTTCCTACGCCATCCATCCGAAAGACCTCGACGTGACCGACACAACCCCGCCGGCCGGCTTCGGCCGCCCTGACCTCACCGCCTTCGCTCGACTCGACGGCCTCGGTCTGAGCGTGACCGGACAACGACTTGAACCGGATCGTGCGGTCCTAGCGTGCCGCGTGGTGGAACCAGATCAGTGGTGCCGACGGTGCGGCAGCGAAGGCGCTGCTCGTGACACCGTGATCCGGCGGTTGGCCCACGAGCCGCTGGGCTGGCGACCGACCGTGCTGGAAGTTGTAGTGCGCCGCTACCGCTGTGCCGACTGCGGACACGTGTGGCGCCAAGACACCAGCGCCGCTGCGGAGCCACGCGCGAAGCTCTCGCGCACCGGGCTGCGGTGGGCGCTGGAAGGGATCGTGGTCGCACACCTCACCGTCGCCCGTGTCGCCGAGGGACTCGGGGTCGCGTGGGACACCGCCAACAACGCGGTCCTGGCTGAAGGCAAGCGGCTGCTGATCAACGACCCCACGCGGTTCGAGGGCGTGAAGGTCATTGGCGTCGATGAGCACGTCTGGCGCCACACCAGGCGTGGCGACAAGTACGTCACCGTGATCATCGACCTCACCCCGGTCCGCGATGGCGCCGGCCCAGCAAGGCTGCTGGACATGGTCGAGGGCCGGTCGAAGGCGGCGTTCAAGACCTGGCTCGCCGACCGCGACGACGCCTTCCGTGACGCGGTCGAGGTGGTCGCGATGGACGGCTTCACCGGGTTCAAGACCGCCGCTGCGGAGGAGATCCCGGACGCGGTCACGGTGATGGATCCCTTCCACGTCGTGCGCCTGGCCGGTGACGCCCTCGACAGGTGCCGGCGCCGGGTCCAACTCGCGATCCACGGGCACCGTGGGTTCAGGGACGACCCGCTCTACAAGTCGCGGCGCACGCTGCACACCGGCGCGGACCTGCTCACCGACAAGCAGAGCGACAGGCTACGCGCGCTGTTCGTTGATGACGCTCACGTCGAGGTCGAGGCGACCTGGGGTGTCTACCAGCGCATGATCGCCGCCTATCGCCACGAGGACCGGCAACGTGGCCGCGAGCTCATGGAGAAGCTGATCACCGACCTCAGCGCCGGCGTCCCCAAGGTGCTCACCGAGCTCACCACCCTGAGCCGGACCCTGAAGAAGCGAGCCGCTGACGTGCTCGCCTACTTCGAACGACCCGGCACCAGCAACGGGCCGACCGAGGCGCTCAACGGACGGCTCGAACACCTGCGCGGCTCCGCACTCGGGTTCCGCAACCTGACCAACTACATCGCCCGAAGCCTGCTCGAGACCGGCGGCTTCAGACCCCAACTCCTACACCCCCGATTGGGATGAGCCGGTAATCGGCTGCGGAGGGTTCGAATCGCGGGTGCCCGCCCGCGCTGCGCGTGCGCCCGGCCCCCCGCGTTCGCGCCGGTCGGACGCGTTCGCGCCCGCGGGGTGCGTTCGCGTCGAACGGGAGCGACGCGAGGGTGCGCGAGGGGCGCGAACGGGAGCGGAAAGCACTCGGGCGGCGGACACGTGAGTGCCCGCCGCCCGAGTTTGTGCGGTGTGTCAGTCGACGACGCGGACGGCGCCCTTGTCGGCGGAGGAGGCCAGCTTCGCGTAGGCGCGCAGCGCCTGGGTCACCGGACGCTCGCGGTCCTTCGGCTGCCAGGGACGCTCGGAGGCCTCCATCTTGGCGCGCCGGTCGGCGAGGGTCTGGTCGTCCACCAGCACCTTGAGGGCGCGGGTCTCGACGTCGATCAGGATCTGGTCGCCGTCCTCGATCAAGCCGATGGTGCCGCCGCCGGCCGCCTCGGGCGAGACGTGGCCGATCACCAGGCCCGAGGAGCCGCCGGAGAAGCGGCCGTCGGTCACCAGACCGCACTTCTTGCCCATGCCGGTGCCCTTCATGAAGGCGGTCGGGTGCAGCATCTCCTGCATGCCGGGGCCGCCCGCGGGACCCTCGTAGCGGATCACCAGCACCTCACCGGCCTGCAGCTGCTTGGACAGGATCGCGTGCACGGCGTCCTCCTGGCTCTCCACCACGCGGGCCGGGCCCTGGAAGTGGAACAGGTCTTCGTCGATGCCCGCGGTCTTGAGCACGGCGCCGTTCTCGGCCAGGTTGCCCTGCAGCACGCAGAGGCCGCCCTCCACCGTGTAGGCGTTCGCCAGGTCGCGGATGCAGCCGCCCTCGGCGTCGGTGTCGAGCGAGCTCCAGCGGTTCTCGGTGGAGAACGGCTCGGTGGTGCGCACACCGCCGGGCGCGGCGTAGAACAGGTCGACGGCGTCGTCGGTGGCCTTGCCGCCGCGGATGTCCCAGTCGTCGAGCGCGGCGCCCAGGCTGGGGGCGTAGACGGTGGGGACCGAATCGTCGATCAGTCCGGCGCGACGCAGCTCACCGAGGATGGCGGGGATGCCGCCGGCACGGTGCACGTCTTCCATGTGGTAGTCGGAGTTGGGCGACACCTTCGACAGGCACGGCACCTTCCGGCTGATCGCGTCGATGTCGGCCAGGTCGAAGTCGACCTCGCCTTCCTGGGCCGCGGCCAGAATGTGCAGCACCGTGTTGGTGGACCCGCCCATCGCCACGTCGAGCGCCATCGCGTTGGCGAACGCGGTCGAGGTCGCGACACTGCGGGGCAGCACCGATGCATCGTCGTCCTCGTACCAGCGCTTGGCGGCCTCGACCACGGTGGTGCCGGCGCGCTGGAACAGGCGACGACGGTACTCGTGGGTGGCCAGCGTCGAACCGTTGCCCGGCAGCGACAGGCCCAGGGCTTCGGTGAGGCAGTTCATCGAGTTGGCGGTGAACATGCCCGAGCAGGAACCGCAGGTGGGGCAGGCGGACAGTTCCACCTCGGTCAGACCCGCATCGTCGACCGCGTCGTTGGCCGACGCCGAGATCGCGGTGATGAGGTCGGTGGGGGCCTGGGCCACGCCGTCGACCACCACGGCCTTACCGGCCTCCATCGGACCGCCGGAGACGAACACGGTCGGGAGGTTCAGCCGCATCGCGGCGTTGAGCATGCCCGGGGTGATCTTGTCGCAGTTGGAGATGCACACCAGCGCGTCGGCGGTGTGCGCGTTCACCATGTACTCCACCGAGTCGGCGATGATCTCCCGGCTGGGGAGCGAGTACAGCATGCCGCCGTGACCCATGGCGATACCGTCGTCGACGGCGATGGTGTGGAACTCGCGCGGCACGCCACCGGCCTCGCGCACCGCCTCGGCCACGATGTCGCCGACGTTCTTCAGGTGCACGTGCCCGGGCACGAACTGGGTGTACGAGTTCGCGATCGCGACGATCGGCTTGCCGAAGTCGTCGTCGGTCATTCCGGTCGCTCGCCACAGCGAGCGTGCTCCGGCGGCCTCCCGGCCGACAGTGGTGGTGCGAGACCGCAGTGCGGGCATGTTTCCTCGTTCGTAGCAGGATTGACGGGGCTGGAGTCGACTCATCGACCCATCAGAGGAGTTTACGCGTCCGCCGCGAGGCGAAGCCGCCTGCACCCGGCGCGCTGGCGCGAGTGCAGGCGCCCGAGGCGAGGAAGTCCGGCGTTAGATCCCGAGGACCGTCTTGGCGATCATGAAGTAGATGATCAGGCCGGTGGCATCGCAGAAGGTGGAGATGAACGGGGTGGAGAACACCGCCGGGTCCACGCGGACGGTCTTGGCCAGCAACGGCATCAGGCCACCGACGGTGGCGGCCATGGTGCACACCGACAAGATCGTCAGCCCGATCACGGTGCCGATGTCGAGGCCGTAGACGGCCGCGGCCACGCCGAAGCCGGCCAGACCCAGCGCCGCACCCATGGTGAATCCGACCCGGATCTCCTTGCCGGCCACCCGTCCGACGTCGCGCGGGGCCACCTCGCCGGTGGCCAGCGCGCGCGTGACCGTGGTGGCCGCCTGCGACCCGGTGTTGCCGCCGATCCCGGTCAACAGCGGGATGAACAGGGCCAGGGCGACGCGTTGCTCCAGGGTGCCCTCGAAGAACTCGAGCACGTTGACGGTCAGGATCGCCGACACGGCCAACACGAACAGCCACACCACCCGCGAGCGGGTGATGGCGAACACCGACGCCAGCAGGTACGACTCGCGCAGTGGTTCGCGGGCGCCGGCGCGGGCCTCGTCCTCGTCGCGGGCGGCGTCGACGATCTCGATCGCGTCGTCGAGGGTCAGCACGCCCACCAGACGGTCCTCGGCGTCGACCACCGGCATGGCCGAGATGCCCCGGTCCACGCAGCGGTCGGCGGTGGTCTCGGCGTCGTCGAGGGCGTGCGCGAAGATCGGGGTCTTGGCGATCGGCCCGACCGCTTCCTCGGGTTCGGCCAGCAGCAGGTCGCGCAGGCTCACCACGCCGAGCAGTCGTCGGGAACGATCGACCACCGGGACGATGTAGATCGAGGACACCTGGTGGCCGCGGGCCCGCACCCGGTCGAGCACCTCGTCGGCGGTGTCGTCGGCGAAGGCGTGAATGAACTCCGGGCTCATGCGGCGACCCACGGAACTGCGCGGGAAGCCGAGCACCACGGCGGTCAGTTCCCGCTCCTGGGGGGACAGGGTGCGCACGAGTTCCTTGGCGACGGAGGCCGGGAGCTCGTCGAGCAGCTCGGCCCGGTCCTCCGGGTCGAGATTGTCGAAGGCCTCGGCGACGTGCGCCGAACCGAGCTCGCCGATCAACTCCACCTGAACCTCGGCGTCGAAGTCGTCGAAGATCTCCACCGCCTGGTCCTTGGGCAGCAGGCGGAAACCGATGGTGCGCAGCTGGGGCGGCATCTGCTCCAGCAGCGCCGCCACCTCCTGCGGAGCCAGCGAGGACAGCAGGGCCGCAGCCTCGGGGAGGCGCTTGTCGCGCAGGGCCTGTTCGAGTGTGCGCAGACTGGCCGTGGTCATGGACGTTCGGGGCGATCGGTCTCGGACGAGTCGTCGGCGTCGAGCTGCTCCGCGGTTGCGGCCTCGCGGGCGGCGGCGTACGGGTCGGGGACACGACCGCCGGAAATGGCCGAGAGCGCCGGCAGGTCGGCGAAGGTCACCGCGGGCAGGCTCACGGTGCCGCCGTCCGGCCGGACCGCCTTGACCGCCGACCACTTGGGAAAGCGCAGACCGGCGACGTCGTCCCAGGAGATTCTCGTCGAGCCGAACAGGCGCATGGCTTCCAGTCCGTTCCGGTCGGCCTCGGTGCGCACGCGAGCGATCCACCAGATCTGGACGATCGGGACGAGCACGGTCCACCCGAACCATGCGGGCGAGATGCCGATCATCATCAACACCACGATCAATGTCACCAAGACGGTGAGGTAGGCCAGCCGCGAGATCGCGAAGGTCGCGGACTGCGGGGCGCCGGTGGTCGAATGGGGGGCGGGGCGGGAGGCGGCAGAGTCGGACACGCTGCCATTGTGGCACTGCCGGGTGGATTTGACGTGGCTGCGGCCGCTGCCTTACCGTGGCACGGTGATGAACAAGAATCTTCTCGTAGTAATCGGTCGGCGCGTCCACGCCTGATCGGTCACTTTTGAGACCTTTCGAATTTCATCGACGCGCCCCTCGCACAGCTTCGCTGTCGGGGGTTTTTTCTTGTCAGGACTACCAGGATGAGGATCGTGCAGTGAGCACTCCAACAGCCCGCGGGGCGGCTCGGCCGCAGTCGCCGTCCACCGAATCTCTGCGCTCGGGCGTGACCGTCGCCCCCGAGCGGGTCACCGGCGCCCAGTCCGTCGTGCGGACGCTCGAAGAGCTCGGTGTCGAGATCGTCTTCGGCATTCCCGGTGGTGCGGTACTCCCGGTGTACGACCCGCTGCTCGATTCGCAGAAGGTGCGCCACGTCCTGGTCCGCCACGAGCAGGGCGCGGGCCATGCCGCGACCGGCTACGCGCAGGTCGCGGGCAAGGCCGGCGTCATGATGGCCACGTCCGGTCCGGGCGCCACCAACCTGGTGACCCCGCTGGCCGACGCCCAGATGGACTCGGTGCCGGTGGTGGCCATCACCGGCCAGGTCGGCCGCGCGCTGATCGGTACCGACGCCTTCCAGGAAGCCGACATCTCCGGCATCACCATGCCGATCACGAAGCACAACTTCCTGGTCAGCGCCGCCGCGGACATCCCGCGGATCATCGCCGAGGCCTTCTACATCGCCGAGAGCGGCCGCCCCGGCGCGGTCCTCGTCGACATCCCGAAGGACATCCTGCAGGCGCAGACCACGTTCTCGTGGCCGCCGCAGTTCGACCTGCCCGGCTACCGCCCGGTGACCAAGCCGCACGGCAAGCAGGTGCGCGAGGCCGCACGCCTGATCGCCGAGGCCAAGCAGCCGGTGCTGTACGTCGGCGGCGGCGTCATCAAGGCCGAGGCCGCGCCGGAACTGCTCGAACTGGCCGAGCTGACCGGCATCCCGGTGGTCACCACGCTGATGGCGCGCGGCGCGTTCCCCGACAGCCACGACCTGCACATGGGCATGCCCGGCATGCACGGTGCCGTCGGCGCCGTCGGCGCGCTGCAGCGCAGCGACCTGCTCATCACGCTGGGCGCACGCTTCGACGACCGGGTCACCGGCCAGCTCGACTCGTTCGCGCCGAACGCCAAGGTGATCCACGCGGACATCGACCCGGCCGAGATCGGCAAGAACCGCGAGGTCGACGTGCCCATCGTCGGCGACGTGCGCAACGTGATCATCGATCTGATCGAGGCACTGCGCAACGACGAGGCCACCGGTGGCCGCCGCACCGACCTGACGCAGTGGTGGGCGTACCTCAGTAACCTCCGCTCCACCTACCCGCTCAGCTACGACAAGCAGTCCGACGGCTCGCTGTCGCCGGAGTTCGTCATCTCCGAGCTGGGCAAGGCCGCCGGACCCGACGCGGTCTACTGCGCCGGCGTCGGCCAGCACCAGATGTGGGCCGCGCAGTTCGTCAAGTACGAGAAGCCGCGTACCTGGCTCAACTCGGGCGGCCTGGGCACCATGGGCTACTCGGTCCCCGCCGCCATGGGCGCCAAGGCGGCCTCGCCGGAGACCGAGGTGTGGGCCATCGACGGCGACGGCTGCTTCCAGATGACCAATCAGGAGCTGGCCACCTGCGCGATCGAGGGCATCCCCATCAAGGTGGCCCTGATCAACAACGGCAACCTCGGCATGGTGCGGCAGTGGCAGACGCTGTTCTACGACCAGCGTTACTCGAGCACCGACCTGGCCACGCACACCCGGATGATCCCGGACTTCGTGAAGCTCTCCGAGGCGCTCGGCTGCGTCGCCATCCGCGTCGACCGCGAAGAGGACGTCGCCCCGGCCATCGCCAAGGCGCGCGAGATCAACGACCGACCGGTCGTGATCGACTTCATCGTCGGCAAGGACGCACAGGTCTGGCCGATGGTGGCCTCCGGCTGCGGCAACGACGAGATCATGGCGGCCCGGGACATCCGGCCGCTGTTCGACGACGACGAGTCGGCCGGCGACACCCCGGCCGACATCCACGACACCATGGTGCGTCCGCGCGAGCAGGCACCGGAAGGGGACGACTCGCTGTGAGCACCCATACCCTCAGCGTCCTGGTGGAAGACCGTCCGGGCGTGCTGGCTCGTGTGTCGGGCCTGTTCTCCCGGCGCGGATTCAACATCGAGTCGCTGGCCGTCGGCCCGACCGACCTGAAGGGCATCTCGCGGATGACCATCATGGTCTCGGTGGACGACTTCCCCCTGGAACAGGTCACCAAGCAGCTCAACAAGCTGGTCAACGTCATCAAGATCGTCGAGCAAGAACCGGAGAACTCGGTCTCTCGCGAACTGATGCTCATCAAGGTCCGGACCGATTCGACCAATCGTTCCGAGATCGTCGACGTGGTGAACCTGTTCCGCGCCAAGGTGATCGACGTGTCGCCGGAGTCGTTGACCGTGGAGGCCACCGGCACCTCGGACAAGCTCGAGGCGCTGCTGCGCATGCTCGACCCGTACGGTATTCGGGAGATCGCGCAATCGGGCGGCGTCACGCTCGGACGTGGACCCAAGAGCATGTCGGCTAACCGCTGACGGAACAATCAATACCTAACCGAACAACACCAACGCCTCGCCGACGCCGGTCGGGGCACATCGAAGGGAAAACACTGTGGCTGTCGAGATGTTCTACGACGACGATGCCGACCTGTCGCTGATCCAGGGCCGCAAGGTCGCTGTGATCGGCTACGGCAGCCAGGGCCACGCGCACTCGCTGTCGCTGCGTGACTCGGGCGTGGACGTCGCCATCGGTCTGCGCGAAGGCTCGGCCTCGCGCGCCAAGGCCGAGGAGCAGGGCCTCAAGGTCATGACCGCCGCCGAGGCTTCCGCCTGGGCCGACGTCATCATGCTGCTGGCACCGGACACCAGCCAGGCCAAGATCTTCACCGAGGACATCGAGCCGAACCTGAAGGACGGCGACGCGCTGTTCTTCGGCCACGGTCTCAACATCCACTTCGGTCTGATCAAGCCGCCGGCCAACGTCACCATCGCCATGGTCGCGCCGAAGGGCCCGGGCCACCTGGTCCGTCGTCAGTTCGTCGACGGCAAGGGCGTCCCGGCGCTCATCGCCGTCCACCAGGACCCGAAGGGCGAGGGCCAGGCGCTGGCGCTCAGCTACGCCAAGGGCATCGGCGGCACCCGCGCGGGCGTCATCAAGACCGACTTCAAGGAAGAGACCGAGACCGACCTCTTCGGCGAGCAGGCCGTGCTCTGCGGCGGTACCGAGGAACTGGTCAAGACCGGTTTCGAGGTGCTGATCGAGGCCGGCTACGCGCCGGAGATGGCCTACTTCGAGTGCCTGCACGAGCTGAAGCTGATCGTCGACCTCATGTACGAGGGCGGCATCGCTCGCATGAACTACTCGGTGTCGGACACCGCTGAGTTCGGCGGCTACCTGTCCGGCCCGCGCGTGATCGACGCCGACACCAAGCAGCGCATGCGCGACATCCTGAGCGACATCCAGGACGGCACCTTCGTCAAGCGTCTGGTCGCCAACGTCGAGAACGGCAACACCGAGCTCGAGACCCTGCGCAAGGAGAACGCCGAGCACCCGATCGAGGTCACCGGCCAGAAGCTGCGCGACCTGATGAGCTGGGTGGATCGTCCGATCACCGAGACCGCCTGAGTCTTGTTCCCACCGCGGTCGCGGCGGCACCGCCGCTGACCGCATCCGGGACGTTCCGACAGCCCCGCATCCCGATGGATGCGGGGCTGTCGGCATCTGTGCCGGGCGGCACAGTCGCGGCCGGGACCGGCTACCATTCGGCCGAGGCCACACCGCGGTCGTCGGTGCTCGTCGAACCGCGCGCACCCCAGAGGAAACCAGGAGTCACGCATGGGTCAAGTCCGGCACGAAGTGTTCATCAACGGTCCGCGGGAGAAGGTGTTCGCCTACATCGACGACTACCGCAACGTGCCCGAGTACATGTTCGGGGTGGGCCGCTTCACCCCGACCACCGAGCAGACCTCCGGGCTCGGATCGGTCTTCGAGACGGCCATCAAGGTGGGCCCGAAGGAACTCAAGGCCACCGTCAAGTGCACCGAATGGACCCGGAACGAGCTGATCCGCATGGAGTCGGTCTCCGGCTTCGGCGCCGACACCTGCTGGTCGTTCGCCGACGGTCCGGAACCGGGCACCACCGTGCTCCTGGCCGAGTTCGGCTACACCCTGCCCGGCGGACTGGCCGGCAAGGTGCTCGGCGGGTTGATGGGTCCGTTCGCCGACCAGGCCGTCAAGCACACCGAGAACAAGGTCAAAGCGGCCGTCGAGGGCTGAGCCCCGACGTCCGCCACCGGCATTCACCGAAGAGCCGGCACTCACCGAAGAGCCGGCGCTCACCGAAGAGTCGGCATTCACCAAGAGATTGAGGAGATCGTATGAGCCAGATCGTCAAGGGTGTCATCGCCCGCGCTAAGGGTGCACCCGTCGAGACGGTCAACATCGTCGTGCCCGACCCGGGGCAGGGGGAGGCCGTGGTGAAGATCCTCACCTGCGGCGTCTGCCATACCGACCTGCATTATCGCGAGGGCGGCATCAACGACGAGTTCCCGTTCCTGCTCGGGCACGAGGCCGCGGGCATCGTCGAGGCCGTCGGCGACGACGTGACCGACGTGGCCCCCGGCGACTTCGTGGTGCTCAACTGGCGCGCGGTGTGCGGCCAGTGCCGGGCGTGCAAGCGCGGGGAGCAGCAGTACTGCTTCGACTCCCAGAACGCGACGCAGAAGATGACCATCGCCGACGGTGAGGGTGCCGGCACCGAGCTGTCCCCGGCCCTGGGCATCGGCGCCTTCGCGGAGAAGACCCTGGTGGCGGCCGGCCAGTGCACCAAGGTCGATCCGCAGGCCCGGCCCGCGGCGGCCGGTCTGCTGGGTTGCGGCGTGATGGCCGGCCTCGGCGCGGCGATCAACACCGGCGGCGCCGGGCGCGGCAAGTCGTTGGCCGTGATCGGCTGCGGCGGCGTGGGCGTGGCCGCGATCGCCGGCGGCGCGCTGGCCGGCTCGATGCCGATCATCGCCGTCGACATCGACGCCAAGAAGCTCGAAGCGGCCACCAAGCTGGGCGCCACCCACACCGTCGACTCGTCGAAGGTGGATCCGGTGGCGGCCATCGCGGAGATCTGCGACAAGTACTACCCGGGCGCCGAGGGCGCGGACGTGGTGGTCGACGCCGTCGGTATCCCGGCCACCTGGAAGCAGGCATTCTACGCCCGCGACCTGGCCGGCACCGTGGTGCTGGTGGGCGTGCCGAACCCCGGGATGACGGTCCCGGAGATTCCGCTGGGCGACGTCTTCGGGCGCGGCGGGGCACTCAAGTCCAGCTGGTACGGCGACTGCCTGCCCAGCCGCGACTTCCCGATGCTCGTCGACCTCTACCGCGACGGCCGACTGGATCTGGACGCCTTCGTCACCGAGGAGATCGGCATCGACGACGTGGAGGCGGCGTTCGAGAAGATGCACCACGGTGACGTGCTGCGTTCGGTGGTGGTGATCTGATGACCGCGCGGATCGACCACGCCGTCACCTCGGGCACCTTCAGCCTGGACGGGGAGACCTTCGACGTCGACAACAACGTCTGGGTGATCGGCGACGGCGACGAGTGCATCGTGCTCGACGCGCCGCATTCGGTGGAGCAGATCCTCGAGGTGGTGGCCGGCCGCAAGGTGGTCGCGATCGTGTGCACGCACGCCCACGACGACCACGTCCGGTTCGCACCGGAACTGGCCGCCGCCACCGGCGCCCCGATCTGGCTGCACCCGGACGACGCGCCGCTGTGGGAACTGACCCACCCCGGGCGCGCCTGGGACGCGGATCTGACCGACGGTCAGCGGATCGAGGTCGGCGGCACCACGCTGACGGTCCTGCACACCCCGGGTCACGCGCCCGGCGGGGTCTGCCTGTACGCCCCCGACCTGGGCGTGCTGTTCACCGGCGACACCCTGTTCCACGGCGGGCCGGGCGCCACCGGGCGCTCGTTCTCCAGCCGGGAGCTGCTGGAGGACTCCATCCGCAGCCGCCTGTACGGCCTGCCCGACGACACCGTCGTGCACACCGGCCACGGTGACAGCACCACCATCGGCGCGGAGAAGGCGGCCCTGGGCTGACGCCTCGGCACCCGCGAGAGACAGCGAGGGCGGCCCGGGAGATTCCCGGGCCGCCCTCGCGGTGTCTTCGGCGGTGAGCCGGTGCGCCTGACGGCGTCAGACCACCTTGAATCCGGGGTACCCGGTGGCGTTCAGACGACGCACGATGGTGCCCATGTTGGTACCGGTCTCCGGGCCGACGCAGGAGACGAAGTAGTAGGCGTTGACCATGCCGACCAGGGTGTCGCCGACGACGACGGGGCTGCCGGAGTCGCCTTCGATGACGCACATCTGCGAGAAGTGCGCGGTGCGGTCGGAGAACCAGGCCACGCCGCAGGTGTTGCCGGTGGTCCGGCCTTCCTTGCAGACGATGGTCGGGAAGCCGACCGGACGGGTGCTGTAGCGCTTGATGGTCACCCCGCCGACGGTGCGGACCGGGCGGACCTTGGCGGCGTCGAGTTCGATGACCGCCAGGTCGATGTCGCTGTAGCTGCGAGTGATGGTGCCGATGACGCCGCGGTTCTGGGCGCGCTCGGCGAGCACCAGCTGGCCGGGCTTGCCGCAGTGACCCGCGGTGAGGGCGATCAGCTTGCCGTTGTTCGGTCCCGAGGTGGGACGGCCGACGGCGGTGACGGTGCAGGCCGAGGCGGAGTTCCCGCCCTTGAGAACCAGGATTCCGGAACCGCCGCCGAGTGAAGTCTTGGGGGTGGCAGCCGTACTGGCGCCCAGTCCGATCCCGGTGAGGGACAGGATCGCGGCGATGATGGCCGCGAAGACCAAGCTGGTCTTCTTCATGTAGATACTCCACTCGTCATGTTCTCGACGCCGCAGCGTCGCGGACGTGCCCAGTCTATTCAGGGTCCCCCCGATTCCCGCTATGGAGAAGGCACGGCTCGCTGAAGCCGTGTCCTAAACGAGACACGCTGCATGAATCTACCCTGCGGGGGGTGGCGGACACCACATCGGCGGGCGGCCGAATGTGCTGACCGCGGCCGCGACGCTTAAAGTAGTGGCGATAGACGTATGTGCACGCACATGCCGCACCGATCGAATCTGGAGATACCTATAGTGACCGCATCCGGCCGTCCAGTCGTCCTGATCGCCGACAAGCTCGCTCCTTCTACCGTCGAAGCGCTCGGCAACGACGTAGAGGTCCGCTGGGTCGACGGTCCCGATCGTCCGAAGCTCCTCGAGGCCGTCGTCGACGCCGACGCGCTGCTGGTGCGGTCGGCCACCACCGTCGACGCCGAGGTGCTCAACGCGGGTCCGAACCTGAAGATCATCGCGCGCGCCGGTGTCGGCCTGGACAACGTCGACGTGCCCGCGGCCACCGAGCGCGGCGTGATGGTGGTCAACGCGCCCACCTCCAACATCCATTCGGCCGCCGAACACGCGGTGGCGCTGCTGATGGCCGCCGCCCGTCAGGTGCCGGCCGCCGACGCCACCCTGAAGGACAAGACCTGGAAGCGGTCCTCGTTCAACGGCGTCGAGCTCTTCGACAAGACCGTCGGCGTGGTCGGTCTGGGCCGTATCGGGCAGCTCGTGGCCGCCCGCCTGGGCGCCTTCGAGACCCACCTCATCGCGTACGACCCGTATGTGTCGGCCGCTCGCGCCGCCCAGCTGGGCATCGAGCTGGTGAGCCTGGACGAGCTGCTCGAGCGCGCGGACTTCATCACCATGCACCTGCCCAAGACCAAGGAGACCGCGGGGCTGATCGACGAGGCCGCGCTGGCCCGTACCAAGCCCGGCGTGATCATCGTCAACGCCGCACGCGGTGGCCTGATCGACGAGGCCGCGCTGGCCGCGTCGATCAAGTCCGGTCACGTGCGGGCGGCGGCGCTGGACGTCTACGCGACCGAGCCGTGCACCGATTCGCCGCTGTTCGACCTCGACGAGGTCGTGGTGACCCCGCACCTGGGTGCGTCGACCTCGGAGGCGCAGGATCGCGCAGGCACCGATGTGGCCAAGAGCGTGCAGCTGGCCCTGTCCGGCCAGTTCGTGCCGGACGCGGTCAACATCACCGGCGGCCCCGTCGACGACGAGGTGGCCCCCTGGCTGGACCTCTCGCGCAAGCTGGGCCACCTGGTCGGCATCCTGGGCGAGGCCCAGCCGACCGCGGTCACCGTGGAGATCCGCGGCGAGCTGGCCGCTCGGGACGTGCACGTGCTGGGCCTGTCGGCCACCCGCGGCCTGTTCTCGGCCATCGTCGACGAGCCGGTCACCTTTGTGAACGCGCCGAGTGTGGCCGCCGAGCGCGGGGTCGACTGCGAGGTCACCACCGCCACCGAGAGCCCCAACCACCGCAGCATGATCGACGTGCGCGCGGTCTTCGCCGACGGCTCGCACGTGAACGTGGCCGGCACCCTCACCGAGCCGCGCGAGGTGGAGAAGATCGTCAACATCAACGGTCGTAACTTCGATCTGCGCGCCGAGGGCAAGAACCTCATCATCAGCTACTCCGACCAGCCCGGCACGCTCGGCAAGATCGGCACCCTGCTCGGCAACGCCGGCGTGGACATCTGCGCCGCCGGTCTGGCCCAGGACCTGGAGGGCCCCGGCGCCACCACGATCCTGCGTCTGGACCGTGCCGTCGACGAGGCCACGCTCGAGGCCGTCGCCGACGCCGTGTCGGCCACCCTGATCAAGCAGGTGGACTTCTCGTGAAGATCGCTCTGATCCCCGGTGACGGCATCGGCCCCGAGGTCGTCGACCAGGCGCTGCGGGTGCTGACCAAGCTGCACCCCGAGGTGGAGACCACCGAATTCGATTTCGGCGCCCGTCGCTACCACGCGACCGGCGAACTGCTGACCGACGCGGACATGGCGGCGCTGCGCGAGCACGACGCCATCCTGCTCGGCGCGATCGGCGATCCGTCGGTGCCCTCGGGCATCCTCGAGCGCGGTTTCCTGCTGAAGCTGCGGTTCCTGATGGATCATCACGTGAACCTGCGGCCGTCGATCCTGTTCGACGGTGTCGCCTCGCCGCTGGCGAATCCGGGCACGATCGATTTCGTCGTGGTCCGCGAGGGAACCGAGGGGCCGTACACCGGCAACGGCGGCGCCCTGCGCGTGGGCACCCCGCACGAGATCGCCACCGAGGTGAGCGTCAACACCCGCTTCGGTATCGAGCGCGTGGTGCGCGATGCGTTCGCACGCGCCCAGGCCCGCGGCAAGAAGCTGACGCTGGTGCACAAGAACAATGTGCTGACCTTCGCCGGTTCCATGTGGGCGCGGACCGTCGACGAGGTGGGCAAGGAGTTCCCCGAGGTCGCGACCGACTACCTGCACATCGATGCGGCGACCATCTTCATGGTCACCGACCCGGCGCGCTTCGACGTGATCGTCACCGACAACCTGTTCGGCGACATCATCACCGACCTCGCCGCCGCGGTCACCGGCGGCATCGGCCTGGCGGCGTCGGGCAACATCGACGCCACCGGTGTGAGCCCGTCGATGTTCGAGCCGGTCCACGGCAGCGCACCGGACATCGCCGGTCAGAACCTGGCCGACCCGACCGCCGCCATCCTGTCGGTGGCCCTGCTGCTGCGTCACCTCGGTGACGTCGACGGTGCGGCCCGCGTGGAGGCCGCCGTGGCCTCCGACGTCGCCTCGCGAGGCGAGACCCGCGGATCGACCACCGAGGTCGGCGACCGGATCCTGGCGCTCGTCTGACCCGCTTTTCTCTCCCGCGATGACCGTGGGCGCGAGTTCCTCGCACCCACGGTCATCGTCGTCTCACGGGGGCGGTTCGTCGTGGTGGTCCCCGTCGTCGGGTCGGCCCCCGATCGGTCCTGCTAGCGCTCGGTCCTGCTAGTCCAGGACCGGTTCTTCGCGGCGGACCGGATCGCCCGGAATCAGGGGGAGGGCCAGCACCGGCGCCACCGCGACGAGGCCGAACGCCGCCGAGTAGCCGACCCGTTCGATGAGCGCGCCGAGCAGCGGGGTGGTGACGGCCATCGTGACGAACTGGGCGGTGTTCTGCACGCCCAGTGCCCGCCCGCTCCAGAACGGCCCCGCGGTCTCGGCGATCGCGGTGAAGGCCAGCCCGTTGTCGGCGACGGTGGCGATGGACGCCAGCACCATCAGCACCGGCGCGAGCACCGAGTCGAACTGGTCGGTGAGTGCCAGCAGCGCGAGGCTGACCGCGGCGGCCACCGCGATGACCCGGATGGGGGCCATGCGTGAACCCACCACGTCGGACACGCGACCGGCCACGATGCGGCCCAGTGCGCCCATGATCTGGGTGACGGTCACCAGCACGCCCGCGCTCAGCGGGCTCCAGCCCTGCGCCAGAATCAGCCACGCCGGGACGAACGTCCACAGCATGCTCTGACCGATCACCAGCAGCACGCTGAAGGCGTGGATCCGCCACAGATAGGCGCCGGATCGGTACGGGTTCCCGGTCGGCTGCGCGGTCAACTGCGAGGGCGGCAGCTCCGGGTCCACGATGCCGGCGTACACCACCACCAGCCCGAGGACGGCGACGACGGCGGGCACGGCCAGGGCCGCGGTCACCGAGACGCGCTCGGCCAGGACCGGCATGGTCAGGGCCAGGACGGCGATGCCCAGGGGCTGGGCCATCTGCCGGATGCCCATCGCGGTGCCGCGCTGATCGGCGGGGAAGAAGCCCACCACGATCCGTCCGCTGGCGCCGTTGGCGGCTCCCGAACCGATGCCGCCGACCAGCAGTGCCGCGCCCAGCGCGAGGGGTCCGGCGTCGGTCGCGACCGCCAGGACGGCGCCGACGGTGCCCAGGACGGTGACCGACAGGGAGGCCAGCAGGATGCGCCGCTCGCCGAACCGGTCCAGCGCCCAGCCCCACGCGATGATCGCGGCGGTGATGCCGACGGTGGGGACGGCGGCGAGCAGGGCCGCCGTGCTCAGCGGCATGCCCGCCGACTGCAACTGCGGGATCACATAGGCGAAACCGCTGGTCGCGGCCGTGGCGGTGAGGGCCGCGATGAGGGCGCAGACCAGGATGGTCCACCGACGTCGCGTCGACAGCGCGGACGGGTGCGCGGACATGCCGACCTCCACCGGTTGATATCTCAATGAATGGGATTGCAGTATCAGAGTATAGAACACGCGCCGGGCGTCGGCGGCGGGGGCGGCTGCGCTAATCTGGCGCTATGAAACTGGCTCGTGTCGCGACTCCGGACGGAATGGCCTTCGTGGCCGTAGAGGGCGAGCAGGGCGCGGAGGTGGTGCGCGAGATCGCCGAGCACCCGTTCGGCGATCCGACGTTCACCGGACGCAGCTGGCCGCTGAGCCAGACCCGCCTGCTGGCGCCGATTCTGGCGGGCAAGGTGATCGCCATCGGTAAGAACTACGCCGATCACGCCGCGGAGATGGGCTCGCAGGCCCCGGCCGATCCGGTGATCTTCCTGAAGCCGAACACCTCGATCGTCGGGCCCGGCGTGCCGATCGTCCGGCCGCGGGTGGTGGGTGATCCCGACGGTGCCTTCGAGCGCGTGGACTACGAAGGCGAACTGGCCGTCGTCATCGGTCGACCCTGCCGGAACGTGAAGGCGGCTGACGCCGCAGGCGTGATCCTCGGCTACACCGTCGCCAACGACGTGACGGCGCGGGATCAGCAGCGCCACGACGGGCAGTGGACCCGGGCCAAGAGTCACGACACCTTCTGCCCGCTCGGCCCGTGGATCGAGACGACCCTGGATCCCTCGGATCTGGCCCTCACCACCACCCTGGACGGGCAGACGCGCCAGTCCGGCCGCACCTCGGCGATGATCCACGACATCGGCGCCATCGTCGAGTGGATCTCGGCCGTGATGACGCTGCTGCCCGGCGACGTGATCCTGACCGGTACGCCGGCCGGGATCGGTCCGATGACGGGCGGGCAGAGCGTCTCGGTGACCATCGAGGGCATCGGCACCCTGACTAACCCGGTGGTCGACAAGTAGCGTCGACCACCGACCCCGGGCCCGCGCGGTCGGCGCCTGCGGGCGGCTACCGTCCGGACTGCTTCGCGCGGTCGACGAGGGCGGCCAGCAGGGTCGCGCCGGTCTCGGCGTCGTCGACCACCACGCCGAAGCTGCGGCCGTTGGTGCGTTCGACGACGATGGCCGGTCCGCGCCGCGGCACCACTCCGGTGCGGGTGCCGATGCGTCGGATGCCGTAGCCGCCGTAGTCGCCCAACGGACGCACCTCCGGGTTCACGCGGACCTCCACGATGTCCTCCAGCGGCACCCGCAGCCGGGGCAGGCCCGCGACCGAGGACACCGTGAGACCACGCTCGTCCACCCGGACCCGGAACGCGACCGTCATCGCGATGGCCAGCAGGATCAGCAGCGTGACCACCGCGGCGCCGACGACGGCTCCGGTGCTCTCGCCGGTGGCCCAGGTGTAGATCGTGGTCAGCAGGGCCAGGACGAAGCCGCCCACCGCCAGGGCGGCGGTGCCCGTCGAGGCCGCGGTGGTCCGCAACCACGCGGCGCGCTCGTCCGGGGCCAGACTCAGCCCCGAGGCCACGGCGGCGCGGTCGGCGCCGGCCGGCGGTATCGGCAGCAGTGCGGCGGCCACCGCGCCGCAGGCCACGGCCGCCAGTGCGGCGACGCCGACCACGCCGGCCACCGGCACGGTCCGGCCGTCGGTCTGGTACCACGCGGTCGCGGTGAACAGGATCGTCAGCAGCACCACCACGCCCAGGGACGTGCCGCCGAGGACGCGATAGACCCAGCCGCCGTCGCCCTGGGCCAGGGGGCGGACCGCGGGCGCCGTGATCAGGGCGACGGTCAGGAGCCCGAGCACGGCGGTGGTGAGCGGCAGCGACCAGGCGGGCGCCCAGCGGTCCGGTTCCCCGGCGAGGTTCCAGTGCATGGCGATCTGGTCGGGCAGCGAACCCAGGAGGGACAGTTGAACCGCCGTCGCCAGCACGATCGCGAACACCGGCAGCAGGATCGCGACGGCGGTGAAGGCGATCAGCGGTCGGCGGCGGGCGAGCTCGTCGGCGGACAGGGTGGGCTGGCCGGAGTCACCGGTCATGGGGCGTTCGGTGGGCATGCGAGGCCTCCTTCACGAGGGCGGACAGGGTTTCGGGACGGATGTCGTGGGCGGCGGCCTTGGCCGTGAGGGCGGCGATGTCGGCGTCGAGTGCGCGCAGGCGCTCCCCGGTCTCGGTGACCACCGCGCCGCGTCCGCGGCGCAGTTCCACCAGACCTTCGTCGCGCAGGTCCTGGTAGGCGCGCAGCACCGTGTGCATGTTGACCTGCAGTGCCGAGGCCACCTCGCGGGCCGGTGGGAGACGGTCGCCGCTGCGCAGGCCGCCGGTGCACAGCTCGGCGCGGACGGCGTCGGCGATCTGCCCGAAGATGGGCTCCTCGCTGCCTGGCCGGATGCGGAACAACATGCAAATAGTTCTACTTCACCTAGAACAATCCGGCAACCGGGGTCGAAGAAGGGCGGCTCCCGTCGTCCGCGGACGTCGTGCGGGCGACTACGCTGACCTGCATGACCGTCCGCGTTCGCTTCTGCCCTTCACCCACCGGAACCCCCCATGTCGGCCTCGCCCGCACCGCGCTGTTCAACTTCGCGCAGGCCCGGCACGACGGCGGCACCTTCGTCTTCCGTATCGAGGACACCGACTCCGCCCGCGACAGCGAGGAGAGCTATGCGGCCATCCTGGATGCGCTGCGCTGGCTCGGTCTCGACTGGGACGAGGGCCCCGAGGTGGGCGGTCCGTACGGCCCGTACCGGCAGTCCGAGCGCAAGCAGCTTCACCTCGACGTCGTCGACCGCCTCGTGGAGGCGGGTTTCGCCTACGAGGCCTACTCCACGCCGGAGGAGGTGGAGGCGCGCCACCGCGAAGCCGGGCGCGACCCGAAGCTGGGCTATGACAACTTCGATCGCGACCTGACCGACGAGCAGCGCGCGCAGCACCGGGCGGACGGCCGTGCGCCGGTGATCCGGCTGCGGATGCCCGACGAGGACATCTCCTGGGACGACCTGGTGCGGGGCACCACCGTGATCAAGGCCGGCACCGTGCCCGACTTCGCGCTCACCCGCGGCTCCGGCGACCCGCTCTACACGTTGGTCAACCCCGTCGACGACGCGATGATGAAGATCACGCACGTGCTGCGCGGCGAGGACCTCCTCTCGTCGACGCCGCGGCAGATCGCGCTGTACCGCGCCCTGCAGGCCATCGGGGTGGCCGACGAGGTGCCGGAGTTCGGGCACCTGCCGTTCGTGATGGGCGAGGGCAACAAGAAGCTCTCCAAGCGCGACCCGGAGTCGAGCCTGTTCCACCACCGCGATCGCGGCTTCCTGCCGGAAGGTCTGATCAACTACCTCGCCCTGCTGGGCTGGGGGCTGTCCGGCGACAACGACATCTTCACGCTCGACGAGATGATCGCGGCCTTCGACGTCCGCAACGTCAACTCGAACCCGGCGCGATTCGACCAGCGCAAGGCCGACGCGATCAACGCCGAGCACATCCGGCGCCTGGAGCCGACCGACTTCGCCGGCCGCCTGCGCCGCTTCCTCGTCGAGCACGGTCACCTGAACGAGCCGGTCGACGACGCGGTGTTCCTGCCGCTGGCCGAGCTGGTGCAGACCCGGATCCAGGTGCTCAGCGAAGCGTGGGACCTGATGAAGTTCGCCTACGTCAGCGACGAGGACTTCACCTTCGACGAGAAGTCCGCGGCCAAGAACCTCAAGGGCGATGCCGTCGCCGTACTCGACGCCACGATCGCCGCGTGCGAAGCGGTCGGGGAGTGGACCACCCCCGGACTGGAGGAGGCGCTCAAGGCGGCGCTGATCGACGGACTCGAGCTCAAGCCGCGTAAGGCCTACGGTCCGGTGCGCGTGGGCGTCACCGGTGCGGCGGTCAGCCCGCCGCTGTTCGAGTCCATGGAGATCCTGGGTCGGGAGAAGACGCTGCGCCGGCTGGCGCAGGCGCGCGCAGTGGCGGCGGCGGCCGAGTAGTCCGCGCACCTACACCCGCCGATTCACCCGCTGTGAAGTTCCTCACAGTGGGTGAATTCTTTTCCTGCCCGCCCGGTGTGCCCGTGGCCGCCCGCGGCGCCTTTTCGTCCGGCGGCGAAGGCCGTGCGATGCGCCCGTAGTGCGAATTTGACCCCTCTGACCTGGCGATTTGTAGTTTAGGGGTGGTGTCTTGGTAGTGTTCTTCTCGGTTCGGAACGACGCGGAGAGCTCGCCGCGGAAGATCCGGGAAAACCCTTGGGGTATGGTGTAATTGGCAACACAGCTGATTCTGGTTCAGCCATTCTAGGTTCGAGTCCTGGTACCCCAGCGAGATACACGGGGATACCCGTGTGCCTCATAATTGAATAGCTCGCTCGGTGAAGTCAGTCGAGCAGTTCTAGGGCCCCGTCGTCTAGCGGCCTAGGACGCCGCCCTCTCAAGGCGGTAGCGCGGGTTCGAATCCCGTCGGGGCTACAAATGAGGAAGACCCCCGGATCGCTATGCGATCCGGGGGTCTTCCTCATTTGTATATTCAGCAGAGCGATTCGAGGAGGAGCGAAGCGACGGAGTCCCGTCGGGGCTACTCGAAGCGAGTGGGCCCTTTCGTATCGGAGCGACCCCGGCTCCCCGCTCCCTGAGCTTCCCGCCCACTCCCCGAGCCTGTCGAAGGGCGCCTCCCCGAGCCCGTCGTAGGGCGCAGCCCTGAACCTGTCGTAGGGCGCCGTCCCGAGCCTGTCGAGGGTTCAGCTGTAGAACTGGGCGGTGCTGCCGGCGAGCGGGAGCTCGGGGAGGTTCAGCTTGCGGTGGTCCCAGGACCGGACCCGCTGCGGCACCACGCGCACCGCGACGCGCTTGTGCATCATCGCGTCGACGGCGGGGCGCAGTTCGTCGGTGTACGGCCCGTTGTAGCGCTCCCAGACGCTGATACCCGTCTGCAGGCAGGTCTCGGCGTCGTCGAAGATCTCGGCGGTGCCCTCGATGGCGACCCCGCGCAGGGTGTCGTAGGTGAGGCCGTCCTCGATCATCACCGTCAGGCGCGCGTCGCGGCGCAGGTTCACGGCCTTCTGCGACTTCGCCTTGGTCTCGAACCACAGCTCCGGCAGGGCGCCGTCGCCGTCGGCCACGCCGAACCACATGGCGACCAGATGTGGCTGGCCGTCGGCGCCGACGGTGGCCAGGGTCGCGGTGCGGTTGCGGTGAATGAACTCGGTGATCTCGTCATCGGACATGACGATCTGACTGCGCTGCTTGGTTCCCATGGGCCGACGCTAGCGCAGCGGCGGGGACAATCGTGTGCCGATGCGGGTGGCGGCGACGACGAGGTGGTCGGCCCATCGTTCGCCGGGGCGGCGGCCCATCCGGTCGATGGGGCCGGACACCGAGACCGCGGCGATCACGTCGCCGGCGGCGTCGTACACCGGGGCCGAGACGCTGGCGACGCCGTCGGCGCGCTCGCCGGCGCTGTGCGCCCAGCCCCGCTTGCGCACGTCGGACAGGGTGCGTTCGGTGTACCGGGCCTCGGCGAGCAACTCGGTGCGGGCATCCGGGTGTGCGAACGCCGCCAGCACGCGGGCGGCCGAGCCGGCGGTCATCGGCAGTCGGGAGCCCACCGGCACGGTGTCGCGCAGCCCGGTGGGGGGCTCGACGGCGGCCACGCACACGCGCTCGTGCCCTTCGCGGCGATACAGCTGGACGGATTCGCCGGTGGCCTGCTGCAGCTCCGGGAGGAGGGGCAGTGCAGCCTCCAGCAGGGCATCGGGCGCGGCGGCGGCCAGGCTGTGCAGGGCCGGACCCGGCGTCCACCGGCCGGTGGCGTCGCGGGTCAGCAGCTGGTGCGTCTCCAGCCCGACGGCCAGGCGGTGCGCGGTGGCGCGCGGCAGGCCGGTTGCCTCGGTCAGCTCGGCGAGGTTGCAGGGTTGCTGCGCGAGCGTCTGCAGGACCAGCACCGATTTGTCTAGGACGCCGATTCCGCTAGTATTTCTCATACGGCGATATTAGCCGTCCACATATTGAGATTGCCAGTCCCGCCTCGGCGACAGCCCCGAAGCCGGTGGAACAGGTAAGACGCGAAAGTCGAGCATGCTCATGACGCAGTCAGCAGCAGCCGGCGTGCCCCGCACGCTGGCCGAGAAGGTCTGGGACGCCCACGTGGTGGTGCCCGGAAAGGTCGACGACAACGGCGAGGCCGCCCCGGACCTGATCTACATCGACCTGCACCTGGTGCACGAGGTGACCAGCCCGCAGGCCTTCGACGGCCTCCGCGTGGCCGGCCGCCCGCTGCGTCGACCGGACCTGACCATCGCGACCGAGGACCACAACGTCCCGACCACCGACATCTTCAGCCCGATCGCCGACCAGGTGTCCGCGCTGCAGGTGGAGACGCTGCGCCGCAACTGCGAGGAGTTCGGCGTGCGGCTGTACCCGATGGGCGACGCCGAGCAGGGCATCGTGCACGTCGTCGGACCGCAGCTGGGGCTCACGCAGCCGGGCATGACCGTCGTCTGCGGCGACAGCCACACCTCCACGCACGGCGCCTTCGGTGCCATCGCCATGGGCATCGGCACCTCCGAGGTGGAGCACGTGATGGCCACCCAGACCCTGTCGCTGCGTCCGTTCCGGACCATGGCGATCAACGTCGACGGCGAGCTGCCGGCGGGCGTCACCGCCAAGGACCTGATCCTGGCGATCATCGCCGAGATCGGCACCGGTGGCGGCCAGGGCCACGTCCTGGAGTACCGCGGATCGGCCATCGAGAAGCTGTCGATGGACGCGCGGATGACCATCTGCAACATGTCGATCGAGGCCGGTGCCCGCGCGGGCATGATCGCGCCCGACCAGATCACCTACGACTACCTGAAGGGCCGTCCGCACGCTCCGGCCGGCGAGGAGTGGGACCGCGCGGTGGAGTACTGGGACAGCCTGCGCACCGACGAGGGCGCGGTCTTCGACCGAGAGGTCCACATCGACGCGTCCGCGTTGACGCCGTTCATCACCTGGGGCACCAACCCCGGTCAGGGACTGCCGCTGGGCGCCAACGTGCCCGACCCGGCCGACATCGTCGACGAGACCGAAGCGCTCGCCGCGGCCCGCGCGCTGGAATACATGGACCTGAAGGCGGGCACGCCGCTGCGCGACGTGGCGGTCAACACCGTCTTCGTCGGCTCCTGCACCAACGGTCGCATGGAGGACCTGCGGGCGGTCGCCGACGTGCTCAAGGGCCGCAAGGTGGCCGACGGGGTGCGCATGCTGATCGTGCCCGGCTCGATGAAGGTGCGCGCCGAGGCCGACGCCGAGGGTCTCGGCGAGGTCTTCGAGGCGGCCGGCGCCGAATGGCGCATGGCGGGCTGCTCGATGTGCCTGGGCATGAACCCCGACCAGTTGGCGCCGGGGGACCGCTGCGCGTCGACGTCGAACCGCAATTTCGAAGGGCGACAGGGCAAGGGCGGTCGCACGCATCTCGTCTCGCCCGCCGTCGCCGCCGCGACCGCGGTGCGCGGCACGCTGTCCTCACCCGCAGACCTGGCCTGAACTTCCACCGAGAAAGACGCTCATGGAACCCATCGTTAAGCACACCGGCATCGGAGTCGCGTTGCAGCGCAGCAACGTCGACACCGACCAGATCATCCCCGCCGTCTACCTCAAGCGGGTCACCCGCACCGGCTTCGAAGACGGCTTGTTCGCCGCCTGGCGCGGCGACCCCGACTTCATCCTCAACAACGAACCGTGGAGCAAGGGCTCGGTGCTCGTCGCGGGGCCCGACTTCGGCACCGGCTCCTCGCGTGAGCACGCCGTCTGGGCGCTCATGGACTTCGGCTTCCGCGTGGTGCTCTCCGCACGCTTCGCCGACATCTTCCGCGGCAACGCCGGCAAGGCGGGACTCGTTGCGGCACAAGTGAATCAGGACGACATCGAGCTGCTGTGGAAGCGGCTAGAGGCCGAGCCCGGACTGGAGCTGACCGTCGACCTCGAGACGCGGACGGTGAGTGCCGGCGACCTCGTGGTCCCGCTGCAGATCGACGACTACACCCGCTGGCGCCTGATGGAGGGTCTCGACGACATCGGCCTCACCCTGCGGGAGGTCGACGCGATCAGTGAATTCGAGCAGAAGCGGCCCGGCTTCCTGCCCGTGACTCTTCCCTGATCGTCGTAACTGAACAATCGCTTATCGAATTCCTTACCGCCCGAACCGGATTCGGGTGGTAAGGAATTCTTCTTATGCGGCCACGACGGTCCGTGAGTGCGTTTACCGTGAGGATCAGCCGGTCCGGCTAGCGAAAACAACGCGCGGAGGAACGCATGAATAAGGCCCAACTCATCGAAGAGCTGACCAAGCGCCTCGATGCAGATCGCAAGACCGCCACCGAGGCGGTAGAAGCCGTCATCGACACCATCGTCCGCGCCGTGAGCAAGGGGGAGAGCGTCACCATCACGGGCTTCGGCGTCTTCGAAAAGCGGCGCCGCGCACCGCGAGTGGCGCGCAACCCGCGGACCGGTGAGACCGTCAAGGTCCGCGCCACCAACATCCCGGCCTTCCGTCCGGGTGCCCAGTTCAAGGAGATCATCGCAGGCCGTAAGCGTCTGAAGGCGGGCGAACCCGCGGTCAAACGGACCGCGCCGGCCATCGAGGAGAAGGCGCCGGCCAAGAAGCCCACTGGAACAAAGGCCGCTGGAACAAAGGCTGCTGGGGCGGATAAGGCCACTGCGGCGAAAAAGACTACTGCAGCGAAGAAGACCACTGCGGCAAAGAAGACCGCGACCAAGAAAACTACCGCCGCGAAGAAGACCACCGCCGCGAAGAAGACCACTGCGGCAAAGACGTCCGCGGCGAAGACGTCCACTGCGGCGAAGACGACTGCCGCGAAGAAGACCACGGCCAAGAAAGCCACTGCGGCAACGAAGTCCACCCCAGCGACGAAGGCGACCCCGGCGAAGAAGACGGCTGCGGCAAAGAAGTCCACAGCCGCCCCGAAGACTGCCGCCGCGAAGAAGGCGCCGGCGACCAAGGCCACGGCGACCAAGACCGCGGGGACCACGGCCAAGAAGGCGCCCGCCAAGAAGACAACCACCGCTGCCAAGACCACGGCTGCCAAGAAGGCTCCCGCGAAGAAGGCGCCGGCCAAGAAGGCCGCCGGAAAGTAGTCGGCGGGGCACTAGTCGGCGCGGAATCAGTCAGCGCCGATCAGTCAGCGGCGGTCCTGCTCGCCGAACGGGCTCGGCAGGTAATCGGCCTGCACCAGGGTGTCGCCCCGCAGCGTCAGCATCCACGTCGCGCCCTTGCGCGTCCGGGTCGAGGGCAGCGTGACGCCCGCTTCCTGGGCCCAGCGCTTGAGCAGCGGACCGATCGCCTTGCCCTGACTGCAGAGCACGCGCACCCCGGCGGTCGGCGCGGCGAGCTCGCGCAGCCGCGCATAGGAGGCGTCGGGGTCCGCGGCGCAGGCCTCCTCGGTCAGCGTCGGCTCGATCACGATGTCGGAGCGCAATTCCCGCGACAGCGGCTCCAAGGTCTGCACGCAGCGGCGACGATCGGCGGCGTGCAGGTGCGCGGGTCCGAACAGGCCGAGCAGCCCCACCAGGGCTCGGGCCTGCTCCGCACCGTTGTCGTCCAGTGCACGCGCATGATCCTTGCTCGAGCGCGAGCGGCGACCGGCGGTGGCATGACGGACCACCACCAGCTGGTGCAGCTCGTCGGCCGGGTAGGCGCTGAAGGCGGCCAGGATCGCACGGTCGGCGTCGTAGGACACCGTGCGCGCGGCACCGTCCACCGGTAGCCATTGCACGTCGTCGGTCTCGTGATTGGCGACGAACCGGCCGCCGCCGGCGGCGATCGACCAGTAGGCGACCTTCTTCTCGACGCCGGGTTTCAGCGTGTACTCGACGGTGCCGAGATGCCGCCCCACCCGGCCGTCGTAGCCGGTCTCCTCCACCGTCTCGCGCGCGGCCGTCGCGATCAACAGCTCGCCGTTGTGCGTCTTGCCCTTGGGCAGCGACCAGTCGTCGTACCTCGGCCGGTGCACCACCGCCACTTCCACACCGTCGCGTGACGAGGTGCGCCACAGCACGCCGCCGGCGGCCCACTGCGTCCGCGGCGTCGGGGTCATGCGCCCGATCCGGACTCGGAGTAGGCGCGGGTGCGCAGCCCCATCTGGCGCTGATGGTCGCGGACCTTCTCGCCCGCGGCGGGGGAGGCGGTCCACGCGCCGTCGGGCTGCAGTTCCCAGCAGCGCGTGCGCGGGTCGAACGCGGAGTCGAAGATCTTCTGCAGATCGGCCGTCAGTCGACGCTCGCGCACCTGCACCATCACCTCCACGCGCCGGTCCAGGTTGCGGTGCATCATGTCGGCGCTGCCGATCCAGTACTCGTCGGCGGCACCGAAGACCAGGATGCGCGAATGCTCCAAGAACTGGCCGAGGATCGAGCGGACGGTGATGTTCTCGCTGAGGCCGGGGACGCCCGGGCGGAGCGCACAGATGCCGCGGACGAAGATGTCCACCGGCACACCGGCCTGGGAGGCGCGGTACAGCGCGTCGATCACCTGTTCGTCGACCAGGGCATTGGCCTTGAGCTGGATGCGAGCGGCGGTGTTGCCGGCGCGCAGCGCGGCCACCTCACCGTGAATCCGTTCGATGATGCCGGTGCGAATGCCGTGCGGGGCCACCAGCAGGTTCCGGTACTCCTTCTTCCGGGAGTACCCGGTCAGGGTGTTGAACAGGTCGGTGAGGTCCGCGCCGATCTCCGGGGCCGCGGTGAACAGGCCCACGTCCTCGTACAGCCGGGCGGTCTTGGGGTTGTAGTTGCCGGTGCCGATGTGGCAGTAGCGGCGGATGGCCGCGCCCTCGCGCCGCACCACCAGGCAGGTCTTGCAGTGCGTCTTGAGTCCGACGAGGCCGTACACCACGTGGACGCCCGCCTGCTCCAGCTTGCGCGCCCACCGGATGTTGGCGTGTTCGTCGAAACGCGCCTTCAGCTCCACCAGGGCGACGACCTGCTTGCCCGCCGCGGCCGCGTCGATCAGGGCATCGACGATCGGGGAGTCGCCGGAGGTGCGATACAGCGTCTGCTTGATGGCCAGCACCTGGGGATCGGCGGCCGCCTGCTCGATGAACCGCTGCACGCTGGTGGAGAAGCTGTCGTACGGGTGATGCACCAGCACGTCGCCTTCCTGCAGCGTCGTGAAGATGCTCTTGGGCGTCTCGCGTTCGCCGAACGCCGGGTGGGTCTTCGGGACGAAGGGGCGTTCCTTGAGTGCGGGTCGGTCCACGGCGTAGACCTCGAACAACGCGGTGAGGTCGAGCAGCCCCGGCACCCCGATCACATCGGCGGGGTTCACGTCGAGCTCGCGCAGCAGCAGCTCGAGCATGTGCTCGCTCATGTCGTCGCCCACCTCGAGGCGCACCGGTGACCCGAAACGACGACGCGCCAGTTCGCGTTCGAGGGCCTGCAGCAGATCCTCGTCCCGGTCCTCGTCCACCTCGAAGTCGGCATTGCGGGTGATACGGAAGACGTGCTGCTCCACCACCTGCATGCCCGGGAACAGGAACTCCAGGTTGGCCCCGATCAGCTTCTCCAACGGCAGGAAGACGGCCGGCTGGTGCCCGTCCGGGCCGGCCGGGGTGTCGCCGGGAATCAGATGGTCGACGCGGATGAAGCGATTGATGTTGTTGGGGACCTTGACGCGGGCGAAGTGCTCGCCGCCCTCACCCACGTCGCGAACGGTCACCGCGAGGTTCAGAGACAGGCCGCTGATGTAGGGGAACGGGTGTGCCGGGTCCACCGCGAGGGGAGTCAGTACCGGGAACAGCTCGTTCTGGAAATACTCGGTCAGACGTGTCTGCTGCAGCATCGACAGGTCGTCCCAGTCGGCGATGTGCACGTTGGCCTCTGCGAGCGCCGGGAGCACCGAGTCCAGGAAGACGCGGGCGTGCCGGTCGGCGATCTTCTGGGTGCGGGCGGCGATCAACTGCAGCTGCTCGCGCGGCGATCGCCCGTCGGCCGACCGGACCGACAGGCCGGTTTCGTCGCGACGCTTCAGACCCGCCACCCGAACCATGAAGAACTCGTCCAGATTGGACGAGAAGATGGCCAGGAACTTGGCGCGCTCGAGGAGGGGGAGCGAGGGGTCCTCGGCGAGTGCCAGCACACGGGAGTTGAAGTCGAGCCAGCTCAACTCGCGATTGAAGTAGCGCGCGGGCGGGAGATCCGCGGACTCGTCGGGGTCGACGGTCTCGGCCGGAAGCGCAGCGGGAAGCGCGGCGTTCGAGGGTTCGGTGGTCTCGTCCGTGGCAGTCACGGGGCTATTCTTCCCTATCCGTCGCGATTGCGCGCGGCGTCCGAATGCGTGACGAGCAACGCCGCATCCGTGCGCGCACCCAGGCCGAGCGCCGCCGCCGCGCGCAGATCGTCGGGGGTGTCGACGTCGCAACGCAGGTCCGCCCAGCGGGCGTGCGTCGGGTCCAGTTCCACCGCGCCCGCGCCGCGGTGCGCCGCGGCCGATTCCGGGCCGAAAGCCGGGACGAAACGCACACCGGCGGCGACGGCCAGCAGCGAGGTGCCGGTGCCGTGTCGGTCGGCGACGAAGGCGACGCGATGGGCGTCGGCCGCGGTCAGCGCGTCGGCGAACGAGGCGGGCCGCAGCGCGGGCAGGTCGGCCTGCAGGTAGACCACACCGCCGGGGGCGCCGCGTGCGCCGTGCGCGAGTGCGGCGTTGAGGCCCTCGCCGCCGTCGGGCTCGGCCACCGGGCGGCAGCCCAAGTCGCGGGCCAGGCCGAGTACCTGCGGGTCCGGACTGACCACCACCACGTCGCGATACCCGGCGCCGACCACCGCGTCGACGGTGTCGGTGAACATTGCGGCGACGAGCTTCTCCCGCCGATCGTCGACGCGATACTCCTCGCCGAGCCGACTCTTGGCATCGCGCAGTGCCTTGAGTGCCAGCACCACCGCGACCGCATCGGACATGACGTCCATGGTGCACGGTGCGTGTGCGGCGCGCTCAGCGGGGCGGGGCGTCGAACGATTGCCGCGATCGGAATTCCACGACGCCGCGAGCCACTAGGGTGGGTGGTCTATCAGTGGTTCGGACGAGGAGTGGTGCGGTGCGCGCGGTAGTCATGGGTTCGGGGTCGTGGGGCACGGCTGTCGCGAAGATTCTGGTGGACGCGGGCAACGAGGTGACGATGTGGGCGCGCCGCCCGGAACTCGCCGAACAGATCAACACCGAACACGAGAACCGCGACTACCTGGCAGGCATCCGACTTCCGGACGCGCTGACCGCGGTCTCCTCGATTCCCGAAGCCCTCGCCGGGCGGGAACTCGTGGTCTGCGCGGTGCCCTCGCAGTCGTTGCGGGAGAACCTGACGCAGTGGCGCGAGCATCTGCCCGACGACGCGATCCTGCTGTCCCTGGCCAAGGGCGTCGAGATCAGCACCGGCGACCGGATGAGCCAGCTGATCAAGGAGGTCACCGGGTTCGACGACAGCCAGATCGCGGTGCTGTCCGGGCCCAATCTGGCCCGGGAGATCGCCGAGGAGCAGCCCGCCGCCACCGTGATCGCCTGTACCGATGAGGCTGTCGCACAACGCATTCAGCAGGCCTTCGCCGCGCCGTACTTCCGCCCGTACACCAACACCGATGTGGTCGGCACCGAGATCGGCGGCGCCGCCAAGAACGTGATCGCGCTGGCCTGCGGGATGGCCGCCGGCATGGGCTTCGGCGAGAACACCCTGGCCACCCTGATCACCCGCGGGCTGGCCGAGACCATCCGGCTGGGTACCGCTCTCGGCGCGGACATCACCACGCTGGCCGGCCTGGCCGGTATCGGCGACCTCGTCGCGACCTGCTCGTCCCCGCTGTCGCGGAACCGGACCTTCGGTGCGCGCCTCGGCGAGGGCGCCTCCCTGGAGGAGGCGCAGGCGGCCACCAACGGACAGGTCGCCGAGGGCGTCAAGTCGTGCCGTTCGGTGCGGGCGCTGGCCCGCGAGCACGGCGTGGAGATGCCGCTCACCGAGGCGGTCTACCAGGTCTGCCACCAAGACTTGGCGGTCGCCGACATGGTGGGCATGCTGCTCGGTCGCACCACCAAACCCGAGGTCTACGGCGCCCAGCAGTGACCCGTCGGTTCAGGTCTCGCTGAACGACTGCCAGCCGTGCAGATCGCCCACCGGCTGCGCGTCGACGGTGGGGCCGCCGCCCGCGTCGCCGACGGCGCCGATGACGGTCCAGCCCGGCGGGACGTCGCCGGGGGCGAAGGTGGCCAGCAGTTCGTGGTCTTCTCCGCCGGAGAGCGCCCAGCGGACCGGGTCCACCCCCAGTTCTGCTGCCAGCGCGTCCAACCCGTCCGGGCGCGGCACCGCCGCCGAGTCCACGTCGACGGCCAAGCCGGAGGCGCCCGCCATCGTCGTGATCTCCTCGACGAGCCCGTCGGAGACGTCGGTCATCGCGTGAGCGCCGGCCCGAGCCGCGATCGGTCCCTGCGTCAGGTCGGGCTGGGGCAGTCGATATCGGTCGACCAGCGCGGAGAAGCGGTGCGCCAGACCGGGGTCGGCCCCGTGCTCGATGGCCGACAGCACCGCCAGTCCCGCGGCCGCGCCGCCGAGCGGACCGCTCACCGCCAGGACGTCGCCCGCGCGTGCGCCGGACAGCGTGACCGGGGCGAGGTCGGCCAGCGAACCGAGCGAGGTGACGGTCAGCACGACCACCGGGGCCGACACCAGGTCGCCGCCGAGGACGCGACCGCCGAGGCGATGCGTCTGTCGGACCATGCCCTCGTTCAGGGCGAGGACGCGATCGACCGGGGTCGCCGGCGGGCAGCCGATCGACACCACCAGTCCGGTGAGCGCACCGCCCATCGCGGCGATGTCGGCGGCGCTCTGCACCACGGCCCGCGCGCCGATCTGCTCGGGGGCCGACCAGTCGAACCGGAAGTGCCGCCCGGCCACCGCGGTGTCGGTGCTGACCACCACCGGACCGCCGGCGGCCAGCACGGCCGCGTCGTCGCCGGAACCGATCACCACGTCGTCGGCGTTGTCACTGCGTTCCGCCGCCGCCGCGGTGAACAGGGCGATCATCGCCCGTTCACCCACCTCGCCTACCGTCTGCACGGCGCCGACCTTACGCCTCGATAGGCTTGTGTCATGACCGAGAAGGACTCCACGCCCGCTGAGGAACCGCGCGACGACGTCGAAACGGCGCCCGACGCCCCGTCGCCTCGGCAGCCCGAGGGCGCGGGGTTGAGCCCGGCGCTGATCGCGACCCTGGTCGCGATTCCGGCCATGGTGATCGCGGTGTTCATCGTGTTCGCGGTGTTCAAGAACAACGAGCAGGTGAGCACCCCGGTCGATTCCTATGCCACCGTGGAGCAGGACGCGGCCGCCTGCGGTCCGCTGATCCAGAAGCTGCCCGAGTCGTTCGGGGACTTCGGTGGGCGCGAGATCGACGGCGACACCGTCCGCTGGACGTCCTCGGTCGACGGTGAGGACGGCGATCCGCTGGTGTTCAAGTGCGGTGTGGCCCGTCCGGAGGCGCTGGCGCCCACCAGTGCGCTGCAGGTGATCAACCCGACGCAGTGGTTCATCACCGACACCGACGAGGAGCGGGGACAGGCCTACGTCCTGGTCGACCGCCGCCCCTACGTGGCCGTGTGGGTGCCGAAGGCCGCGGGCAACGGTCCGCTCACCGACATTTCCGGTCTCATGGCGCAATTGCCCGCGGCGCCTTTGGATTTCGGCGACAACTGAGCGGCGCCGGAGCCGCGCTGGTCGGTGTCGGCGACCGGATGTCGGGTCGATGGTTAGATCGACCCATGGCTGTGTACGCGCTCGGTGAGCGAGAACCCCGACTCGGCAAAGACGTCTACGTGCATCCGGACGCGACGGTGATCGGCGATGTGACGCTCGGCGACGGTGTCTCGGTGTGGCCCGGCGCCGTGCTGCGCGGCGATTACGGCACGATCGAGATCGGTCCGCGCACCAACATTCAGGACGGCACGGTCATCCACTGCACGTTCAAGGACCCGACGGTGATCGGCGCCGGTTGCGTGGTGGGCCACAACGCGCACATCGAGGGCGCGGTGATCGGCGACGACTGCTTGATCGCCTCCGGCTCGGTGGTGCTCAACGGTTCGGTGATCGGTGCGGGCAGCGTCGTCGGTGCGGGCGCGGTGGTGCCCTACAACACCGAGGTCGGGCCGCGTTCGATGGCGGTCGGCGTGCCGGCCAAGGTGCGCGAGGGCGTGGAGGTGCCCGAGGGGCACCTGATCGCCAACGTCGAGTTGTACTTCCAGAACGCCCAGTACTACGCGCGCGAACTGCGCAGGCTCGACTGATGGCGACGCCGCTGGCCGACCTGATCGATCCGGGATGGGCGCGCGCGCTGGCCCCGGTCGAAGAACTCATCGCCGAGATGGGGCAGTTCCTCCGTGCGGAGATCGCCGCCGGGCGCGGCTACTTTCCGGCGGGCAAGAACGTGCTGCGCGCGTTCTTGCAGCCGTTCGACGATGTGCGGGTGCTCATCGTCGGGCAGGATCCGTATCCGTCGCCGGGACACGCGGTGGGTTTGAGCTTCTCGGTCGAGCCGGAACTGACACCGCTTCCGCGGTCGCTGACCAACATCTTCAAGGAGTACTGCGACGATCTCGGCTATCCGCCGCCGACGAACGGGGATCTGTCGCCGTGGGCGAGCGAGGGCGTGCTGCTGCTCAACCGCGTGCTGACGGTGCAGCCGGGCGAAGCGGGATCGCACCGCGGCAAGGGATGGGAGACGGTCACCGAGTGCGCGATCCGTGCCCTCGCCGCCCGGGACGAGCCGCTCGCCGCGATTCTCTGGGGCAACGACGCGCGGCAGGCCGAGCAGTGGCTGCCCGACGTTCCGGTGGTCACCTCCCCGCATCCGTCGCCGTTGTCGGCCTCGCGGGGATTCTTCGGCTCGCGCCCGTTCAGCCGGGTCAACGAGGAACTGTTGGACCTCGGTGCCGATCCCATCGATTGGCGCCTGCCCTGAGCGGCGGTTCCTGCCGAATCCTCCAAAGTTGCGGGCCGGAATTCGTTCATTCGTACATATGTGCTACGGCGATATGTGCCTAGGATGGACCTGAGTCCTTCGGGATCGTGACTCTCGGATTCATCCCGATTCACCCCGGTACGACTCGACGGCGCTGAGTGGCCGCTCGGCTTCAGAAAGTGCGGCTCGACCGGCGTGCGGTGTTGTTTGAGAATTTCATAGCGGTCTCCGCGGCACCTCGGGTCGAGATGCCGCGGAGGGCCGGCCGGCTCAGTTGCGGGCGCTGGGGAAGTCGGGGGCGCGCTTGGCCAGGAAGGCGTTCACGCCCTCCACGCCTTCGCCGGTGATCGACAGATCGGCGATGGCGTCGGCTTCGGCGATGACGTGCTCGGACAGGGTGTTCGAGTAGGTGGTCATCAGCAGTCGGCGGATCGCGGCGTAGGCGCCGGTCGGTCCGTTCGCGAGGTCGGCGGCGATCTCGCGGGCGCGCGTGTACACCTGGTCGGCGTCGACGAGCTCGCTGAGCAGCGCCAGGTCGAGGGCGGTCTGCGCGTTCAGCACCTCGTCGCGCATCAGGATGGTGCGGGCCCGGCCCAGGCCGACGATGCGCGGCAGCAGCCAGGACATGCCGCCGTCGGGGGACAGTCCGATACCGGGGTAGGCCGGACGCAACCGGGTGCCGGGCTCGCCGACCGCGAAATCGGCGTGCAGGGCCAGGCTCATGCCCGCGCCGGCGGCCCAGCCGCTGACGGCGGCCGCGGTCGGCAGCTGGGTGGCGTACAGCGCGTCGGTGAAGGTGTTGAGGTCGTGAGCGAGGCCGCGCAGGAACTGGCGGCGGTCGTCGGCGCCGCCGAAGTGGGCGACGTTGCCGCCCGCGCAGAAGTTCTTGCCCTTGCCGACGAGCAGTACCGCCCGGGCCTTGCGGTGGCCGCGCATCACCTCGTGCAGGGCGTCGGTGCCGTTCCGGATGGAATCGCCGTCGAGGGAGTTGCCCGCGGATTCGAGGGAGATGGGGATCTCGAGGACCCCGTCGTCGTGGAGAGTGGTCAGATCATCGCTCATGGCTGTCACTCTAGGCGGTGGTCGTCGCCGCCTTCGCGCGGTCTCCGGCTCCCGCCCGCGGCGGCGACCTCCGGACCCCGAAGACAGCGAAACGCCGCTCGGAGCGAGCCGAGCGGCGGTCGTTGTCGTTCTAGCGGGCTGTTACGCCGAAGCGGTCTTGCCGGCCTTCAGGCACGAGGTGCAGACGTTCTTGCGCGTCTTGTTACCGGAAGCAAGCGCAACGCGAACCGACTGGATGTTCGGATTCCAGCGACGGTTGGTACGGCGGTGCGAGTGCGAGACCGACTTGCCGAAGCCGGGGCCCTTGCCGCAAATGTCACAAACGGCAGCCATGTCGAACTCCCTTGGTTGAAAATGTCAGTGGTACTCACCTGTCGCAGGCGCAGCGAGGAGCTGCGGCGACAAGCAACCCGACAAGATTAACCGTCGGACTGTCCCGGTGACAAATCGCGACGCCTCGGATGCGGGCGGCGGCCCCCGCGCCGTAATCTCGGAGGCCAACGACGGCCGCGAAGTGGCGTCGGTGCTGGAGCGTCGAGGAAGGGGTCGGGGAGTGCGACGGATCGGGGATGCGGTGCCGGTCAATCCCGCGCTGATTCGGGACTGGGCGTATGCCTGTGCCAAGGGTTTGGACGAGCAGCGCTCGGAGATCAACGACCTCAACGTCTTTCCGATCCCGGACGCCGACACCGGCAGCAACATGGCCTTCACCATGGCCGGTGCGGCCGGCGCGTTGGACTCGGTCAGCGCCGACGCCGACCTGAGCACCGTGACCCGGACACTGGCCGACGGCGGGGTGGCCAACGCACGCGGCAACTCCGGCATCATCCTGTCGCAGATTCTGATGGGTCTGGCGGATGCGGCCGATCTGGCCGCAGCCGAAGAGGACCCCAGCTTCAACCGGTTGGTCAAGAACGGGCTGCGACTGGCGGCGCTGTCGGCGCGGCGCGCGGTCAGCATGCCGCGGGAGGGGACCGTCCTCACGCTCCTGCGGGTGGCCGCCGATGTGGCCGCCGCCGAGGTCTCCGCCTCGCCCGCGGATCTGGTGCGCGCGGTGGCCGACGAATGCGCGGTCGCTTTGGAAGAGACCACCGAGCAGATGATCGAGCTGTCCAACGCCGGCGTGGTCGACGCCGGCGCCCGCGGCTTCCTGGTGATGCTCGACGCGATGGTGCTGGTGGTCGCCGGCGTGGCGAACCGGCGGCGCGCCTACCGCGGTTCGATGGCCGACACCGGCCACGGCGACGACGAATGCGCCGGCTCGGGCGATACCGACTTCGAGGTGATGTACCTGCTCACCGCCGCCGACGGGACGCGGATCGGCGCACTGCGGACCGAGCTGGGCGAGCTGGGCGATTCAGTGGTGATCGTCGGCGACAGCTCGACCGCCTCCGAGCAGTTCTCCGTGCACGTGCATACCGATGAGCCGGGCGAGGCCATCGAAGCGGGTCTGCGGGTGGGGCACGTGCGCGACATCCGCATCAGCTGCTTCCTGCTCGACGAGCACCGCAGTCGGCCGGGCGCCAACGAGCCGCCGCCGCGGAACAAGCGCGCGGTGTTGGTCTTGGCGCAGGGCGACGGTGCGCAGGAGTTGTTCACCGCGGCGGGGGCCGCGGTGGTGCGCACCGACCACGGCGTGCATCCGGCGACGGTCGCCGAGGCGATCCGGTCCGCCGACAGTGCGCACACCATCGTGATGGGCAACGGCATGATCGCCTCGGCCGACCTGGTGTCGGTGGGCGCCAAGGCCCGCTCGGCCCTGCGCTCGCTGGTCTTCCTGCCGACGCTGTCCATGGTGCAGTGCCTGTCGGCCCTGGCCGTGCACGATCCGGGGGAGTCACCGGACGTGGATGCGTTCGCCATGGCGGAGGCGGCCGCCGCCACCCGCTGGGGGTCACTGCGTCGGTCCAACAGCAAGATCATGACCCTGGCCGGCACCTGCGAGATCGGCGACACCCTCGGGCTGATCGGTTCGGACGTGTTGGTGATCGCCAAGAATCAGGCCGAGGCGGCCACCGCCTTGATCGACCTCATGCTGGCCACCGGCGGCGAGATGGTGACGATCCTGGCGGGCGCGGAACTGAGCGACCAGGTGCGCGAGGACATCGGGCACCACCTGCGGCGGGAGTATCCCGGCATCGAGCTGGCGCTCTACCAGGGCGGGCAGTCCAGCCAGCTGCTCCAGATCGGCGTGGAGTAGCGCCATGTCCGACCATCGCGGGTCGTTGACGCTGACCACCGAACTGTCGGCGACGGCACTGGCGCCCGAGTCGGTGGCCAAGCTCGCCGATCTGGAGTTGGTGACCGTCGGCGAGCTGTTGCGCTATGCGCCCCGGCGGTACCTGGTGCGGGGCCGCAACAGCGACACCGAACGCCCGGAGCCTGGTACGTGGATCAACGTGATGGGCCACGTGAAGCGCACCGAGACGATCCCGATGAAGCGCAAGCCCGGCAGCTTCCTCAAGGTGGTGGTCAACGACGGGCGGCGCGACTACGAGGTCAGCTTCTTCAACGCCAAGTGGATGAAGCGCAAGCTGTTACCGGGTACCCACATGGGTCTGGCGGGCACGGTGAAGTACTTCCGCGACCAGATCCAGCTGTCCCATCCGGAGTGGCTGATCCTGCCCGACCTGGCGCACGAGGATGCCATCGGCACCACCCTGCTGACGGACATGTACACCGACCAGGCAGAGCAGGATCCGGACCGGGTCGCCACCGCGGAGGACATGGACTCGTTCGCTCGCGACCTGGTGCCGATGTATCCGGCGACCAAGAAGATCCAGACCTGGGAGATCTGGCGCGCGGTGCGGCGGGTCCTCGCCGACCTCGGGCCCACCCCCGACGCGCTCACCGAGCAGCAGCGCGCCGAGCGGGGTCTGATGACCAGCGATGAGGCGCTTCGCCTCATCCACCTGCCCGACTCCCAGCACGACGTGGACGCCGCCGCGCGGCGGCTCAAGTTCGACGAGGCGCTCGCCATGCAGACCACGCTGGCGCAGCGGCGGATCGCGGCGGGCACCGAATCGGCCCACGCGTGCCCGCACGTGCCGGGCGGGTTGGAGGATCAGCTGCTGCAGCGGCTGCCCTTCGAGCTGACCGCCGGGCAGCGCACGGTGGTCGACGAGATCGCGGCCGACATCGGCGCCGCGCACCCGATGAACCGCCTCCTGCAGGGTGAGGTGGGCTCGGGTAAGACACTCGTCTCGCTGCTGGTGATGCTGCGGGTGGTGGACAACGGTCATCAGTGCGCGATTCTGGCGCCGACGGAAGTTCTTGCGGCGCAGCACTATCGCACCGTGCTGACCATGCTGGGCGACCTGGCCCGCGGCGGCCAGCTGGGCGCGGCCGACGGTGCCACCCAGGTGGCGCTGCTCACCGGTTCGCAGAAGACGGCCGAGCGCAAACAGAATCTGCTGGACATCATGACCGGGCAGGCCGGCATCGTCATCGGCACGCACGCCCTGTTGGAAGACAAGGTCGACTTCTTCGATCTGGGCCTGGTGGTGGTCGACGAACAGCACCGCTTCGGCGTCGAGCAGCGGGACGTCCTGCGCGAGAAGGGGCGGATCAACCGTCCGCACTTCCTGGTGATGACCGCGACGCCGATTCCGCGGACGGTCGCGATGACCACGTTCGGCGATCTGGAGACCTCCACCCTGACCGAGTTGCCCCGTGGGCGTCAGCCGATCGCGAGCACCGTGGTCCCGATGGGCAACGCCAAGTGGGTCGACCGGGTGTGGGAGCGGGCCGCGGAGGAAGTGGACCAGGGGCGCCAGGTGTACGTGGTCTGCACCCGTATCGGCGATGAGAAGTCCAAGGTCGACGACAAGGGCGGGGTCCCGCCGGTCTCGGTGCTCGACCAGTGGCAGGCGCTGGCCGAATCCGGTCCGCTAGCGCACCGGTCCATCGACTACCTCCACGGCCGCATGCCCGGCGACGAGAAGAACGAGGTGATGGACCGGTTCACCCGCGGGGAACTGGACGTTCTCGTCTCCACCACGGTCATCGAGGTCGGTGTGGACGTGCCCAACGCGACGATGATGGCGATCGTGAACGCCGAGCGTTTCGGGGTGAGTCAGCTGCACCAGCTGCGCGGTCGTGTCGGGCGTGGTCGGCACGCCGGGCTGTGCCTGCTGATGACCACCTTCGCACCCGGCACCAAGGCCTATGACCGCCTCGAGGCGGTGGCCGGGTCCAACGACGGTTTCGAGTTGGCGCGCATCGACCTGGAGGCGAGGCGCGAAGGCGATGTGCTGGGATCGGCGCAGTCCGGCGGCAACTCGTCGCTGCACTTCCTGTCGCTGCTCGACGACGCCGAGGTGATCGCCGATGCGCGGGAGGTGGCCACCGAGATCGTGTCGGCCGACCTGCCCCTGGCCGACCATCCCGCGCTGGCGGCGCTCGTCGACGCCATCCTGCTGCCCTCCAAGTTGGGGTATCTCGAGAAGTCCTGACCCCGGGCGGGCGCCGCGTGGCGCGGGAACCGGATCGGCGCCGGCCGCGTCTAAAGGTCGGGGCTCATCAATGCACGCACTGCACCGGGACATCGCCGTACGCATCGCGACCGCGCGGCACCGCCGTCGGGACGGTCGCATCCCGCTCACCGGCCGGCACTGGACGGCGCTGGTGGGTTTCGCCGTCACCGCGGTGCTGGTGGCCGTCGGACTCGGCCTGCCGTCTGCACCCCAAGCGCCACAGGTGCCGGCCGAGCGGGTGGCGCGGGCGCGTACGGAACTGGCCGCGCTCGACGTGGTCGGGGGCAGGCTGACGCCGCAGGCGGCCTATCTGCGGACCGCGTTCGGCGCCGCGTGGACCGATCACGGCGGGGTCGGGGAAGCGGGCAACGGCTGCGATACGCGCAACGACATCCTGCGGAGGGACCTGGCGGTGACCAAGTCTCTTCCGACGTCGGGATGCCCGGCGGCCGTGGCGGCGGGTCGGCTGCGCAGTCCGTACAGCGGTCGCGAGATCGTGTTCGCGCGGGGCGCCGGGTCGGCGCGGGTGCAGATCGATCACCTGGTGCCGCTGGCGTACGCGTGGGACATGGGCGCGTGGGCCTGGCCGCCGTCGCGTCGGGTGGCCTTCGCCAACGATCCCGCGAACCTGCTCGCCGTCGACGGACCGAGCAACCAGGCCAAGTCGGACCTGGAACCGGCGCGGTGGATGCCCGAGCTCCGCGGCTTCTGGTGTCAGTACGCGATCGGCTTCGTCACGGTCTCGGCCGCCTACCGACTCCCGGTGGACGCGGGGTCGCGCCGGGTGCTGGCGACGGCTCTCGACGAGTGCCGCTAGGGGCGGTTCGGATCGTCGGGGGTCGAGGGCCGGTAGTCCTCGGGTCCGCCGGGCTGATAGTCGGGCTGACCCGAGTACGGCTGACCGGGGTACGGCTGACCCGGGTACGGCTGGCCGGGGGCCTGCTGGCCGGGGTAGCCGCTGATCGGATACTGCGGGCCGGGCTGCCAGGCGGCGGGCGGTGGGGTCTTGGCGCGATTGGCGCCCACGGCCCACAGGATCACCCCGATCACCAGCAGGAGCCCGCCCAGGCCGCCGCCGAAGACCGCCAGGAGCACGCCGCCCGCACCGGTGAGGATGCCGCCGACCGGCAGTTCCGGTCCGGCGACCACCACGGAATCACAGTCGATGGTGTAGGTGCCGGCCTGCGGGAACCGGAGCGAGCCGAACGAGGTCACCGAGTCGCCGTTGAAGTCGAAGGTCATGTCGCCGGACACCGTGCCGCGCTCGACGGGAGCGGGACCGGTGGCGGCGCAGTCCGGAGTGAGGATGCCGGTGCTGGCGGAGTAGAGGACCAGCTTCGAGTCGGCCTCGGCCACGTACTCGGTGGGGCCGGTGATGCGGAACGAGTCGTTGACGACGTCGGCCAACTTACCGAAGCCGATGACCGCCAGGACGATGCCGACGGCCACCGCGACGATGGCGATGACGAGCCCGGACCAGGTGAGCCACTTGCCGATCTTCTTCATCGCCCCATTTTGTCACGAATGCCCTGGCCGGGGGTGGTTCCCCGCGCAACGACATGCTGGGTGCGCGCAGCACGATCGCGGCCGCCGCGATCGCCCGGCGGACGGCCGTGCCGGGGACTCTCGTCGTCGACTGACCGCGGGGGCTTCATGGCCGACGACGGCCACTCGCCGACGGCGTCTAACCTGGACGGCATGAGTGTGAGCACCCCCGAAACCCGCGACGCGCAGACCGTCGACGAGGTGGTCCGCGCGCAGGCCCAGGCCGCGAAGAAGGCAGCCCGCGGGCTGACCACCCTGACCACCGCCACCAAGAACGAGGTGCTCCTCGCGGCCGCCGCCGCATTGGACGCCGCGGCCGAGGAACTGCTGGCCGCCAACGCCGAGGACGTGGCCCGCGCCGAGGCGAACGGCACCGAGGCCGCCCTCGTCGACCGCCTGCGGCTGACGCCCGAGCGGATCGCGGGCATCACCGACGGCCTCCGCCAGGTGGCCGCGCTGCCCGACCCGGTCGGGGTGGTGGTGCAGGGCAAGACCCTGCCCAACGGTCTGGAACTGCGGCAGGTGCGCGTCCCGCTCGGCGTGGTCGGCTTCGTGTACGAGGCGCGCCCCAACGTGACCGTCGACGGTTTCGGCATCTCGTTCAAGGCGGGCAACGCCGTGCTGCTGCGCGGCTCGTCGTCGGCCGCGAGCTCCAACAAGGCGCTGGTCGAGGTCTTGCGCGGGGTGCTTGTGGACCACGGGATCAATCCGGACGCCGTCGCCCTGCTGCCCAGCGAAGACCGCGCCAGCGTCACCGCGCTGATCCAGGCGCGCGGCCTGGTGGACGTGGTGATCCCCCGGGGCGGGGCCGGCCTGATCTCCACCGTCGTGGAGAACGCCACCGTGCCCACCATCGAGACCGGCTCGGGCAACTGCCACATCTACGTTCATTCCGCGGCCGACCTGGACACCGCGTTGAACGTCATCCTCAACGCCAAGACCCGACGCCCCAGCGTGTGCAACACCGTCGAAACGGTGCTGATCGACCGGGCCATCGCCGACGTCGCGCTGGCGCCGATCGTGACCGCGCTGCAGGGGCAGGGGGTCACCGTGCACGGTGAGGAGCCCGGCATGGAGCCGGCCACCGAGGCCGATTGGCACGCCGAGTACCTGTCGCTGGACGTCGCGCTGAAGGTGGTCGACGACCTCGACGCCGCCGTCGACCACATCGAGACCTACGGCACCGGCCACACCGAGGCCATCATCACCGGCGAGTCGTCGGCGGCCCGCGACTTCACCGCCCGCGTGGATGCGGCCGCGGTGATGGTCAACGCCTCCACCGCGTTCACCGACGGCGAGCAGTTCGGCTTCGGCGCCGAGATCGGCATCTCCACGCAGAAGCTGCACGCCCGCGGACCGATGGGTCTGCCCGAACTGACCTCGTCCAAGTGGATCGTCTGGGGCGACGGACAGGTGCGTCCGGCATGAGCGCCGCCGACACCATCGTGCCGAGCTTCGAGAGCACCGCCGACGTGGTGGCCAAGCTCAAGACCACCGGCTATCTCGCCGACGAAGCCACCGCGACCGCCGCCTACCTGGCCGACCGCCTCGGCAAGCCGCTGCTGGTGGAGGGGCCGGCCGGCGTCGGCAAGACCGAACTGGCCCGCGCCATCGCCGGCGCCACCGGCGCCGACCTGGTCCGGCTGCAGTGCTACGAGGGCATCGACGAGGCCCGCGCGCTGTACGAGTGGAATCACGCCAAGCAGATCCTCGCGATCCAGGCCGCCGGGCAGCGCGACTGGGATGCCACCAAGGACGACATCTTCTCCGAAGAGTTCCTGCTGGCCCGACCGCTGCTCACCGCGATCTCGCGCGAGACGCCGACCGTGCTGCTGATCGACGAGATCGACAAGGCCGACGTCGACATGGAAGGTCTCCTGCTGGAGATCCTCTCCGACTTCGCGATCACCATTCCGGAGATGGGGACGGTCGTGGCACAGCGTCGGCCCATCGTGCTGCTGACGTCCAACGCCAACCGGGAACTGTCCGAAGCGCTCAAGCGGCGCTGCCTGTACCTCTACATCGACTTCCCCGACGCAGATCTCGAACGCGAGATCCTCGCCTCCCGTGTGCCGAACCTGCCGGAGAACCTGGCTGCCGAGGTGGTGCGCATCGTGGGTGTGCTGCGCGGGCTGGACATCCGCAAGAAGCCGTCGGTGGCCGAGACCATCGACTGGGGCAACACGCTGCTGGCGATGGTCACCGGAACGGCGGAGGAACACGACGGCCGGGTGTCGGACTCGCTGCTCAAGCGCACCCTCGGCGTGGTGCTCAAACACCGCGCCGACGTCCTCACCGCCGTGCGCGAGCTGAAACTGGACTAGCGGTGACCGACTCCCGCCCGCCGCGGCCGCAGCCTGGCGCCGCGCAGGAACTCGTCGACACCCTCACCGGTTTCGTCGAGGATCTGCGCGCGCGGGGCATCGTCGTCGGTCCGTCGAATCTGATCGACGCCGGCCAGGCGATGGAAGTCCTGGACCTGCTCGATCGCAACAGCCTGCGCGAGGGATTGGCGGCGACTCTGCTGTCCGATCACCTGCACCGGGACACGTTCGACCTGTGCTTCGAGCTGTGGTTCCCGCTGGGCCACACCGCGCGGGCGGGCGCGTTGGCGGTGCCGCGGACCGCGGACGGCGAGGTCGACGTGGAGGCGCTGCGCGAGATGACCGCCGACATCCTGGCCGACGACGAGGCACGCGCCGACGGGCGGTTCGATCAGCTGGTGGCCGCCATCGTCAACGAGGTGGGCCAGTACGACTCGGCGCGCGGCGAAAGCTACTCGGTGTATCAGGCGATGTCGGCGATCTCGCCGCAGACGCTGATCGCCCGCATCGCGGCCGCGATGGCGGCGGGCATGCCGCGCGAGGACGGGGAACGGGCAGGCACCGACGCCCTCACCCGCCGCGCCGCCCGCGATGCCACCCTGCAGCTGCGGGCGGCCGTGGAGACCGAGGTGCAACGCCGGATGTCGGCGCTGCGCGGCCGCGACGAGGTGGCCGCCTACGCGGTGCCGAAGCTGCCCGAACAGATCGACTTCTTCTCCGCCAATCCGCAGGACATGGCCAAGCTGCGGCGCACCATTGATCCCATCGCGCGCCTGCTGGCGGCCAAGCTGGAGTTCCGGCGTCGGCGCAACAACAGGGGAGCGGTCGACATCCGGTCCACGCTGCGCGCTTCGATGTCGACCGGCGGAGTGCCCATCGAACTGCGGCACCGCAAGCCGCGCCCGGGCAAACCCGAACTGGTGGTGATCTGCGACGTCTCCGGCTCGGTGTCCGGCTTCTCGTCGTTCACGCTGCAGCTGGTGTACGCACTGCGCCAACAGTTCTCCAACGTGCGCGTGTTCGCCTTCGTCGACACCGTCGACGAGGTGACCGACTACTTCGACAGGTCCAACGCCGACGACCAGTTCGGGGAGCGGATGACCACCATGCTGCGCGAGGCCCGCATCAGCACCCGCGGCGGTCATTCGGACTACGGGCACATGCTCCGCGGTTTCGTCGAGAACTACCTCGACTCGCTGACCCATCGCGGTGCGCTGCTGATCCTCGGGGACGCGCGCAACAACTACGCGCTCTCCAGCGTCGATTCGCTTGCGGTCCTGCGGGAACGGGTGCGCAACGCGTACTGGCTCAATCCCGAACGGCGTGAGAACTGGGACACCGGCGACTCCATCGCCGGCCGGTACGGCGAGGTGATCGACATGTACGAGTGCCGCAACGCCGAGCAACTCGGCCGGGTGATCGCGAACCTGCTGCCGGTGTGACACCGGACGCAGGCCGCCCGAGCGCACGCGTAAGCTCTGCATCCATGTCTGATGTGCCGTACACCCCGCGCCGAATCGGCATCATGGGTGGCACCTTCGATCCGATTCACAACGGGCACTTGGTGGCCGGCAGCGAAGTGGCGCACCAGTTCGGGCTCGACGAGGTGATCTTCGTCCCCACCGGACGTCCCTGGCAGAAGGAGGGCACGGCCGACGGCGTCGTCGCCCGCACCGTGTCCGCGGCCGAACACCGGTATCTGATGACGGTGATCGCGACCGCGTCGAACCCGGACTTCACCGTCAGCCGCGTCGACATCGATCGGTCCGGCGTCACGTACACGGTGGACACACTCGGTGACCTGCGCCGCGAGTACCCGCGGGACGAATTGTTCTTCATCACCGGAGCCGATGCGCTCGAGACCATTCTGACCTGGCAGAATTGGGAGGAATTGTTCGAGCTGGCGAGTTTCATCGGCGTCTCACGCCCGGGATACGCCCTCGACGTCACCCACTTGGCCGACTATCTGGCGACCAAACCCGCCGATGCACTGCAGACCATGGAGATCCCGGCCCTGGCGATCTCGTCCACCGATTGCCGCGTTCGCGCTCGGCAGGGTCGCCCGGTCTGGTACCTGGTGCCCGACGGCGTGGTCCAGTACATCAGCAAGCACGGCCTGTATCGAAAGGAATCCCCGTGACCGCAACCGAAGACGCCCGCGCACTGGCGACCGTCGCCGCGCACGCCGCGGCCGCCCGCAAAGCCGAGAACGTCGTGGTGATCGACGTGTCCGATCTGCTGGTCATCACCGACCTGTTCGTGATCGCCTCCGCCGACAACGAACGTCAGGTGAACGCGATCACCGAGGAGATCGAGGACCGCCTCCGCGAGGCCGGGCATCAGCCGCTGCGTCGCGAGGGCACCCGGGAGGGTCGATGGGCCCTCCTGGACTACGGCGACGTGGTGATCCACGTCCAGCACGGTGAGGAACGCGACTTCTACGGCCTCGAACGGCTGTGGGCCGACGGCCCGATCGTGGAGATCGAAGGGCTCGAGGCCGCCGCGGACGAGGCATGAGTTTCGAACCCGATCAGGGCGACACCAGCGTGGAGCGGCTCACGCCGATCGTGCGGCGCCTCGTGCTGTTCCGGCACGGCCAGACCGACTACAACGTCGGCCGTCGGATGCAGGGGCACCTGAACACCGAGCTGTCGCCGGTGGGGGTGACCCAGGCCGAACGCGCGGCCAAGGTGCTGGCGGCCCGGTCTCCGCGGATGATCCTGTCCTCGGATCTCAAGCGCGCCTACGACACCGCGCTCGCGCTGGGCGCGGAGACCGGCCTCGAGGTGATCGCCGACTCCCGCCTGCGTGAGACGCACCTGGGCTACTGGCAGGGGTTGACCCACCACGAGGTGGATGCGGCCATGCCGGGCGCCCGCCGCATCTGGCGCGACGACGCCACCTGGACGCCGCCCGGCGGCGAGAGCCGCGTGGACGTCGCCGCTCGAGCGGTGCCGGTGGTGACCGAACTGGTCGACGCGTTGCTCGACTGGGGGCAGGGCGCCAATCCCGAGGCTCCGGTGGTGATGGTGGCGCACGGCGGCGTGATCGCCGCGATGACCGCCCGCCTGCTGGACCTGCCGGTGGCCAACTGGCCGGTGCTCGGCGGGTTGGCCAACACCAGTTGGGTGCAGTTGTCCGGGCACAGCCTGCCCGGTGAGCCGCCGACGTGGCGCCTGGACGTCTGGAATGCGCTGGACGTGTGGAATCAGACCGACCCCGCCGACCCGGGAGTGCAGTGACCGAGAAGACCACGCCCACCGAACCGGGATCGATCCTGGTGCTGGCGGATTCGCTGTCGTTCTACGGCCCGGTGGGCGGCCTGTCCGCCGACGACGAACAGATCTGGCCCAACCGGGTCGGCGCCGCCCTCGGGCGGCCGGTGGAACTGCACGCGCGCATCGGCTGGACCAGTCGCGACATCTGGTGGGCGGTGACGCAGGATCCGCGGATCTGGGCCAACCTGGGCAAGGCCGACGTGGTGGTGCTCGCCTACGGCGGCATGGATTCGCTGCCGTCGCCGCTGCCGACCGCGTTCCGCGAGCAGATCCGATACGTGCGCCCGGCGGCCCTGCGGGAACGGGTGCGCGGTGCGTACGGGTGGCTGCAGCCGCGGCTGTCGGCGCTCGGCTGGCCGATGGCGTTGCCGCCGACGGTGACCGTCGACTACTACGAGAAGGTGCGCGCCTCCCTGGCGCACCTGCGCCCGGAACTGCCGATCATCGTCGCGCTGCCGCCGACGCACGCCAGTCCCTACTACGGTCACGCGCACCCCGGTCGGGTGCCGACCAGTTCGGCCATCGAGCGGTGGGCGCGCCGGCACGATCTGCCGATCGTCGACTTCTATCCGATCACCGCGGCCGACTTCGCCGACGCGCCGGAGACCATGAACCCCGACGGCATCCACTGGGGTCTGCACACGCACGAGGCGATCGCCGAGCTGGTCGCGCCCGCGGTGGCCGCGCAGCTGCCGGGCGGCGGGAGCGGGGTTGAGCGCTCCGGCTAAGTTGTAGGGGTGCCTGTCATCGTCGTCACCGACTCGTCGTCGCGGTTGCCCGTGTCACTGGCCGACCGCTATGGAGTGGTGCAGGTCCCGCTGCACGTGACCATGCCCGACGGCGTCGAGTATCTCGAAGGCATCGACGACATCCCCAGCGACGTGATCTCCACGCCGGGAGCCACCACCTCCGGGGCCAACCCGCAGGACCTGATCGACGTCTACCGCGCGGCCATCGAGCGCAGCGACGGCGACGGAGTGGTCGCGGTGCACATGTCCCGCAGGCTGTCCGGCACCTGGGCGGCGGCCCGGCTGGCCGCCGAAGAACTGGGCGACATGCTGCGTGTGGTCGATTCGCGGGCCGCGGGAGTGTCGGTGGGGTTGACCGTGCTCGCGGCCGCACAGGCGGCCGAGGCCGGCGCCGACCGGGACGGGGTGTACGAGGCCGCCGTGCGCGCCGCCGCCACCGCCGAGTCGTTGATGTGCGTGCAGACCCTGGAGAACCTGCGCAACAGCGGTCGGATCAGCACGGCCAGTCACCTGCTCGGGTCGGCGCTGTCGATCAAGCCGATCCTGCAGATGTCCGACGGCGTGCTGGCCCTGCTCGAACGCCAACGCACCATGACCAAGGCCGTGAAGAAGATGGTCGACACCATCGTCGAGTCGGTCGGCGACGACGAGGTGACCCTCGCCGTTCAGCACTGCCACGCGCCCGAGCTGGCGGTGCAGGTGCACCAGAGCGTGCTCGATCGTCTGCCCCACGTCACCTCGTCGATCGTGGTGGATCTGGGTGCGGTGCTCGGCATTCACGTCGGTCGCGGCGCGGTCGGCGTCACCGTCGGCCGCGGTCTGACCCGGCTCGACTGACCCGGCCCGGCCGCAACCCCGCCGTCGGCGGCGTGTGGATACTCGTCGGTCTCCACAGGGTGCGCGCCGACAGTCTCGAACCAGGACACGGCGGCGGCTTAACGTCGCGGTATGACCAGGCGATCCTCCAGCACCGCGAGCAACCCGCTCGATCGCATCCTCCCGCGTGGTCGGCCGGACGATTCCGCGCCGCCACAGACGCTCGATGAGTGGGGCGCCACCGAGATGCCCCGCTGGTTGGACACACCCGCCGGTCGGCGCGCCTGGTCCGGGCGGCCGGGGTCCGGGGAGTCGGGGTCAGACGGGGACGGGGCCGGAACCGTTGAGGCGTGGGATGAGGTCCTCGACGCCGAGCCGGAACCCGAACCGTTCGACGAGGATTACGGCGACGGGGACTACGGCGACGAGGATTACGGCGACGAGCGCCGTGCGGACGGTTCCGAGACCGACGGGTTCGGGGACGACTGGGGTGAGCCGCCGCGGCGACGCCTGGCCATGCTCCCGCCCGCGGCCCTGGCACTGATCGGCGTCGGCGTCCTCGCCTGCGTGATCGCGGGCTTCACGCTGGTGCGCAGTACCGAACCGGCGGCGCCGCTGGTGGACCTGCCTGCCTCGGCCGGGCCGACGCCCAGCGCCGAGGCCGGCGGCGATCCCGGCCCACCGGCGGACGGGCAGCCCTCGGACGGGCAGGCACCGGACGGGCCGCCGTCGGCGACGTCGCCGGGCACCGAGATCGTGGTCAGCGTCGCGGGGCTGGTGCACAAGCCGGGGCTGGTCCGCTTGGCGCCGAACTCGCGGGTGGCGCAGGCCCTGGAACGGGCGGGCGGGACGCGCGCGCAGGCCGACGTGCTCAGCCTGAACCTGGCGCAGATCCTGCACGACGGCGACCAGGTCCTCGTCGGCACGCGCGAGCACGGCGCCGCCTCGGTCCGCAGCGCGGTGGTGTCCTCGGGCGGCGGCCCGGCAACAGGCGGCGGGGCGGCAGGCGACGGGGCGCGCGGCGGCCGCGCACCCGTCGCCGCGGCCAAGGTCGATCTCAACACCGCCACCGTCGCCCAGCTCGACACCCTGCCCGGCGTCGGACCGGTGACCGCCCAGGCGATCATCGCCTGGCGCGAGCAGCACGGCGGCTTCACTTCGGTGGATCAGCTGGCCGAGGTGGACGGGATCGGCCCGGCACGGTTGGCCAAGCTGCGCGATGCGGTGACGGTGGGCTGAGCGCCGTGGACCTGCGGCTGGCCGGCCCCGCGGCGGCGTGCTGGGTGACGTGCGCGTTGGCGTTGTGGCTGCCGCTGGGCGCCACGCTCCTGTTCACCGCGGGGTGGATACTCGCCGCGGCGGTGGGCTGGATCCTGTTGCGGCACCGACGGGCGGCGATGGCGGCCACCGTGGCCGGGGTGTGCGGGGTGGCCGCCGCCGCGGGGGTGGTGTGCGCGATCCGGATCGGCCTGGTCGAGTCGTCGCCGGTGCGCACCCTGGAGGGCAAACCTCGGGTGACGGTGCAGGTGACCGGCGACGGACAGGTCTTCGCCGGCAACGGCGGCGTCCGGTTGCCGGTGAAGATACTCGCAGCCGAGGGACGCCGGCTGCGGCAGGTCGACGCCGTGCTGCTGGCGCGCCTGTCCGAGCTGCCGGAAACCGTTCCCGGGGAGCGTCTTTCGGTGCGGGTACGGGTTCGGCCGGCGTCGCCAGGACCCGCCGATCGCCTGGTCGCGGCCCGGCTGACCGCCGTCGACGAGCCACGGGTGGTGGGGGCCGCGCCGGCGTGGCAGCGGTGGGCCGGTCGGGTCCGCGCCCGGCTGCGGGAGTCGGCGGCGCGCGCGTTGCCGCCGCGCGCGGCGGGGCTGCTGCCGGGACTGGTGCTCGGCGACACCGGTGAGCTCGACCACGGTTTGCGAACCAACTTCTCGTCGGCCGGCCTGACCCATCTGACCGCGGTCTCCGGGGCCAACTTCTCACTGGTGTGCGGGGCGGTGGTGCTGGGGGTGCGGTTGCTGGGCGCGTCGACGCGGCTCACGGTGGCGATGGGGTTGGTGGCGATGC